>CAZING010000193.1:0-5265 GCA_964540505.1 uncultured Cellvibrionaceae bacterium | reverse complement strand
AATCTGCGGCGACGCCATACGCTCGGTGCCCGGCCAATCGCTGATTTGCGACGCGGCTTGCGGTTGCACGGGCGCTGGCAGCGGTTCTGTCGGTTATAACGCGGGCGCCACGGTTCAAGCTTACAATTCCAGCGCCTACTTCATTGGCACCTCCAATTCCGCTTCCGAGCAACCGGCGTTAAAGCGCGTGCGACTTCGCGATGGCAAAGCTACACAGGTCGAAGAGCTGGCGCTTGGCGTGGAAGATATGGAGCTTCATTACGGGGTCGACAGCAATGGCGACGGCGCGGTCGAAAGCTATCTCGACGCCTCGGCGTTTGCCGCCGGTGACGCCGAATGGGGCCATGTGGTGGCGGTGCGGGTCAGCCTGTTATTCCGCTCGCAGTCGCCGAGCCTTCCCGATGCTCAAGCGCAAAACGACCTGCTGGAAAACTCCTACAACGACCGTTACATGCGTCAGGTTGTGACCTCCACTTATAGATTGCGAAATCGGATTTAACCATGAATGTTTCTTGTCGTAATGCAACGAAAAACGCGCAACAAGGTGCCGTGCTGATCGTCAGCTTGGTGATCCTTCTGATTGTGACATTAATCGGTGTGGCCAGCATGAGAAGCTCCAACTTAGAGCTGAAAATGGCCATCAGCGCGCGCGATCGCGCGGTCTCGTTTGAAGCGGCCGAGGCGGCTTTGTCGGTGGTCGAGTCGAGGCTGAACGGCGCTTACTCTTTGGTCGATCTCACCTCTAGCTTCAACGAGCAATGCACGGGCGGCTTGTGTTTTCGAGGGTCGTTTGCCTACGGGGACGAACGCGGCAGCTGCTCTATTGCAAGGCAAGACAACGTCAAGCCCGTTTGGGCCGAAAGCGCTGTTTGGCAGAACGCGCCAAATGAAAAAATTTCGATCAACCCAGGCGAAAGCGGCACCGTCGAAGAAATCGATGTGCAATACCTGGTCGAATTTTTGTGTTTTGTGCCGCGCGGTGACGACAACCTGGCGGATTCAACCGGCAGCGCCGGCAACCACAATATCCCTTTATATCGAGTCACGGTGCGCTCGAGCGGCCAGGGCGATAGAGCGACTGTGATGCTGCAGTCGACCTACCAGGCGGCCGAAAGAAACATCGGAGAAATTCTATGAAGAACTTACCGAACATGAACGGCCTGAAACGCGCGTTGCTGTTAAGCCTGGGTGTGGCGGCATTCGCCAGCAGCGCCCAGGCGCAAAACCTGTTGGACTACATCTCTACGCCGCCTATGTCGCAAGAGAAAGTCTCCAACCCTATGATCATGTTGACGCTTTCAAGCGACCATCAGCTGTATTTTAAAGCCTACAACGACTACGACGATATTCTGGGCAACGACGGTATAGCGGAGATAACCTACACCCACAATTACGACTACACGGGTTATTTCGATAACAACAAATGTTACACCTACGCCAGCGGCGTTTTCTCGCCTACGGCCACCGCCCCGGTCGCGGATGTCGGCAACGGCATCACCAACGCCCAGTATTGCCCGGGCGTCGAGTGGAGCGGCAACTTCCTAAACTGGGCCAGCATGACCCGAATCGATATAGTGCGCTCGGTGCTTTATGGCGGCAAGCGCGCAATCGATACACCAACGCGCACGGTGCTGGAGCGTTCGTATTTGCCAAACGACGCGCACAGCTTTGCCAAATACTACGACGGTGCGGATATCGGTCGATTGATTGACACGGCCCACGTCACCCCTGCGGTGACAAACACTTGTGCAGCCAATGCTGCCAGCTGCCAAAGGGCCCGAGGCGTCACTTTCTGCAATACCACCTTACACCCGCGCGAAGACGGCCTTCTTTCGCAAGATGTCGTGGCGCCGCCTTTGCTTCGGGTTGTCGAAGGAAACTACTCTTTCTGGGCGAGTTCGGAGCGTTTCCAATGTTTATATCAACCGGAAATATTACCCTTGGACGGGTCCGCTAACAGCCCCGGGGTGAACGGAAACGACCCGAGCTTAACCGGGGTGTACGCCTACGGAGTCTCACCTGAATCCGGCACGGATTACCAAGTGAGGGTGGAAGTCTGCGGGGCCAACAGTGGCAACGGCGCCCACAACTGCGTCGCCTACGGCAACAATCGCAAGCCCGAAGGCATACTGCAGCGCTATGGCGCAGACGGTGAAGTGAAGTTCGGGTTGATGACCGGCGGTTACAATACCAACAAAAGTTTCGGCGTGCTGCGCAAAAACGTCGACACAATAGACGGCGAATTCGACCCGGATGACGGCACCTTTGTTTATAAGCGTGCGCAATCCTCGCTGACCGATTCGCTTATTGGCACCTTGGATGCGCTGCGCATAGTCGATTATCAATACTTCTCGGAAGACAACAACCTCAAGGGCACTTATAACAGCAATTGTCAGTGGGGCAAAACGAGTTTTAACAATGGCGAATGCCGCAACTGGGGCAACCCGTTTGGCGAGTTGATGGCGGAGAGTTATCGCTATTTCGCCGGCGCCCAGGGGCCTTCTGTGACGCTGTCTGCCGCTAACTTGCCGCCCGGCCTTGGTTTTGAGGCGACTTGGGGCGACCCGGTCGACGAAGACGCACCGGACGGGGCTTGCGCCAGCATGAACGTCATCGGCTTTAACGCCAGTTATATTTCCTACGACGATGACTTTCACGGTCAGCGTGCGAACACCACTTTGACGCAATTGGGCCTGCCGGGTACCAAGACATTGGGCGAGCTCACCAACGAAATAGGCCAGCTGGAATTGGCCAGTGGCCAGAAATATTTCGTCGGCAGCTCAGACATGGATTCAAGCGGGGTTTGTACGCCGAAAACAATCAGTAATCTCGCTTCGGTAACCGGGGTTTGCCCGGAAGCGCCGCGTTTGCAGGGCTCCTATTTGGGGGCGGGGCTGTCGTACCACGTGCACACCAACGATATGCGCCCGACCCTCGGAACCGACGCCACCACAATTGAAACCATCGGTGTCAGTATGGCCGGCAACCTGCCGAATATTCGCATTCCTGTGGCGGGCACCGACCGCTTTGTGACCATTCTGCCCGCCTGTCGAAACAACGGCGAACCCGACGCCGAAAACGTCGTCCCGACGAGCTGCGCCTTGGTGGATTTTCGGGTGCTCTCTCGGGATGAGTCCGGCAGTGACGGGCGCTATTTCGTTGCCTGGGAAGACTCGGAGCAGGGCGGCGACTTTGATACCGACTTGAACGGCCTGATCGAGTACAGAATCGTGAGCACCGCCAATGGCACCACCCTGGAGGTTGACACCTTAATCTTTGACGACAGTACCGACTCGGCCATGGGGTTCGGGTTTGTCATTTCCGGCACGGGCAACGTTGCCAACGAAGGCTTTTATACGCCGAGCGGTGTCAACGGCTATGAATACCCAGGCTTTAATTGCGAGGCTTCAAGTCTCTGTCGTGTGTTAGACACGGCGGTTGATGGAGACCGCCGCTGGCATCGAATGACGTTCAATATCGCCACTGCCGAGGGTATCGCAAATAATTCAGCCGAGTTGCCATCGCCTTTGTATTTCGCATCAAAATGGGGCTTCTTTAACGAAGAGACCTCGGACGAGGTCCAACAACCCGACGCCGACTACGAGTGGGACAGCGATGGCAGCGGTACCCCCGATGCCTATTTGCTGGTCACCGACCCCTCGCGCTTACAAATTCGGATTCAAGAGGCGATAGAAAACGTGTTGAACCGCTTCCGCACCAGCACCTCCGCGTCGGTCAGCGTCAACACCGCCACCGGCGAGGGCTCGAGTGTGCACACGCTCTACAAGCCCAGGTTCCGAAACAACGGCAAAACGGTCAGCTGGGTCAGCAGTTTCAGCGGTGTATTCCTCGACCGCTTTTTGAATTACCGCGAAGACTCGGTGGGTGAGAACGGCAACGACCGAAAACTGACCGACGCCGATACCGCGATTGATTTTACCAGCCGCAATCTGGAAGCCTTGTTCAACCGCTACACAGTTGCGGCCAATGGCGACAAGAATATAGAAGGCGCGGTAATGAACCTGCCGCTGGAAGATATGGAGCCGGTATGGGACGCACGCAACCTTCTGGCGGATTTAAGCAATCAGCAGGTGCGTGAGCAACGCGCTTATGGCGCGAAATCGGATACAGGACGTTACATCTTTACCGGGGTGGACGCGCCAGATGCCGAGGGTAATTACGACGGGCAGATAACCGATAACGAAAAACAGAGTTTCGACGTCGGCGCGCTGAGTCATGCCACTCGGCCGTTAATGCCGCTGCTCGATGCCGACGGTGACGATCATGCCGAAAACGTTGTACGGTTTATTCGCGGCGACGATCGCATCCCAGGTATGCGTTCTCGCTCGGTGGATTGGGGCTACGGCGGCGAAAAGGTTTGGCGTCTGGGCGCTATAGTCAACTCCACCGCCGCGCAAGTGGGCGTGCCTCACGAGGATTACGACCGCCTCTACCGAGACCCCACCTACACGGCCTACCGCGCCGCGCAGCGCGACCGCAGGCAGATGATTTACGTAGGCGCCAACGACGGCCTGCTGCACGCGTTTAACGGTGGGTTTTTCGACCCGAGCGAGATGAGCTACCTGCCCACGCCCGCCGGTTTGGTGGACCACCCATTGGGTGGCGAGGTGTGGGCTTACGCCCCCTACAACCTGCTGCCGCACCTGAAGTGGCTGACCAGCCCCGATTACGGCGCCAACCACGTTTACTATGTGGATTCCGAAGTGCAGAAGTTCGATGTCAACATCTTCGAAGCCGACTCTGATACCTACGTAGGCGGCTGGGGCACCATTATAGTTGTGGGCATGCGCTTCGGCGGCGGTGACTACAGGCTCAATCGCGGCGGCGAGGAGACAACCTTGCGCTCGGCCTATATGATCTTTGACGTCACCAACCCTGAAGTAGCGCCCAGGCTTTTGGGCGAAATCAGCCATGACGAGCTCGGCCACACCTTCGGCAAAGTCGCGGTTGCGAAAAAACGCGTGTCCAGAGACGGCACCTACACCGACTTGGACGACAACCAATGGCATTTGGTATTCGGCTCCGGCCCGCACGGCCCTAATGCAATTCTCGGCGGCCAAAGCGATCAACCGGCGAAGCTGTTCTCGTTGAACCTCAATCGGCTTGTTAACGGCAACGTTACATTGCACGCGGTCGATGTAGACGATGAAGGCGCCAAGAGCTTTGTTGGCGGCGTAACCGTTACCGACTGGAACCTCGATTACACCGACGATATGGTCTACTTCGGCTTGGTGGGCGACGGCC
>CAZING010000192.1:0-5287 GCA_964540505.1 uncultured Cellvibrionaceae bacterium | reverse complement strand
CTGTTACTGGCCTCTTATGCGCTGCTGGTGTTTGGCGGCGGCGCCGACAGAACCAAAGCCGCGCTCCATTACGTGGTGTTGAACCTGGCGGGGTCGGCGTTGTTTTTGATTTCGGTATCGGTGATCTACGGCGTAACCGGCACTTTGAACATGGCGCACCTGGCCGAGCGGGTGGCCGAACTGTCGGCGGCCGACCAACCTCTGGCGGGCGCCGCAGCGGCCATTCTGCTGGTGGTGTTTGGTTTGAAAGCGGGCATTGTGCCTCTGTACTTCTGGCTGCCTCAGGCCTACGCCAAAACCGACGCCTCGGTCGCGGCGCTGTTTGCGATTATGACCAAAGTGGGCGTCTACGCGATTATCCGCGTTTACCCACTGATTTTCGGCGACAACGCGGGCTCGCTGGCGCATTTCGCCGCCGATTTGTTGTGGCCGATTGGGCTGCTCACCATAGCGCTCGGTCTGATCGGGGCTTTGGCTTCGCGCGAGATGCATCTGTTAGTGGCTTATCTGCTGGTGGTCTCCATCGGCACGCTGATAACTGGGTTTTCGTTGCGCACCGAAGCCGCCTACGCCGCCGGCATGTTCTATCTGGTGCAATCGACATTGGTCTCGGCGGGCTTCTTCCTAATGACGGGGCTGCTGGCCCGACAGCGCGGCGGCTTGAAAGATCAGATTCGGCCCGGTCCGAGCGTGCCCCAGCCGACCTTATACGCGCTGTTGTTTCTGTTGGCGGGCGTTTCAATTGCGGGGCTGCCGCCCTTTGCGGGCTTCGCCGGTAAGGTACTGCTGATGCAGGCCGCAGGCAGCAGTGCCAGCGGCGCGTGGTTCTGGGCGCTGTTGCTGATAAGCTCTCTGGCCGCTGTAATCGCGCTCAGCCGCGCAGGCAGCACGTTTTTTTATAAAACCACCGCACCCGAACAGCCCGTGAATAAGAACGACACCTATGCGCTCGCCTGCACCCTGGCGCTGTTGCTGCTGGGGCCGCTGCTGATTCTGTTTGGCCGCCCCGCGATGCACTACACCGAGCAACTCGCGCAGCAGTTGACGTCCCCACACAGCTACATAAACGCGGTCAACGCCACAAGGGCCGCCACCGACCGAACCCCTGAGGAGGTGCACTGATGGCTTCGCTACAACGCTGGTTTCCTCGCCCCTATCTGTTCGCTATTCTGATTCTGCTTTGGCTGTTGTTGGTCAATTCGATCCATCCCGGGCACGTTGTTCTGGCCTCGATTCTTAGTTGGGTGATCGCCTACACTACCCGCAGCTTCTGGCCCCAAGCGATGCAAACAAAAAAGCCGCTGCTGGCCGGCCTGTACTTGGCGCGTTTAATGTGGGATATCCTGGTCGCCAACTGGCAGGTGGCACGAATGATTCTGCTGCCGTCACGCCGCTTGCAACCGGCGTTTATCACCTACCCACTTACGCTGGAAATGGACTTCACTATCACCCTGCTTGCCAATACCATTTCGATGACCCCAGGCACAGTGGTTGTGGATTTCAGCCACGACCGACGCTCGCTGCTGATCCATGCACTGCACGCGCTCGATAACGACGAAGCCATAGCGGAGATCAAACACCGGTACGAAATGCCGCTGAAGGAGATATTCGAATGTTAGAGTCGGTGTTAGCCGTAGCACTCGGCATGATGTGTATCGCGTTGGTTTTAAACCTCTGGCGATTGTTTCAGGGGCCTTCGCTTCAAGACCGGATTCTGGCGCTCGATACCATGTACATCAATTCCGCAGCGCTGCTGATTCTGTTTGGCATTTACAAACAGTCCACTTTCTATTTCGAGGCGGCGCTTCTGATTGCGGTGATGGGGTTTATCGGCACAGTGGCGCTGACCAAATATCTGCTGCGCGGTGACATCATTGAATAAACTTGCGGTCTGTCGACACCGCCCGAGGCGAAACCATGCTTGAATTTCTGATCTCAGCTTTCATATTGCTAGGCGCCACCTTTGCACTGATCGGCGCCATCGGCCTTGCGCGTTTGCCGGACTTCTACATGCGGCTTCACGGGCCGACCAAAGCCACCACCCTCGGCGTCGGCGGCATGTTGATCGCCTCTTCAATTTTTTTCACAAGTCTGGGCGACGGGCTTAGCGCGCATGAGATTCTGATCACAATATTTTTGTTAATCACCGCGCCGGTAAGCGCTCACATGGTGGGCAAGGCGGGGCTGCACCGCAAGGTGCCCTGCGTTAAGCGCACGCGCAACAACCCCTGGCAGCAACCCGGCAAGGATTGAGCAAGCAACTTGAGCGCCTGGTATCGGGTGTTAGGAGTCGGCGAATTTCGAGATCAAGGCGCGCTCGACCAAAGGCGGCACAAACTTGTGGACATTGCCTTTGAGCGAGGCAATTTCACGCACCAGCGAAGAAGATATAAACGACAAATGTTCGGCCGGGGTCAGAAAAAGACTCTCCATATCCGGCGACAGCGCCCGATTCATATTGGCGAGCTGAAATTCGTATTCAAAATCCGACACGGCGCGCAAACCGCGCAGCACCGCACTGGCTTTCTCTTTAGCGACAAGACTCGCCAGCAGGCCATCGAAGCCGCAAACTTCGACGTTGGCATAGGACGCGAGCACGTCTTTACACAGAGCCACGCGCTCGGCGAGGTTAAACAACGGCTTTTTACTGGGGCTTGCAGCCACGGCCACCACCACTGTGCCGAACAACTTACTGGCGCGCTGCACGAGATCGACGTGACCGTTGGTGATGGGGTCGAAAGTTCCCGGATAGACCACCCGGGTCTTATTGTCTGATGTCATATTTAGCCTCTTGGCATTTTGCGTGTGGCGCGAGCGGCATTATAACCAGTACTGGCCTGGCGTCTGTGCCGGGCCGAACAGTCACAGCAAGCATACTCGCTAGGCGCGAACGCCGTCGTCAAGCTCACCAGTAGGTTTAAACAGGTCGGTCATTGCCATAAAGCCTGTAGGTCACCTGCCCCGCGTGTTTTTCTCGGTGCAGATACCAATGCTCGGGCACCTGCAGGTTCACGCCGCGCGGGCACTCGACATAGGCCCAGCCCTGCGGCGCCAGCCAGCCGCGCTCGAGTTCGGCAACCGCCGGTTGCCAGAAGCCTGCGGCAAAGGGCGGGTCGAGAAACACTAAGTCGTAGCTTAGGGTTGCCGGGCGCTTGAGCCAGGCGAGCAAATCGCCGTGCACCACTTCTGCCTCGGCGGTCGCTTTAAGCAGGCCGACATTGCCGGTGAGCGCCTGTGCCGCCTGGGCATCGACTTCGATAAAAGTGCAGTGTCGCGCCCCGCGCGAAAGCGCTTCGAAGCCTAGCGCGCCGGAGCCCGCGAACGCATCGAGGCAGCGGCTGCCAGGTAAAAGCGGCGCCAACCAGTTAAACAAGGTCTCGCGGATGCGATTGCCGGTCGGTCGCAAACCATCGGCCTCAGGGAACCGCAACACCCGCCCACGGTGGGTGCCGCCGAGTATCCGCAACCGGCCCGAGCCACGCGGCGCAAGGTTTTTCGACTTAGTAGGCAAGCTCAGCTCTCAATTCCTGCGGACAAATGGTAGGATTACGCGGTTTTTTCAGTACGACACTGTGCATATGATGTTTTTCAAACGCAACAAGAATATCAAGGTTCCGTCCGAGTCCGAAAACAACGCGCCGGCGGCAACGCCCGCCGAGTCTGCGACAGCGGGCGAGGATATCGACCTGGCCGAGCTCGATCTCGAAGAGGTTGAGCTCGAAGTCGAAATCCCGGACGAACTGCTAAGCGATGGGCTTTTTGTGCCCGAACCCACAGCGGCGCCCGCCGACCCGGCTCCGGTAGTCGAATCCCCAGACGCCCCCGAAACCGCACCGTCGCCCCAAAAGACTGGCTTTTTTGCGCGTATCAAACAGGGTCTTTCGCGCACCAGCACGCAATTTTCCGAAGGTCTGGGCGGGCTGCTGTTGGGCAAAAAAGCGATAGACGACGACTTACTCGAAGAACTCGAGACGCAACTGTTGGTCGCCGACGTCGGCATAGAAGCCACCACCGAAATCATTGATTCACTGACCGCAAAGGTTGCCCGCAAACAACTGGCGGATTCCGACGCGCTTTATCAGGCACTGCAGGCGGAGCTTTTGGCCCAGCTTCGCCCGGCCGAGGCCCCTCTCGAAATAGGCCCGCGCAGCCAACCTTTCGTGATTCTCGTCGTCGGTGTTAACGGCGTCGGCAAAACCACCACCATTGGCAAGCTCGCCAAGCGGCTTCAACGCGAAGGCAAAAGCGTTTTGCTCGCCGCAGGCGACACCTTTCGCGCCGCCGCAGTCGAACAGTTGCAAATCTGGGGCGAGCGCAACAACGTCCCTGTGATCGCCCAACACACAGGCGCCGACAGCGCCTCGGTTATCTACGACGCAATAAGCGCGGCGAACTCGCGCGGCATCGATGTCGTCATCGCCGACACCGCCGGTCGACTGCATAATAAAAGCAACCTGATGGAGGAGCTCGCCAAGGTCCGCCGGGTGATGACCAAGCTCGACCCGAGCGCCCCCCACGAAGTGTTGCTGGTGCTGGATGCTGGCACCGGTCAAAATGCCGTCAGCCAAACGGATACCTTCAAATCGAGCGCGGGGGTCACCGGCATTGCGCTGACCAAGCTCGACGGAACCGCCAAAGGAGGGGTGATTTTCGCGTTGACCCGCAAACACAAGATCCCCATCCGTTTTATCGGGGTCGGCGAGCAAATCGATGACCTGCAACCGTTTTCGGCACAAGACTTCGTCCGCGCGCTGTTCGCAAAACAAGAGGCCAGCGACCCGAACCCATGATTGAATTCCACCAGGTCGGCAAGCGCTACCCCGGCGGTCACGAGGCCTTAAAGGCCTTGACGCTGCAGGTCGAACGAGGCGAAATGGTGTTTCTCACCGGGCATTCCGGCGCCGGCAAAAGCACCTTGCTGAAGCTGATCATGTTGATGGAACGCCCGACCCGTGGCGAGGTTCTGATTGGCGGGCGCAACCTGAAACGGCTGCGATCGGCGCAGATTCCGTATCACCGCCGTCAGGTTGGTGTGGTCTTTCAGGATCACCATTTGTTGTTCGATAGAAACGTCTTCGAAAATGTCGCCCTGCCGTTGACCATAGCCGGTTACCCGCGGCGAGAGCTGCAGCGCAGGGTGCGGGCGGCGCTCGACAAAGTCGGGCTTTTGGATAAAGAGCGCATGAACCCGATCACCTTATCCGGCGGCGAACAACAGCGCGTCGGCATCGCTCGGGCCGTGGTCAATAAGCCGGCGCTGCTGCTTGCCGATGAGCCCACAGGCAAC
>CAZING010000191.1:0-5374 GCA_964540505.1 uncultured Cellvibrionaceae bacterium | reverse complement strand
GATGCGATTGTTGTGGTCAGCGCGCACTGGGAAGAGGCGGTGCCTACCATCACCGCGCAAGCCAAACCACCGCTGATTTACGACTATTACGGGTTTCCGCCCGAATCCTATGAAATCCAATACCCGGCGGTGGGCGAGCCGGCATTGGCGGGTGCCATCCAAAGAATGCTTGGCGATCGCGGAATCGAAGCCAAGTTGGACGACAAGCGAGGGTTTGACCACGGCATGTTCGTCCCTTTAAAAATTATGTACCCCGACGCGGACATTCCCTGCGTGCAGATATCGCTGGTCAACAGTTTGGACGCCGCGTTTCATATCGATATAGGCATGGCGTTACAAAAGCTTGCCGAACAAAATGTTTTGGTATTGGGGTCGGGTTTTTCGTTTCACAATATGCGGGCATTTTTTGCGCCCGCTGAGGCCGAGACCACACAGCTAAACGAGGCGTTTGAAGGTTGGCTGCACGAGACTTGTGCCAGCGAACTGCAGCAAGAAGCCGCGCGACGAGAGCGGCTGATTCGCTGGGCCGACGCGCCCGGCGCGCGCTATTGCCACCCTCGCGAAGAACACCTTTTACCCTTGCATGTGTGTTACGGAGCGGCGCAAGCACCATGCGCCGAGGTGATTCAGCTCTCCATATTAGATAAACAATCGAGCATGGTCATTTGGTGATTTAAGGCGCGGGCGATCGTCTCGAAACACCGAACCAGCGGCGTGAGTGGCTTGGAGTCATTGATGTCGGCACGTAAGCCACTGGGCGTTAACTCTCTGAAAGCTTAAAAGCGCCAAGCGTCGCCCGGACGAACCCATTAAAGCGCTAAAAGCGTTTGCCTCGCGCCCTCGGGCGGCGCTTTAAAATACGTAATCCTGATATTCCCAGTCATCGACATTGGTCCAAAGCCTGACGTAAACGGCGCGGCCGTCGGTGGGTATATTGGTGAGCGTCACGGAGTTGGCGCCGGTCACGTTGCTGGCGCGAATATCCGTGGCGCCGGGGCCAGTCGTGCCGACGAGTAAATCGTAGTGCCGTGCGCCGATCGGGCTGTTCCATCGGAAGGTGACGGTGGCTTCGGAAAAGCCCGTCCCCGGTACTGGCGCGATTAGATCTGCCCGAGAGGCATTGCTGGCGGCAATAACCGTATAGTCGCGGTACAGCCAAGAGTCGTTTTTGGTGAACAAACGCAAATACAGGGTTTGCCCGTGCAGTGGCAGGTCGGTGATTTTGACATGAGTTGCGTCGGTGATTTGACTGGCGCGCAGGTTATGCGACCCCGCGCCTTGGTCGCCCACTAGTAGGTCGAACGCGCTTGCGCCTGCGGGATGGTCCCAGCGCAGGTCGAGTTCCGTGCCTTTTAAAAATGCGCCTGTCAGCGGGCTCAAAAGCGTGGCGGCGGTTTGCGTGCTGTCATAACCGAGGTAGGTGTAATCATCGTAACGCCACCGGTTATCGATTCGTGTGCGTAGGCGCGCAAACACCGGGCGGCCGTCGTCGGGCAGGCGATCCACGGTTGCGAAACTGTTGGTGGTGGTGTCTTGGTAGACATCCGTGGAGCCAGGCCCTGTGGTACCCAGCAGCAACTCAAACAAGTCGGCCGTCTCGGGTGCCGCCCAATTAAAGCTGGCGCTGGTATCGTGCAGACGGGTGCCGGGCGTCGGTGCGTTTAACTTACCGCGTACCGAATCGGCCGTGTCATGGACCGGGTGCCAATCCAAATTTTCGTTGTCGAGAAAAGCGATGCGGTGGGCCATCGCATCGCGGATTCTAGCGTCCCAATCCGCGGAAATTCGATCCGGTCTTAGGCGCACGGCTAAGTAGGGCACCACCGTCTCCGCCAAGTCTTCAGAGTTGGCGTTGTCTCTCGCGTAGGTCGAAATGAAATTGTTATCGTTTTGGACAGCCTGGCGATAGGCGTCATTGGCGTAGTAGATCGCATCCAGTGAGGTATGGGTGGCCTCGTGGGTCAAAAACTCTTCAAGAAACCCGTCGCGAATTTTAATGTCGTTGTCGGCCGCGTAAGTGCTGACCTTGCCACCGCTCGCGCTGCCGCGACCCGTGCCTGCGAAAATAACCAGGCTGGACATGTGCTTGCGTAAAATTGCGGGTATTTGACCAAGCGGTATCGCCAGTTTATCGGCTTCGGTTCGAGCCTGGCTTTGCGAGCCGACCACGGCCTCCACCGCGACCTCCAAAGTGTCGCCATCGCTAAAACTCAACTCAAACAAATGCGCGTTAAAGGTTTGTACGCCCGCGCGTTCGCTGTGCCAGGCGCTGCGCTGGGCCGCGCCGACATAGCGGATGGCGTCGAACAAACTGGGGTCGCCGGGGCGAATGATATCCGGGTCTAAAAACACCGTGCCACTGTGCGGGGGGCTCCCCGGTGGACCCGGTGACCCACTTGAAGACGAAGAGCTGCCGGTCATGGGCGCAGCCTCGAGGATCGCTTCGAGGCTGTACTGACAAACGCGGTCGGAGCCTGTACTTGGCGCACGAAACGCGGCGGCGCTACAGTGCAATTCACTCTCGTATATCGCTTCTGACCAAGCGCCGTCTTTACCAAAACGAACCAAACCGAGCCCCGGTAGCTGGCAAATGTCTTGCTCTTGCGCACAGGTCACCCATTCGCCGGTCGCGCCCGAGCTTGACGATGACGACGAAGAAGAGCTGCTTGTACCAGAGCTGCCGGAAGACGAGGACGTTGTCTGACCAGTGCCGCCGCAGTTGACTATAAAAGGGCAGATAAGTAACGTCAGTGCCGCGTGGATCAAGGTTTGTTTCATTATAGGTTTCGCCTTAGTTGTCGGTGTTAAACTCTGCTGTCCCTTAGCTTCGCCGGGCGAAGCCCGGTTAAATCGCCTGCTAAGGTTCGGTCTTACCGGCACACTGTGTAGCTTCCGCCGGAGACGTTGACGTTGTGCCAATTTATGTTTTGGCCGCATGGCGATTCCAGCACACTGGTGTTGACCAGGTTCACGTTGGCAATGGTGACGTTACTGGTGTTTGGGAATTCGTTGCGTGCCGAAATGCGCAGGTCACCGCCGCCGTTAATGGTGCCGCGGTTAATTTTCACATTGTGGCAGTTTTCAATCAAAACGGAATTGTTGCCGTTGCGGGCAAGATCGATCTCGTTGATTTCGACACCGCCCGAATTGGACACACAGAACAAGCCCCGACCGCCCCCGCGTGAGATCACTTTATCCACGTAAATATTGGTCGGCCAGCCGCCGTTGATCATGCCGTTGGTATTGGCGAATCGCAAAGTGGCGTAGCCGGTGCCGGCGCCGGTGTTGTCACCGTCCACCAGGCCGATGCGGGCGTTTCGGGTGTTGTTTAAGAGCAGCCCAGCGTAACCGGTGTTGCGGGCGATCACAGTGCCTATCTCGAGCCCGTCCATGTCCCAGGTTTCGACGCCGTGACCGCCGGTGCCGGATACGTATACACGGTCGATTTTGACATTGGTGTTGGTACCGCGACCTTGATCAAAACGAATGCCTATGCCGCCGTTCAAGCGGACGTCAATTTCGCCCAGGTGCAGGTTGCGTGTTTGGGCAATCAGCATGGCCGCCCACGGGGTACCCGTCAATTTCAAATAGGGAATCGAAATATTCTCCGATTCGTAACCCCAAATGCTGATCGACCCCCGGTTGGCCACGGCTCCGAGATTCAAGGTGCCGCAAGTTTCAAAGATCGTATTGCTGTGAAGGTTGATGCGAGTGGCGCCTATATCCCCGCTTACCATCACCGAGACACGCTCCTGGCTGGTGCGGTTGGGGGTGAGTGACGCGAGCGCGGCGTTGATGGCGGATCCGAGGTCCGCGGCCACAGTCTGCCCGTTTACCTGATAATTGCCGGGGCTGCCGGTGACTCGCGCGTGCGGCGTGCCACCGCCACACTCGGCTATATCGCCCGAGCTTGAAGAGCTCGACGATGAGCTCGAACTTGATGACGAACTCGAACTGGACGATGAGCTTGAACTGGACGATGAACTTGACGAGCTGGAACTGGAGGAACTCGAACTGGACGAACTCGAACTGGACGAACTGCTGCTCGAAGAACTGCTGGCGCTGGACGAACTGCCGTCGCCGCCCCCTTGCCCGCCGCAGGCCGCCAGAATGAGAGCGCCGATTAAAGACGCGGCGATCCTGGCGAGCGATAACAAACGGGGGCGTGATCTGGGCATTTGGGTCTCCACTGGCGAGGTATTGAAATATTAGCGCGCGTATAACCAGAATTTTGGGGGCAACCAGAGCGAAGCTCTCGCGCATCAAACAGTGAAGGTTAGCGTGCCCGGTGATTCGCGCAGCAAAGAAAGTGTGATTTTGAGCACTGAAGCGGCGCTCGTTTTGAAAATGTGAGCGAAATCACTGGCCGGCTGCGGCAACCGGCCGCGCCCGTCCGCTACCGATCAGCCTTGCTCGGGTGCTGCTGTCCTCACGCCCAGAGCGTCTCGGCGAATGTTGAACGTTTGATTCTGGTACTGCTCCATCGCCTCGAAGGCCATGCCAGCACTGCGGTGGAATCCCTCGCGCAGTTGGGCTCGCAGCTCCCGTTTCTGTTCGTTGAGCACCGCCAACAAATCGTCACGCATGCGCTCGCGGTTTAAGGCTTCGTCTATTTGGTTGATGGTCAGGTCCATGCCAATCCAGGTGACCAACGCGAACGCCGAGCCGCAGGCGACCATAAACGGCCCGCACAAGGCGCCCACCGAACCCGAGGCGGTGCCCGCGGTTGCGCGCGTGCTCAAACGCGCGAACATCTGCGAGGCGACGCGCTTACTTGCCGGTTTGGTCAGCGCTCGCGACCCGGCGCCGCCTGCGGCCCGTGTTGTTGCGCGCAGGGCGATGCCGCCTGTGAGCGCAGCCACAGGCCCGACGGCGAGGCCTGTGCCCACCAAGGATTTATTGACCGCAACAGACAAAGGCAGGTCGGGTTTTTCGAAGCGCACGCAATCGGCGCTTTCAACCAAATGCGTGAGATAAGCGTCCTGGCTTTGCGTGATGCGGTTTAACGCATCACCGAGCTGGCTTGCCAGGCGATCTTGCAGGTGAACGAGCTCTGGCGACAGCAGCGGGTCGAGATGGCGGTCAATGCGCTCGCCAAGCTGCTGCGTAAAAGAGCGTTCGCTCAGCATGGAGCGGCTCAGCATCAGCAATTGTGAATACTGTCCGGTCAAACTGAAATTCCAGTCCAAAAACCGGTCGATGCCGACTTCTGCAGAGGCAAATGCCCGGTCGAGGCCGCGATCGATTTCACTGTCCATAGTTGCGATTAATTGCCGCTGTTGGTCGTTTAAGTTTTTGCGGGCTTCGGTGGCAAGCTCTTGTTGTTCGCCGTGGGACCGGTTTGCACAAGGCGCCTCCGTCAAGGCGTGTTGCC
>CAZING010000190.1:0-5429 GCA_964540505.1 uncultured Cellvibrionaceae bacterium | reverse complement strand
GGTTCGAGTCCCTCCTGGCCTGCCATATAAGGTAAGTAAACAGATAACTTAGGCTGTTCAATGAATACGAAAGTGGAATCAGGCGAATTTCGAATGGATGGTCTTAAATGGCTCGTCGTGATCGCGCTGATCATAGGCGGTGCTGCAGCCAATTCTTATTTTTCGGCCGAGCCGTTGTTCCTCCGGGTTTTGGCGATGATAGTCGTCGGCTTGGTGTCCGCCTTCGTTGCCGTGAAAACCGCAAAAGGGCAAGCCTTCTGGCGACTGGTCAGAGAGGCTCAAGTCGAGATTCGCAAGGTGGTTTGGCCGACCAGGGCTGAAGTGAATCAGACCACACTACTGGTGACGGGGGTCGTAATAATTACGGCGTTGATTTTATGGCTTTTTGATTGGGGTATCGGTCAATTGGCCCGAATGGTTCTGGGCGGCTAGAGGCGATTATGGCAAAGCGTTGGTACGTGGTGCATGCATACTCTGGCTACGAGAAGAAAGTAGCCGCTTCATTGAAAGAGCGAGTGGAACTGCACGGTATGCAGGACTCGTTTGGCGATATTCTGGTGCCCACCGAAGAGGTGGTCGAAATGCGCGGCGGACAAAAGCGACGCTCTGAGCGCAAATTCTTCCCTGGATACGTGTTAGTGCAAATGGAGCTGAACGACGACGCTTGGCACCTGGTCAAAGAAACCCCCCGCGTCATGGGCTTTATTGGTGGTAAAGCCGACAGGCCCGCACCCATTACCGAAAAAGAAGCACAAGTGATTCTACAGCGGGTCGACGACTCCGCCGATAAGCCCAAACCGAAGACGTTATTTGAGCCAGGCGAAATGGTCCGCGTCACCGATGGACCGTTCAATGATTTCAACGGCGTTGTCGAAGAAGTCAATTACGATAAAAGCAGACTTCGTGTGGCTGTTCTCATTTTTGGGCGCTCCACGCCGGTAGAGCTGGAATTCAGCCAGGTCGAGAAAGCCTAATCGTTACACACAACCTCGGCCGTCTTCGGGTTGCGACTCGGGAGGCCATTCGATGTGCTGCAAGCAGTCCGCCCCGGCATCACATTCAAGTATTTTAAGGGGCGACAATTGTTGTGCCCCGCATCTCTGCGCAAGGCATTAAGGGGAGCCTGAGAACGACATCAGCCGGTGTCCGGAGGCGTTATCTACCCACTAACCGGAGTAAAAAATGGCTAAGAAGATAGAAGCGTATATCCGCCTGCAGGTTAAGGCCGGACAAGCAAACCCGAGTCCCCCGGTGGGCCCTGCTTTGGGTCAGCACGGTGTGAACATTATGGAGTTCTGTAAAGCGTTTAACGCGCAGACTCAAAATATTGAACCGGGTTCCCCCACCCCTGTCGTGATCAGCGTTTACAGCGACCGTAGTTTCACGTTCGTGATGAAAACACCACCTGCCGCTTATCTGTTAAAGAAGGCAGCCGGTGTCAAAGCGGGCAGCGCCAAACCCAACAGTGACAAAGTCGGTAAAGTGACGCGCGCCCAACTCGAAGAAATCGCCACGACTAAAGCCGCCGATTTAACGGCTGGGGATATGGATGCAGCGGTTCGTACCATAGCCGGTTCCGCCCGCGCGATGGGTCTTGAAGTGGAGGGCGTGTAACATGGCAAAGCTTTCTAAGCGTCAAAAGGCAATTCGCGAAAAATTCGACTTCACCAAACAGTACAGCATCCTCGATGCCCTGGAGCTACTGAAGTCACTGCCGCCGGTCAAGTTTGAACAGACGGTAGATGTAGCCGTTAACCTCGGCATCGACCCGCGCAAGTCCGACCAAACCGTACGCGGTGCGACGACTTTGCCACACGGTACCGGTAAGTCGGTGCGCGTAGCCGTATTCACCCAAGGCGCCAACGCCGAAGCGGCCAAGGCTGCCGGTGCCGACTTCGTCGGTATGGAAGATTTAGCCGAACAGGTTAAAGGCGGCATGATGGATTTTGACGTGGTCGTAGCCGACCCTGCCGCTATGCGAGTGGTGGGTCAGTTAGGTCAAGTGTTGGGCCCAAGAGGCCTGATGCCGAACCCAAAAACCGGCACAGTAACCCCCGATGTTGCCACGGCTGTTAAAAACGCCAAAGCCGGTCAGGTGCGTTTCCGCGCCGACAAAGGCGGCATCATTCACGGCGGTATCGGCAAGTTGAACTTCGACGGCAGCGCGTTGAAAGAAAACCTCGAAGCCCTGGTTTCCGACCTGAAAAAAGCCAAACCTGCCAGTTCTAAAGGTGTTTACCTGAAGAAAGTATCCCTGAGCACCACCATGGGTCCAGGCTTGTCGATCGATTTAAGCTCTCTGGAAGTTTAAGAAACACGTTAAATTATTTTTAGCGGTTTTCAAGCCAGTGGCGAAGTAACTTTGGGGTCCGGAACTGTTCCGGGCCGTCAAAGACCGTAGGAGTTTGAAGGAACTCTGCTTAATCCGCTCGGTCTGGGCGATCCTACGCAGACGGTGTGACCCAATTCAGTATTTGTCTGGATGCGATCACCGAATAACGGCCCGGCACTTGCGGTGTTGGGTCTTACATCAATCCAGGAGATAGTTATCGTGGCTATTAGACTCGAAGACAAAAAGGCGATCGTCGCTGATGTTAACGAGACTGCGATGAATGCTTTATCCCTGGTAATTGCTGATGCTCGTGGTGTAACCGTAGCCAAAATGGACGCTTTGCGTAAATTGGCTCGACAAAACAATGTGCGCTTACAAGTGATTCGTAACACGCTTGCACGTCGCGCTATTGTTGGCACCGAATTCGAGTGTGTTACCGATACGCTGAAAGGCCCCAGTATTTTGGGTTTCTCTATGGAGGACCCAGGTGCGGCGGCCCGACTGTTCAAAGATTTCGCGAAAGATAACGAGAAATTTGAAGTTAAGGCGCTGTCGGTCAGCGGGCAATTACTGGAAGCATCGCAACTCGATGTTCTGGCTAAGCTGCCTACACGCGATCAAGCCCTGTCAATTTTGATGAGTGTGATGCTCGCGCCGGTGGAAAAACTGGCACGCACATTCAACGAAGTTCCGGCGAAGATTACTCGCGTTGTACACGCAGTAGCAGAACAGAAAAAAGACGCAGCGTAATTGTCGCTTACTTTTGGGCAACTATTTATTTTTTTACTTTTAAACGGAGATTGAGTGATGGCTCTTTCCAAAGAAGATATCTTAAATGCAATTGCTGAAATGTCAGTTATGGACGTGGTTCAACTGGTTGAAGCCATGGAAGAGAAGTTCGGCGTATCGGCTGCTGCAGCTGTAGCGGTTGCTGCACCTGCTGCCGATGGCGGTGGTGCTGCTGCAGAAGAGCAAACCGAGTTCGACATCGTCCTTAAAGCTGCTGGCGACAAGAAAGTTAACGTGATCAAAGTGGTTCGCACACTGACTGGCCTCGGCTTGAAAGAAGCGAAAGACTTGGTCGACGGCGCGCCAAACACTATCAAAGAAGCAGCCTCTAAAGAAGAAGCTGAAGACGCTAAGAAGCAACTTGAAGAAGCCGGTGCATCTGTCGAGCTTAAGTAAATTGCTGAAAACGACAGCCAAATACTGTTTGGCGCTGGGCTGGCGGACGAAAATGTCCGCTGGCCTTTTTCTGTTTGTGGCCAACATTAATTTCGTAAGTAATCGCTGAGTTCAACCGCGGCACAAGTAGGTACCGCCAAAATCAAGAAAACAGTTTGGTTTTGAATTTAAACGAAGTCCAAAGGCCGACCAAGCGCCTCTTCGACTTCGTGAAGCGCGCTGGCTACCAAGCGCTTCACCAGAGAAATCGGCATGAAAGTTAGGCCCTGCTAAGTCTGCAAAGACATCGCTACGTGATCATTCTGAGGAATACTGATGGCTTACTCGTACACTGAGAAAAAACGTATCCGCAAAAACTTTGGCAAATTGCCTCATGTAATGGATACACCCTTTTTGCTCGCAATTCAGCTCGATTCCTATGCGAAATTTACCCAGTCTGAAAAGACCCCCGAGGCGCGGGCAGCCATAGGTTTGCATGCGGCTTTCAAGTCAGTATTTCCAATCGTCAGCTATTCAGGCAATGCCGCGCTCGAGTATGTCAGCTACGCGTTAGGTAAGCCCGTCTACTCTGTGACGGAGTGCGTTTTGCGCGGCGCCACATACGCGGTGCCGTTGCGCGTGAAGGTGCGCCTGATTATCTACGACCGTGAATCGTCCACCAAAGCCATCAAAGATATTAAAGAACAAGAAGTCTACATGGGCGAAATTCCGCTCATGACCGACAATGGCACCTTTGTGATCAACGGCACCGAGCGCGTTATTGTCTCGCAATTGCATCGATCGCCCGGCGTATTCTTTGAGCACGACAAAGGCAAAACACATTCGTCCGGGAAGTTACTGTACTCCGCACGGATTATCCCCTACCGCGGCTCCTGGCTTGACTTTGAGTTCGACCCTAAAGATTTGGTCTACGTCCGTATTGACCGACGACGCAAGCTGCCGGCGACAATTTTGCTGCGCGCGTTGGGTTTAAGCTCGGAAGAAATACTCGGTCTGTTTTTTGAAAATAACAAGTACCGCATCGACTCGGACGGCAAATTCCATTTGGAGCTTGTGCCATCGCGGCTTCGTGGTGATGTGGCTTCTTTTGAAATCACCGACAAAAAAGGCAACGTGATTGTTGAAGAAGGCCGTCGTATTACAGCTCGTCACATCCGCCAGATGGAAAAGTCCGGCGTGGACGAATTGGTCGTGCCGACCGACTATTTGATCGGCCGGGCGATCGCTAAAGATCTGGTTGACGCCCGTAGCGGCGAGGTGCTGTTTGAATGCAACACCGAGATCACAGCCGACTTTTTTGATGCGATCGCCAAGGCGGACATCACCGAGGTCGAGACCATTTACACCAACGAACTCGATTGCGGGCCGTTTATCTCTGAAACACTACGCATCGACCCTGCGCGCACACAAC
Organism: uncultured Cellvibrionaceae bacterium; assembly: GCA_964540505.1. GTDB lineage: Bacteria > Pseudomonadota > Gammaproteobacteria > Pseudomonadales > Cellvibrionaceae > CAYZQH01. The sequence goes on along the minus strand of CAZING010000190.1, from coordinate 501 downwards.
TTGAAGCGCTGGTCGAAATTTACCGCATGATGCGCCCAGGTGAGCCGCCAACCAAAGAGTCTGCAGAGACCCTGTTCCAGAATTTGTTCTTCTCGGGCGAGCGCTACGACCTCTCTGCGGTCGGTCGCATGAAGTTTAACCGTCGCCTCGGCATTGAAGAGGAAACCGGCAGCGGCACGCTCTCTAACGATGACATTGTGAAAGTCATTCAAACACTGATCGAGATCCGCAACGGCAAGGGCACAGTGGACGATATCGACCACCTCGGCAACAGGCGCGTGCGTTCGGTTGGCGAGATGGCCGAAAACCAGTTCCGTGTCGGTCTGGTGCGCGTCGAGCGAGCGGTCAAAGAGCGGCTGTCTATGGCCGAGAGCGAAGGCCTAATGCCTCAGGATTTGGTCAACGCTAAGCCCGTAGCGGCAGCCGTAAAAGAGTTTTTCGGCTCCAGTCAGCTGTCTCAGTTTATGGACCAGAACAACCCGCTGTCGGAGGTCACCCACA
>CAZING010000189.1:0-5434 GCA_964540505.1 uncultured Cellvibrionaceae bacterium | reverse complement strand
TCGCTGCTTTGGAAACAGCACCTTGTGTAAATCACGCTTAGCCATAGCACCAACCGAAGGGACTGTATTCCCCGTATTCATTCAATAATGGGAATATAGTCCAACCCAGACATTTGAACAACTGTCATGCTCAATAAGTGGGACTGTATTCCTATTTTAATGGCAAAAATGGGGTTAATATCCCATTTTTATGTTTGGCTTGCGACGGCCAGGCGATGGTAAGAGGAACTGAATGCCATAAACCACCATTACGTTTTTCTGCGTGGAAAAGTGGAAAACGCAAATTGAGTACTCGTTCATGCGTTTTACTGAACGGGGAATCCGACGGAAGCGGCACTGTTTTTCGTTGTTCTCCATTAAGATTTAGGAAAAGCCAAAGGTAAGTGGTGGGCAGTTTGGTGGGCAAACAGGCATTTGAACGGTTTCGGTAACGTTGAGTTTGTCTAGGCCGCTACTTAATAAGAAGATCCGGAACATCGAGTAAATTCCCTACCCTTGCTGATATTTTTCCGACGCTCCCGAAGCTCTTTTAAAATAAAGGGCTTTGTTTGTTTTTGGGTCTGCTGATCTTTTCTGTCGGCTGCAAAATCTGGTGACTGTCGGGGTTCGTCTAATCCGTTAACGGTCTTTTCGCCGCTAAATGAAGGGGGTGGTCGGTGAGTATTTCGTCGACGCCTGCGGCTAGGGCCCAGCGAATTTCTTCGGGGGTTTTGGGCAGGTAGCCGAGCACTTGGGCGCCGCGCTGGCGGTATTGCTGGACGCGCTGCGCGGTTATAAGGCGTCGCCCATGCAATGCCGGTGGCAGCGCGTAGGTTTTGCCCGGCACTATGCCCGCAAGCGCCGGCAGGCGGCTTAGGCTCGCCAGGGCCGCACGTCGGCATTGGTATAGCCTTGCCAAGCATTGCGCTTTGGGTAAGTGTTGCTCGAGCAGTTTCTGAGGGCTCGGTCGCCAAAACAGATAGCGGCATCTGTTGCTAAGAAACTCGGCGTGCGCGGGGTTGCGATGCAGGGCCAACAAAGCGCGCACGACCGCGGTGTCGGTTTGCGGTTTAATGTCCAAGATCCATCGTTGCTTGGGGTAGCGTTCGAGCAGTTCATCGAAAAACAACAGCGGCTCGCCGCATGCGAGGCGCGCGCGGGTGAGTTCGGCGCGGGTGGCGCGCTCGATTTGCAAGGTTTTAAAGTTCGCTTGCCCAAGCCTCGTCAAAGACCGGTCGTGGCACAGTACTGCATGGCCGTCGCCACACATGCGCAGGTCCGTCTCAAGCTCGGTAAAACCCCCGGCAATGGCGGCGTCGAACGCGCCGCCGGTGTTTTCCGAGTATTGTTGTGTGATGCCTCTGTGGCTGATCCAAGTGGTCATAGGCATGAACAGTGGGCGTGGCGGTTTTTAAACGAAATTTCCAGTGTAGGGCGTGGGTGGGCTAAAATAGCAGAAACGCCTTTCGGCCGATAATACACTCGAAAAAGGTAACCCGCCGCTATGGCTGTCTACGGCACGCTTTATACTGTTTCCGCACCCTCCGGCGCAGGCAAAACCAGTTTGGTGAATGCGCTGGTGGCCGATACCGACAATCTTAAGGTATCCGTCTCGCACACCACCCGGCCGATACGCCCGGGCGAGCAAGAGGGCGTCAACTACCATTTTGTCGCAGAGCAAGCATTTGTCGAGATGATCGAGCACGGGGATTTCCTCGAGCATGCGCGTGTGTTTAAGAACTATTACGGCACCAGCAAAACCTGGGTCGAGCAGACACTTGCCACCGGTGTCGACGTGATTTTGGAAATTGACTGGCAAGGGGCGACCCAAGTGCGCAAGCTGATTCCCGGCGCCGTGGGGGTGTTCATTTTGCCGCCCTCGCGCGAGGCCTTGCTCGAGCGGCTGCAGGGGCGCGGTCAGGACGCAGAGACGGTTATAGACGCGCGTATGGCTGAAGCTCGCAATGAAATTTCCCATTATGTGGAAAGCGACTACTTAATCGTCAATGACGAGTTCGCGAAAGCCCTGGCGGATTTTAAAGCGGTAATCACCTCTGAGCGCACGAAGCTGTCGCGCCAGGCGGAGAAATACAGCTCGCTGATCGCGAGCCTATTGTCGTAACTGTTTGTTCTGCGTACAATTTCGCCCCTTGCTTTGCGTTCTTGGGTCGATTGAAGGTCTGGAATTTGGCGCAGTTTCTCGGGTCCAAGTGATTAGGGCCGCCGGTGCCGGCAAAGCGGCGTTTTCTTGGTGTAACGCTGTTCGCATTGCTGCCAAGGTGCACTGCTGGGGAGTATTTTCACGAGTCGCCCGATTTGAAACCTTCGCAATCGAACGGGGCGGTCGCTGGAAGTGCTCGGTAATTTTGTATTCGCCCGAGGGGCGGATGGCATGCCAGGGCTTCTGGCCCAGGCGTAATTCAACTCGTTTGGAAAGTTTATGGCACGTATTACCGTTGAAGATTGTTTGGACCATGTCGCTAACCGTTTTGAGCTGGTGTTGGTTGGCAGCAAGCGCGCCCGTCAAATCGCCACGTTGGGTAAAGACCCTTTAGTGCCTATTGAAAATGACAAGCCCACGGTGCTCGCGCTTCGGGAAATTGAAGAAGGCTTGGTGACTGCGAAGATACTTGACGAGGTAGACGAGCGCCCGCCCGTTGTGGAAACCTCTTCTGCGGGCGTCGACCCTTCCGCCACTATGGAATAATCTTGATGGAGGGCCGCCTTGCTAACCATTGATTCGCTCAGTCACAGGCTGGCCTCCTATTTAGAGCCCGACCACATCAATAGCGTCAAGCGCGCGTACTTTTACGCCGAACAGGCGCACGACGGCCAATTCCGCCGCAGCGGCGAACCCTATATCACCCACCCCCTTGCCGTCGCCAACATCCTCGCCTCCATGCATATGGACCACCAGAGTCTGATGGCGGCGATGTTGCACGATGTGATTGAAGACACCGGCATTGCCAAGGATGCAATCAACAGCCAGTTTGGCGAAGTGGTCGCCGAACTGGTTGATGGGGTCAGTAAACTTGCAAAAATCGAGTACGAATCGCAAGCGGAAAAGCAGGCCAAAAACTTCCAGAAAATGGCGCTGGCTATGGCTCGCGATATTCGGGTTATAGTCGTTAAGCTCGCCGACAGGCTCCACAATATGCGCACTCTCGGGGCTTTGACGCCCGAGAAAAAGCGTCGAATCGCGAAAGAAACGCTCGAGATATACGCCCCCATCGCGCACCGTTTAGGTATGAACGACCTGCGGATCGAATTCGAAGACCGCGGCTTTACCGCTATGTACCCGCTGCGCGCGGCCCGGCTGCAAGCCTCGCTTAAAAAAGTGCGCGGCAACAGAAAGGCGCTGGTCGACGATATTCAATCCGCGATTGAAGCGCGCCTTAGCCGCGAAGGCATCGCGGCGCTGGTGATCGGCCGCGAAAAACACCTTTACAGCATTTACAACAAAATGCGCTCGAAGAAAAAATCCTTCGAAGAAATCATGGATGTCTACGCGTTTCGCATCATAGTCGACAATATCGACACCAGCTACCGCGCCTTGGGCGCCATTCACAACCTCTACAAACCCATGGCCGGGGAATTCAAGGACTATATCGCGATACCCAAAATCAACGGCTACCAATCGCTTCACACCGTGGTCATCGGCATGCACGGGGTGCCAATTGAAGTGCAAATTCGCACGCGCGAGATGGACGAGTTGGCCAGTCGAGGCGTGGCCGCCCATTGGTTGTACAAAACAGTAGAACCCGAAGACAACCCGAGCGAGGTCTCCAAAGCGCGCGTCGACCGCTGGATTCAGCGGGTGCTCGAAATTCAGCACCACACCGGCAGCTCGCTCGAATTTATCGAAAACGTGAAGATGGACCTGTTTCGCGACGAGGTGTACGTGTTCACGCCAAAAGGCGCAATTATCGAGCTGCCCTCGGGAGCAACTCCGGTCGATTTCGCCTATGCCGTGCACACCGCCGTTGGCAACAGTTGCGTGGCTTGTCGCATCAACGACCGGCCTGCGCCTTTGTCGCAACCTTTGCAAAGCGGTCAGAAGGTGAAAATCATTATCTCCGAGGACTCGCAACCCAACCCCAACTGGCTCAATTTCGTGGTCACCGCCAAGGCGCGCTCGGCGATTCGCCACTATCTGAAACACCAGCGGCATATGGAGTCGGTCGAGCTTGGGCGGCGCATGGTCGAGCGCGCGCTGGTTAATTTGAACTTGTCGCTTTCCGATTTAAGCGTCGAGCAGACTCGCCAAATGCTCAGCGCCAATAATACCGAGTCGGTCGAAGAGCTGTTTGAAAGCGTTGGTCTGGGCAAACGCGTGGCCATGACCGTGGCAAAAGTTCTGCAGCCGGACTCCGATCACCACCAGCCGAACGCGGCGCCGATTACCATCGATTCACCCGACGGGCTGTTAATCAGCTTTTCGCGTTGCTGCAGGCCCATTCCAGGCGACCCGATCGTGGGCCATATCAGTACCGGTAAGGGGTTGGTGGTGCACACCGAAACCTGCAAGAATGTCGCGGACTTGCGCAGCAAGCGGGAAAACGTCACCAGCGTAAGCTGGTCCGCCAATGTCGAAGGCGAGTTTCTGAGTGAGTTGGCGGTCGAGGTGGAGGCCGAGCGCGGTATCATCGCGTCGCTGGCCACGCGCATAGCCGAAACGCGCACCAGCATCGAAGGCATTCAGGTAAAAGAGCGCGACGCCGAGCATAGTGTGATCACCCTAACCATAGGCGTTCGCAATCGACAGCACTTGGCCGAAGTGATGCGTCGGGTGCGAATTCTCCGTTCGGTCACCGGGGTGTCACGCGTTAAAAACTGAGCCATCATCGGCCATTTGCCGAAAATTCACACACCAAACACGAAACAAAAAGACGCAGAAGCTCTGGCAGGGGCGGCGCGGGTTAAATACACAAGGGGAAGTCATGACCAATAAAGCCGTTATTTCAACCGAGAAAGCACCCGCTGCCATCGGCACCTACTCTCAGGCCATTAAAGTGGACAACACCGTCTACCTCTCGGGCCAGATCCCACTGGTTGCCGAAACCATGACCTTAGTCGAGGGCGATTTTACCGCTCAGGTCACCCAGGTTTTTCAGAATTTACAAGCCGTTTGCCAGGCCGCGAACGGCGACCTTGGCAATATCGTCAAGTTGAACATCTATCTGACCGACCTCAGTCACTTCCCAACCGTCAATGAGGTTATGGCTCAGTTTTTTACCGCCCCCTACCCCGCCCGGGCCGCGATAGGTGTGCGCGAGCTACCCAAAGGCGCTTTGGTGGAAGCCGACGGCATCATGGTCATTTGAATCGGGCGTGATTTGGCTATGCCAGTTGCGCGAAGCGGTGCCTCGGGGCAGCAAAGCGCCCCGGCAAGAACAATAGAATGAGCGGTATGGGCGCTCGCGAACCAAAAAAAAGGGCGGCCTTTTAAAGGGCC
>CAZING010000188.1:1292-5437 GCA_964540505.1 uncultured Cellvibrionaceae bacterium | reverse complement strand
AAAGTTTGAAATTACCCTGGGGCAGTCTATGAGAATCGCTATTTTATCCCGTGATGCTACGCTCTATTCCACTCGGCGGCTCAAAGAGGCCGGGGAGTCGCGCGGCCATAGGGTGGATGTCATCGATACTTTGCACTGTTATATGGATATTACGACCAATCAGCCGAGCGTTCGTTACCAAGGCGAAGACTTGCCGCATTACGATGCGGTGATTCCGAGAATTGGCGCGTCGGTGACATTCTATGGCACGGCGGTGGTCCGCCAGTTCGAGATGATGGGGACTTTCTGTGTAAACGAATCGGTCGCCATCAGCCGTTCGCGCGATAAGCTACGCTCGCTGCAATTGTTGTCGCGAAAGGGTATTGGGCTGCCGCGAACGGGCTTCGCCAATCGCCCCGACAAAATTCGCGATTTGGTCAAGAACGTCGGTGGCGCGCCTTTGGTGATCAAGCTTTTGGAGGGTACTCAGGGAATCGGCGTGGTGCTGGCCGACACCGATAAGGCCGCCGAGAGCATCATTGAGGCGTTTATGGGCCTCAAGGCCAATATCCTAGTTCAAGAGTACATAGGCGAGTCGAAAGGCTCGGACATACGCTGTTTCGTTGTAGGCGGCAAGGTGGTGGCGGCGATGAAACGCGTCGCGGCAGAAGGGGAGTTCAGGTCCAACCTGCACCGTGGAGGCAGCGCCGAGGCTACCCGGCTGAGTCGCTCGGAGCGCGCGACCGCCCTGAACGCAGCCAAAGTCATGGGCTTAAACGTCTGTGGGGTTGATATATTGCAATCCAATAGGGGCCCTGTGGTGATGGAGGTCAACTCTTCGCCGGGGCTAGAAGGCATTGAGCAGGCCACCACGGTGGACGTCTCTGGGGGGATTATCGAGTTTATCGAACAAAATGCAGCGCCAAATAAGACCCGCACCAAAGGCAAGGGTTGAGTCTAAAGCGCATTCACCCATAGGTGGACGACCGATTCACGCGTGAGTGTTTTCAATTGCAACCATAGGAGCATTCAACAGTGGGCGAAACGCCTAAAAATGACGATGCGCTTGTTATCGGCGGGCATCGAATCCTACCGGGGCAGACGGCACAAATAGAACTGCCTACAATAAAGCTTTATACAGACACCGATATCTGTACGCCGGTGCATGTGATTCGGGGGCGGTCGCCTGGCCCCGTGGTTTTTGTCTGTGCGGCGCTGCACGGCGACGAACTCAATGGTATCGAAATCATTCGACGGTTGATTCAGTCGACGACATTGAAAATTCTTCGTGGAAGTTTAATTCTTGTGCCCATGGTGAACGTGTACGGAGTTTTGAATCAGAGCCGTTATATGCCGGATCGCCGCGATCTGAATCGCTGTTTTCCAGGCTCTGCCAAAGGCTCGCTCGCCGGCCGCGTCGCACACACATTCTTGAACGAAATCATTCGCCACTGTGACTACGGCATCGACCTTCACACGGGCGCGCTCCATCGTTCTAATCTTCCGCAGATTCGCGCGGATCTCAAAGATGAGGAAACCTTAAAGCTCGCGCAGGCGTTTGGTGTCCCCGTGCTTTTAAATGCCGATTTACGCGACGGTTCGCTGCGCCAGATAGCCGTGGAAGGTGCAACCAAAGTACTGCTTTACGAAGCAGGGCAGGCGTTGCGGTTCGACGAGTTGTCGATTCGTATCGGTTTGCGTGGCATTATCAATATCCTTGCGCGCCTCGGGCTTGTCAACCGCAAGCCCCGTATTGGCAAGGTGGTGCCTTTTGTATCCTATGCGAGCGATTGGACCCGGGCCGGCTCGAGCGGCATTGTGCACAGCCTTAAAAATCTTGGCGACCGCGTTAAACAAGGCGATGTACTTGCGCAAATCGGTGACCCTTTCGGCAATATCATCGATTTGGTTAAAGTCGCCCGTGCCGGTATCGTCATAGGTAAGCAGAACATACCTTTAGTGCAGGCGGGCGATGCGATGTTTCACATCGCATTCTTTAATCAGAATGATACAGATGTTGCCGAAAGCATTGAATCGATGAATGACAGCTTGTTGCCGACCAGAGAGTCTGAGACGCTAATCATGTAAGCGCCAGAGAAAAGGGTGGAATCGTAATGACTTTGCAAACCGTTTTAATTTTATTGGTAACATTATTCATTTATTTGTTCGTCCGAAGCGCCATCGCCCGGTTGGTAGCCAATATAGGTGCAGAGCGTCACATTGCGCCTGCGCGAATCCAATATGTGAAGACCGCGATAAATTTTGCCTGGGCCGCACTTGCGATCGTCACCGCTGGCATAGTCACAGGTTTCGGTTATCAAGACCTTGGGGTGTTTCTCGGTTCTGCGCTCGCGATATTTGGAATCGCTCTGGTGGCGCAATGGTCGATACTCAGTAACATTACCGCCAGCATCTTTGTCTTTTTCTTTTTTCCATACCGCGTGGGCAATTACGTCAGAATCGTTGACGGCGACAATTCAGTGGAAGGCGTAATCAAAGAAATCACGCTATTTCACGTTATTCTTCAAGACGGAGAAGTTGTCGTAACCTACCCAAACTCGCTGGTGTTTCAAAAAGCTGTCAAGATCTCACCCAATGGCAAGCCACAGACGACAAGTACCATAGAGACCGAAACAGACTGATCGGATGGTGCTTGGGCGACGCAATTATTTACCGGTCGTCGAATTCGAGCTTGGCTTTGTTGCCTGCATCACCAAATGTGGAATCTATATGAAAATTTCCGCCTATCTGTTTGCCGCGATATTGGCCGTCATGACGTCTTCAACGCAGGCATTGGTCATATTACAGTATCACCATATAAGCGATGCGACGCCCGCCGCCACAAGTACTCGGCCTGCGCTGTTTGCCCAGCATATCGAGCTTATCGAAACCCTGAATTTGGAAGTGGTGTCGCTTGCTGAGGTTGCCGGTGCCATCCGCAACGGCGAACAATTGCCGACCAAAAGCGTACTTTTAACCTTTGATGATGCTTACACCAGTGTTTATGAAAATGCATTTCCGTTAATGAAGAAACGAAAATGGCCGTTTACAATTTTCGTTAGCACCGAACCGGTAGTGCAAAACCACGGAGGCCACCTCGGCTGGAACGAGCTTCGGGAAATGGCCAACTACGGCGCAGAGCTTGCCAATCATACCCATTCTCACCTCCATATGCTGCGTAAGCCGCAAGCGCAGTCGCAGCCCGAGTGGCGCAAAGTGCTGCTTGAGGAAATCCAACAGGCCGAGGCTCTGATCAAGCAGCACTCAGGTCAAAGCTTCAAGGTTTTGGCGTACCCTTATGGCGAGTTCGATCGCAATCTACAGGAGCTGCTTGCGGATGAGGGTTATCTCGGTTTCGGACAACATTCCGGTGCGGTTGCGCCCGGGCAGACCACTGACATTCCGCGCTTTCCTATGGGCGGCGACTACGCCGACCTCGACCAACTGAAAACGAAACTCAACACTCGGCCTTTGCCGGTCAAAGCGATCGAGCGCTTTGACCAAAAGGGCGAACCGCTACGCGATGGCGTGCTGCCAGTGGGTTCGAACCCGCCATACTTTCAATTGACTCTGACTTCGGCCGAAGTCGCGGCCACACTTAGCTGTTACGTTGGCGGCCAAGGCAAGGCAGAGCTCTTACTCGAAGGGGCGAAGGTCACCGTCACGCCGAATCGGCCATTCGCGCCGGGCCGAACCCGATTTAATTGCACTGCGCCTGCCGACCAAGGTGGTTATTATTGGTATTCGGTGCCTTTTATTGCGCGCACCGATAATGGGGAGTGGGCCGAGGAGCCTTGACCGCAGCGTCGAAGACCGACGCCAGAGCGCTTGCGTTGAGCCCAGTCGAATGAGTCGATGCCAAAGCGTCGTCTTGTCGTTTAAATAGCGGGTTCTGTATGCCTTTTTTGAAGTTTGCGCTGCAAGGTTCTGCGGTGCAATTTCAGTTGTCGTGCGGCAGCGGAAACATTGCCGTCATTGTCGTCCATGGCTTTTTGAATGGCCTCCCATTCGGTATTTCTGAGGGAGGGCGCGGTGATGGGAGCGTTAAGCGCGCTGTCGCTTAGCTCGGGTAGGGTTGTCGACAGCGCACTCAGGATCTCCTCTATTGAACAGGGTTTACTTAAAAAGTCCACAGCACCGAGTTTTATTGCCTGCACGGCGGCGCG
>CAZING010000188.1:0-1192 GCA_964540505.1 uncultured Cellvibrionaceae bacterium | reverse complement strand
TTCTTTGCTAGAGGCGCCGGGGCGCCCCCAGCGTTGGAGAATATCTTCCATCGCTTGCGCACTGTGGTTTCGGATTGTCACGTGCAAGTTGTTTTGATCCGCCCAAAACGTGATCCGGCTGTTACGTTGATCACTTTCGAGCGCGTTATTAACGAGGTTAATGAGTGCATGAATCAATAAAGGGTCGGCAAGCACCATTACGTCTTCACAGGGGGTGGCGTATTGGATGTCCAAAAGCAAATCGGGCTGCTGCAATGCGTAGTGGTCTAATAAGGCCGTGACGATTTGGGCCACAGTTAACGCTTTTATTTCGTCGTGCTGGCGGGCGAGTTCGGAGAGCCCCGCAATGGTTTTTCGACACCTCGTTATCTGTGTTTTCATGGTTTCGAGATCCTGCGCCGTTTGCTCGTCCGAGCACGGTTGCAGGCTCATTTCCTCGGCCAACAGGTGGAGGGTGGCCAACGGGGTTGCCAGCGAGTGGATGGTGGTGGCCGCCACAGTGCCGATACCGATTAACTGTTCGTTTTTCAGTTGGTTCTCGCGAAGCTGAGTGAGCTTCTCTTGCTGCGCCTGCCCCCACCGGCGCAGGTAGCCGACAAACACGCAGATCACCAGGCTGCTGCCGACGTAGTTAACCCACATGCCGAGTAGGTGCACCTGGTAATCACGCGGCATGTGCTCATAATGGGCATTCAAATCGAGATACATCATAAAGCTGTAAATCAAAATCCCCAGCGCACAAAACGCCCAGGCGAAAAGTAAAGGCAGGGCCGCCGCCGCCACAGCGCTCAATACCAGATAGTAGTAGATGAACGGGTTGGTCGAGCGCCCCACCAGGGCAACAACCGCGAACACCCAGAGGTAATCCAAAGCCAATTCGAAGGTAAATTGCCAGCGCGGTTGGCGGGTGTCAGTTTGATGTAACAGGCGGCCCAAGGTCCAAAGGGCAGTGGCGAGCAAGGTCAGCACCAGCCATCGCAGTTGCTCGACCGGTTGGTAAAACCGGTCGAGCGCGATCACGATCGAGGCGGTGAGCGCCAAAGCCGCAACGCGTAAATAGAGATGACTTTGCAAGCCCGCCAGAGGGTTACCGAGGTGAAGATTAAAAAACTGCATAGGCTTGCCTAAAAACCTGGAGCCGCGAAGATTACCCTCAATCGCCGTCGCGATACAACCGCCCCTAAACTCTCAA
>CAZING010000187.1:3657-5460 GCA_964540505.1 uncultured Cellvibrionaceae bacterium | reverse complement strand
TCTAAGCTGTGATCACCCAGGGGCCTGTTAACAGGCCCTAGAATGCGAGAGGTGACCAGACATGAATCGATTCGTTATCAAGGCCGTTTTGGGCGTTCTTTTTACGGTAACCGTTGCTCTGGCGGCAGATGCCGACGCGCGACAGCGCGAGCGCGGGTACACCGTTCACCGAGACCAGGGTCGCTACCACGACCCCAATCATCACCATGGCGCTCATCAAAACGCTTACCGTCATGCCGACATCATTCATCGACAGCGCGAAGCGTTGAACCGCGAGCGCCAGGCGATGCATCGTTATTATGACGGCTTGATGCGCGAGCTGGACGCGCGCAACCGCGATATCGACCGGTGGCAGCAAAGTCAGCAGCATCGCCACCAGGACCATAATTACATCGCCGATATCGCCAATCAAAAACGAGCGGCGCTCAACCGCGATCGCGACCGACTTAACCGCGAACGCGATCGCATGAACCGCGAGTTCGACCAGCGCAACGCCCAACTCGATCGCGCCCAGCACTCGCGACAATCGCCTGCGCGTCGACCACGGTGACCCGCGCGTCAACCGCCTGATGCAACCCGGGCGGCTGCTGCAAACTTCGCGCAGCCGCCCTTGCCCTTTGCATTTCCGGGCGCATTGCCCGACCATAGGCACGTTCTATGGTTACCCGTTCTCTTAGCGCTCGGATTTGCACGTCATATGGCACGAATTCAACTATTGAGCCCCCGGCTCGCCAACCAGATCGCCGCCGGAGAAGTGGTTGAGCGTCCCGCCTCGGTGATCAAAGAGTTGCTGGAAAATGCCGTGGACGCCGGCGCCTCCCAAGTAGATGTCGAGATCGAGGCCGGCGGCGTTAAGTTGATGCGCGTGCGCGACGACGGTTGCGGCATTGAGCGCGAAGACCTCGAGCTTGCGCTTTCGCGTCATGCCACCAGCAAAATCGCTATTCTCGATGATCTCGAAGCGGTGGCCACGCTCGGCTTTCGCGGCGAAGCTCTGGCGAGCATCAGTTCGGTGTCGCGTCTGGTGCTCACAAGTCTGGCCAAAGGCTGTGACAGCGCCTATTGCGTCATTGCCGAAGGGCGGGATATGGCGCCCTCTATGAAACCTGCGGCGCACCCGGTAGGCACCTCGGTCGAGGTCCGCGATTTGTTTTTCAATACCCCGGCGCGGCGCAAATTCCTTCGCACAGAAAATACCGAATACGGGCGTATCGAGGACGTGTTCAAGCGCCTGGCGTTGTCTGCCTTTGAGGTCGGCTTGACGCTGAAAAACAACGGCCGGGTCGTCCACAGTTGGCGCCCGGCGACCACTCAGGCCGAGACTTCCCGGCGCGTCGCCCAAATTTGCGGCCCCGCGTTTATGGACAACGCCCTGTTTGTCGATTTCGAACGTGCGGGGCTTAAGCTGTGGGGGTGGGTGGCGCGGCCGACTTTCTCTCGCAGCCAAGCGGACCTCCAGCACTTTTACGTCAACGGGCGCGCCATCAAAGATAAGCTGGTGACCCACGCGGTGCGTCAAGCCTATCAGGATGTGCTCTACCACGGTCGCCACCCCGCTTATGTTCTCTACCTGAATCTGGACCCCGCGACAGTGGACGTCAACGTGCATCCTACCAAGCACGAAGTGCGCTTTCGCGACGGTCGCCTGGTACACGATTTTTTATTCAGATCCCTCTATAAAGCGCTTGCGGACGTCCGACCCGAGGCGCCGGTTGAAGCCTCGCAGTTCGGTGCGGCCAATGGCTACGGCCAGGCGGTGTCGGCTGATGCGCCCGAACAAAGCCCGATGCAGTTTTTCCCCCA
>CAZING010000187.1:0-3557 GCA_964540505.1 uncultured Cellvibrionaceae bacterium | reverse complement strand
CTTAAAGGCATTTTTATTTTGGCCGAGAACGAGCACGGGCTGATTGTGGTCGACATGCACGCTGCCCACGAGCGCATTACTTACGAGAGAATGAAAGCCCAATTCGAGGCCAGCGCCATTCAGTCGCAGCCGCTTCTGGTGCCGCACAGCGTCGCCGTCAGTGAAAAAGAAGCAAACTACGCCGAGCAAAACCCAGAAGTTTTCACCCGCCTCGGGTTTCAAGTGCAGCGCGCAGGCCCCGAAACGCTGTTGGTACGACAGGTTCCAGTGGCCCTAAGCAAAGCCGATGTCGAAAGCCTGGTGCGGGATCTGCTGGCGGATCTGCTCGAGCACGGCTTCAGCAATCGCATCGAGCAGAGCATCAACGAACTGTTGAGTTCCATGGCCTGCCACGGCAGTGTGCGCGCCAACCGCAGGTTGTCCATCGCCGAGATGAACGCGCTTTTGCGGGACATGGAAATAACCGAGCGCAGCGGCCAGTGCAATCACGGCCGCCCGACCTGGGCGCAAGTCGGCCTGAGCGAGCTCGACGGGCTGTTTATGCGAGGGCGGTGAGCGTGCCCTCAAGTGAGTGAGTCGCAGGCTATGGCAAACGCGCCTAAACCTCTGGTGATCACCCTGATGGGGCCGACCGCCTCGGGGAAGACCGATCTTGCGATTGGGCTGCACCGAGCCATAGGCGCCGAGATCATCAGCGTCGATTCCGCGTTGGTCTATCGGGGCATGGACATAGGCACCGCCAAACCCACCGCCGCCGAAAGAGCGGCGGCCCCGCATAGGTTGATCGACATACGCGACCCGGCCGAGCCTTACTCGGCGGCGGATTTCGCTCGTGACGCAGGCGAGGAGATCGAGCGTCTTATCGCGCAGCGCAAAACGCCAATCTTGGTCGGCGGTACCATGCTCTATTTCAAAGCGTTGCTGGAGGGCCTCGCGGACATGCCGCCGGCCGACCCGACGATTCGCGCGGCAATCGAACGCCGGGCCGCTCGCGACGGCTGGCCCGCGCTGCACGGCGAGCTGCAACGGGTCGACTCGAGTACAGCGGCGCAACTCCACCCCAATCACTCCCAGCGAATCTGCAGAGCTCTTGAGGTCTACCTGGCCACGGGTACGCCAATCAGCGTCTGGCGCCAACAGGGCAGCAACGGGCTTCGCGGCCGCTATGATTGGTTGCAGCTTGCCATGGCGCCGGTCGAACGCAGGGTCTTGCACCAACGGATTTCCGTGCGTTTCGATCGAATGCTAGAGCAAGGTTTCGAGCGGGAGGTGCGCGCCTTGTTTGCGCGTGGCGACCTGCATCCGGGGCTGCCGTCCATTCGTGCCGTGGGCTACCGGCAAATGTGGGAGTACCTAAATGGCGAAGTCGGCTTCGATGAAATGCGCGAAAAAGGCCTAGCCGCCACGCGCCAGTTGGCGAAACGGCAGTTGACTTGGCTTAGAGGTTGGCGCGATTTAAGTTGGGTAAACGCGTCAGCGACTGGCGGTGCAATGATGAGCCCCGATGAAATATTAGCGAATGCGTTGAGTATTATTCAGCAAAGAACCCTATAATACCCGTCGGCTCAATGGAATTTACCGAAGGCCGCTTTGTCAATCTAATATGCCTAGCCCCCACGGGCCCCGATTGTTACCTAATAAGGAGAAAAACCATGTCAAAAGGGCACAGTCTACAAGACCCTTACCTTAACGTGTTGCGCAAAGAGCGGATCCCTGTATCTATATACTTGGTCAATGGTATTAAACTCCAAGGCCAGGTCGAATCTTTCGACCAGTTTGTAGTGCTGTTAAAAAATACAGTCAGTCAAATGGTCTACAAGCACGCGATTTCCACGGTGGTGCCGTCACGGCCGGTGCGCGTGCCTATGCTCAACCCCGATGCTGTCGGCGAAGAGAACGAAACAGAGGCTTGATGCTGCTTGTTTTTTGACCGTCCTGATTCGGGTGAACTCGCGGTACTGGTTCACCTAGAGTTAACCGCAGCAGAACAAAAAAACGACCCTCGAGAGTTCGAGGAGTTGGTGCTTTCGGCCGGCGGCGATCCGGTGGCCGAACTGCAAGGCGCCCGGGCCACGCCCACCGCCAAATACTTTATCGGCACCGGTAAGCTTGCCGAGCTCAGTGCGCTGGTCAAGCAGCACGATGCCGAAATCGTCATTTTCAACCACACCTTAAGCCCCAGCCAAGAGCGCAACCTCGAGCACGAGCTGAAATGCCGTGTCCTGGATCGCACCGGGCTGATCCTCGACATTTTTGCCCAGCGCGCCCGCACCCACGAGGGCAAGCTGCAGGTGGAGCTTGCGCAATTGCAGCATATGTCGACCCGTCTCATTCGGGGTTGGACGCACCTTGAGCGACAAAAAGGCGGCATCGGTCTGCGAGGTCCGGGGGAAACCCAGCTCGAGACCGACAGACGACTTCTGCGCAACCGCATCGCCACCATAAAGCGCAAGCTTGAAAAAGTGCGCCGGCAACGCGCACAAGGGCGTCGCTCTCGGACCCGGGCGGATATCCCGAGCGTGTCTTTGGTGGGTTATACCAACGCCGGCAAATCCACCTTGTTCAATGCCCTGACCATGGCCAACGTCTACGCACAGGATCAACTGTTCGCCACTTTGGACCCGACCATGAGACGCATTGAGCTCGACCAGGTCGGCGCGGCCGTGTTGGCCGACACAGTCGGCTTTATCAGCAATCTACCGCACCGTTTGGTGGATTCGTTTCGCGCCACGCTCGAGGAGGCGACCAGCGCCGACCTGCTGATTCACGTGGTCGACGCCGCCAGCGAAGACCGTCGGCAAAATATGGACGATGTCCACGAGGTGCTGGAGGAAATCGGTGCGCAAGACATCCCGATACTTTACGTCTACAACAAAATCGATTTGCTCGAAAACATGCCGCCCAAGCTTGAGCGCGACGATCAGGGCCGGCCGATAGCCGTGTGGCTCTCGGCGGCGCAAAAGCAAGGTCTTGATTTGCTGAGCCAAGCTTTGGCAGAGCTGCTGAGCCGCAGGGTTTTTCTTGGCAGCGTAAGAATTGCCAGCCATATGGGCCGTCTGCGAGCCCGCTTCCACAGCGCCAATGCGGTGCTCGACGAGCAGTACCTGGAAGACGGCAGCTGTGAATTGCGGATCCGCTTGCCGGAGGCGGATTTAAACCGCATCCTGGCCGCCGAAGCGGTCGATAAGGCCGATCTCGACTGGGTGACACACGCTGCCTGACCCTAAAACGGAACTTACGCGCTATATCTCGAGTCCGAAGGTTCGCCGAATGCTTTATACTCGCACACCGGTCGGTTTCTAAGAGAACCCAAACACCAGCGGCTCGTTCACAAACAAGATGATGGACCACAAACCCGACATTGAACGCACGCAATTCATGGGGCGCTGTATTTTTACGTTAGAATAGCGCGCTTCGCATCGTGTCCTCCCCTTCTGAATTCTATGGCAACCCCGTGGGGGCATGGCGCCATAGCGGGCGTGAGAACACACACTTATCGACAACTGATGGAGCAATCCTATGGCCTGGAATGAACCGGGTAACAATAACAACGATCC
>CAZING010000186.1:0-5507 GCA_964540505.1 uncultured Cellvibrionaceae bacterium | reverse complement strand
CGGGGAATCTAGGCGGGCGGCTAAACTTTCTTCAAAAAGCCCGTCTCCGCGCATAACCCTCGCGCGAATATTGAGGCCAATTTTCTAAGGCCACGCCATCCGGCCCATTTCTTGCCATTACCTACAAAGTGTTTACAAACGCCAATTTTTTGTCGAAGGTAATATGGCCGCATCGATCTTTGAACACCTGAAATCTCTTCCCGCAAATGTTACCAGTGAGGGCGGTTGGCGCCGCACCCGCTCGCTGTGGCATGGCAATTTATCGGTGCCGATTCTGCTGCTGATGCTGCTTGGCATGATGATTCTGCCGATGCCGCCGTTTTTACTGGACGCCTTTTTCTCGTTCAACATTGCCTTATCCATAGTCGTGCTACTGGTGGCGGTCTATACCATGCGGCCATTGGACTTCGCCGTATTTCCGACGATTCTGCTGGTGGCGACTTTGCTGCGCCTGGCGTTGAACGTCGCGTCCACGCGGGTGGTGTTACTGAAAGGGCACGAAGGCGGCGACGCCGCCGGTAAGGTGATTGAGGCCTTCGGCGAGGTGGTGATTGGCGGTAACTACGCGGTGGGCTTGGTGGTGTTTATTATCTTAATCATCATCAACTTCGTGGTGGTGACCAAAGGTGCGGGCCGTATCTCCGAGGTGAGCGCGCGGTTTACGTTGGATGCCATGCCGGGCAAGCAAATGGCGATCGACGCCGATTTAAACGCCGGGTTGATCGACCAAGAGCAGGCGAGGGCACGCCGCGCCGATGTCTCTGCGGAGGCCGATTTTTACGGTTCCATGGACGGTGCCAGTAAGTTTGTTCGAGGCGACTCGGTCGCCGGGATCTTGATTCTGATCATCAACGTAGTCGGCGGCCTCGCGGTGGGCATCGCCCAGCACAACCTGGAGTTCCAGGACGCCCTGCAAAAATACGTACTGCTGACAATCGGTGACGGTCTGGTCGCACAGATTCCCTCGCTGCTGTTGTCGACCGCGGCAGCGATCATGGTTACTCGCGCCAACAGCTCCGACGACATGGACACCCAGGTGGTGGGTCAAATGTTTGGCTCGCCAAAAGCGGTGGCGGTGACCGCGGTAATTTTGTTTATTATGGGCATCATCCCCGGCATGCCTCACGTGGCCTTTTTGGGCCTGGCCGCTTTGTGCGCGGCTATCGCCTATTACATCTACTATCGCCAGAATGTCGCCGAGGTGGTCGAGGAAGCGAATGCCGGGGACAGTTCACGACTGCGCCGGGTATCGCCCGAACGTGACGGCATTAGCCTGTCAGAGCGCCACGCGTTGCCGGGCGCGGCGCCCGCACTTGAGGATCACAGCGACCGCACACTCGAACCCGCAGAGGTCTCTTGGAGCGACGTTTCGCCGGTGGATGTGCTCGGTCTCGAGGTTGGCTACCGTCTGATTCCTCTGGTCGATCGCAATCAGAAAGGCGAACTTCTCGGGCGTATCAAGGGGGTCCGCAAAAAGCTCTCTCAGGAGATGGGCTTTTTAATCCCGCCTGTCCATATCCGCGACAATCTCGATCTTTTGCCCAATCACTACCGCATCACGCTGCTCGGGGTCACCCTCGGCGAGGGTGAGGTGTTTTCCGACAAATTTATGGCCATTAACCCCGGCGAGGTGTTCGGTAAGTTGCAAGGGACACCGGCCAAAGACCCGGCGTTCGGCCTGGATGCGATTTGGGTGGATGCCGAGCAGAAAGACCAGGCCCAGACCTTGGGTTATACCGTGGTCGACGCCGCGACGGTTGTCGCCACCCATCTGAATCAGATTGTCCAGGGGCACACGCACGAGTTGCTCGGCCACGAAGAGGTTCAGAAGTGGTTGGATCTGCTCGCCGAGAAGTCGCCCAAGTTGGTCGGCGAACTGGTTCCCGATACGGTATCGCTCAACACCTTGCTGAAAGTGCTCCAAAATCTGCTGCGCGAACAAGTGGCGATCCGCGACATGCGCTCAATCGCCGAGGCTTTGGCGGCCAATGGCGAGAAGAGTCAAGATGTCGCCGCTTTAACCGGCTTCGTGCGTGTGGCGCTCGCCCGGCAAATCGTCCAGAACATAGTCGGGGCGGAGGTTTCAATCCCAGTGGTCACGCTTGACCCAGCGTTGGAACAGTTGTTGCTCCAGTCGCAACAACAGGCGCAAAAAGTTGGCGCGGATGCGACCACTTATATAGAGCCCCGCTTGGCCGAGCAGCTGAGTCAGGCGCTGGTGAAAGCCGCGCAGCAGCAAGAAGCTCAAGGCAAGCCGGTGGTGCTATTGGTTGCGGGGCCGCTGCGCAACACTCTGGTTCGGTTTGTTCGATACAGCTTAAGCGACGTCCACGTTCTGGCCTACAACGAAGTGCCGGACAACAAACAGATAACCATTGAAGCAACGGTTGGCAGTGGTTTGGCTTAAAGGTTAATTTTCGGAGTTAGATATGAGCGTTAAACGATTTGTCGCGCCTGATATGCGCAGAGCCCTGGATCTGGTGCGTGCCGAAATGGGACCGGAGGCGATCATCTTGTCCAGCCAGCGAACCGCGAAAGGCGTTGAGATTATCACGTCACTGGATACGGACTTACCGACGCGCGGCGCCGATACTCGCCGCGAGTTTGGCCAGAAGTTTGACCCCGATTTCGACAGCCCCATGGCCTCCGACGCCGCTTGGCAAAGCCAGCGCGGCATGGAGCAAGCCGCCACTCATATGAAGTTGGAGTCGGCCGAGCGCGGCAGACCGATTAAAGGCTCCGAGCGTCGCCCAATGGGCGAGAGCTTGGCGCTGAAAATAGAACAAGCCCGCGAGCGCATGTTGACCGAAAAGCGCCACACACAAACATCGGCAAGGGCACAGCCACGAGCCAGTCGCGAGCGTGAAGCAATTGCGCAATCGGCCGCCGCGACAAGCATTGACGAGGCCGCTTTCGGCTCTTGGCAGCCAGACGACTATGTGCCAGGCCAGGGCGGCGCGGGTCACTGGGGCGTCGACACCGAATTCGGACCTGCCGGGCAAAACCGGCCCGTGCCCTCTCAGCTGGATCAGCAAATGGCGGGGCTCGCCGAGCAACTGAAAAGTCGAGGCGTCGATCAGCGGTCTTTCGCAAGCGATGAGCGCCTAAGTGAATTGCAAAATCAAATTGCCGATATGCGCTTGATGTTAGAGCAGCAGATGTGGCGGATGCGCGACGGCCAAGCCGGCGCGACCGCCGCCACGTCCTTGGCGCAAGAGACAGTGGCGCGCCACCTTCAGCAGTTGGGCTTGCCCGTCGACTTGGTCAACCAGCTCGCGGTTACCGCCAAGTCCGGCAAGCACCTGAGCACCGCCTGGCGCGAGGCGCTCGCGTTGCTCGCCCACAAAATCGCAGCTCCGGCCCAAGATGTTGTGAACGCGGGCGGCGTATTTGCGCTAGTGGGCCCCACAGGTGTCGGCAAAACCACGACCATTGCCAAGCTCGCCTCGCGCTACGTGCTCGAGCACGGGCTGGGTAAGGTCGCTTTAGTCACCACCGACACTTACCGCGTGGGCGCCCACGACCAGTTGCGCGCGCTCGGCCGTATTTTGAACGTGCCGGTGCGTGTCGCCGACAAAGAGCACAACCTCGCCACGGTTGTGGCAGGCCTTAGAGACTACCCTTTGGTGCTGATCGATACCGCGGGTTTCCGTCAGGGCGATCCGCTTTTGAAAGAACAAGAGACCATGCTGAACGAATGCCCGACACTCAAGCGCATACTGGTGCTTGCGAGCAACAGCCAGCAGCAGAACCTCAAAGCATCCACCCACGCTTATCGCGGCGGCGTGATGGGTTGCATTTTCACCAAGCTCGATGAAACCTCGAGTCTGGGCGAAGCGCTGAGTGTGGCCATAGCGCAGAAGCTGCCTGTGCTTTACAGCACCGATGGCCAAGGTATTCCCGACGATATAGCCGTGGCAAGCCCTCATAACCTGGTTGCGAAAGCCGTCAGTATTATGAAACTGAGCGGTGAGCAACGGGCCCTAGAGGCGAGTGCGCTGTGAAACGGCCGGTCTCGGTGCGGGCCGGCTGGCCGGCTCGACGCGAGCATCTATACTGATTGAACGCCCCTGAACGGGCACAGCGGCAAAAACAGAAGGTAACAATATGAGTCGACCCATCAAAGTCATTGCGATTACCGGCGGTAAAGGCGGGGTTGGTAAAACCAATGTCTCGGTGAACCTCTCGGTGGCGCTGGCAGAAATGCAACGCAGAGTCGTATTAATGGACGCGGACCTGGGCCTGGCGAATGTCGATGTACTTTTGGGTTTGCAACCGCGCTACACCATGGCGGACGTGTTGAGCGGCGAGCGGCAAATGCGCGATATTCTGTTGACCGGCCCCGCTGGCATAAAAGTGGTACCTGCGAGTTCTGGCATTTCGCAAATGGCCGGTTTAACCGCGCAAGAACACGCTGCGATTATCCACTCGTTCAGCGATCTCGCGGAGCAACTGGATATTTTAATTATCGATACAGCGGCCGGCATTTCCGATACGGTTGTGAGTTTCGTAAGGGCGGCACAAGAAATATTGGTGGTGGTGTGTGACGAACCCTCGTCCATTACCGACGCCTACGCGTTGATAAAGCTTTTGAATACCGACCATAACGTCCACCGCTTTCGGGTGATCGCCAACATGACCCGAAGCACGCAAGAAGGTCTCAATCTTTTTACCAAATTGAACGGGGTCTGCGAGCGGTTTTTGGATGTAACGCTTCAGTATCTCGGTGATATTCCTTTCGACGAAAATGTGCGCAAATCCGTCCAGAAACGCAAAGTGCTTTTGGAGTTCGCGCCTCGCACAAAGGCCGCGCTGGCGATCAGGGCCCTGGCACAAAAAGTCGATGCGCTACCCGTATCGCACTCGGCCAAAGGGCATTTGGAATTCTTCTTTGATCGTTTAGTCGAACCTTTGCACGTCGCTCCATAAGCGAAGTGCTGGGTAACAGATGATTGCGGGTTCGAAAGACGTGGGCACGGTTAACAGTTTGATGAGATATGACGACACTCCGAGCACAAGCGCTGCGATAAACGTCGAGGACTATGCGTATTTGGTCAAACGCATTGGCCATCACCTTATCGCCCGTTTACCGGCAAGCGTGCAGCTCGACGATCTGCTCCAAGCGGGCATGATCGGTTTGATCGAAGCGTCTAAAAAATTCGATGACAGCCGCGGCGCCTCTTTTGAAACCTATGCCGGCATCCGCATAAAAGGGGCCATGGTCGATGAAATGCGTCGAGGTGATTGGGTGCCGCGCTCGGTGCACCGCAATTCTCGGCGGGTGATGGAAGCCATGTCGGCGGTGGAAGCTCGAACCGGTAGGGACGCTACCGACCAGCAAGTGGCCAATGAGTTGGATATCCCGATCGACGAATACCACGCCATCATCAACGATTGTGCGTCGGGACGCCTGTTCAGTTTCGAGGAAACTTTAGAAAAGGAAGACAGCGAATACGCAATGCCCGCGTCGGAATTGCTGCACAACCCCTCCGAAAGCATTCAGCGCC
>CAZING010000185.1:0-5529 GCA_964540505.1 uncultured Cellvibrionaceae bacterium | reverse complement strand
GAGCACCGCCACATCCTCATCCGACCGTCTCCCGGATCGCGTGACAGAGGGGGTTGGTGCAGAACCGCCACGGACCACTGTGCTCCGCGTCGTGCCAGTCCTGAGACTCACGCTGGAGGGTGTCAACCTCCTCCTCGCTGACGTGCCGCTGGTCGCACCACCCGTAGTCCGGCTCGACGTCCACCGTGCTCACCGCTTCATCCCGATGTAGGTGTAGCCCCGCTGGAGGTGGGCGGTGCCGATGAGACGGTCGATGCGGATGCGGTGGATCCTCCTGCTCTCCCGCTCAACGTAGGCGTAGCGCCCACTCTCAGAGATGTCGGCGACGACGAACTCGCCGGACCCCTTGGTCCGCTGGTCGTTGTCCTTCCACATTTGGCCGGGTTCGACGATGGTGGGCTGGGTTGGTGCGTTCACAGTTGCTCCTCGATGATGTCGGCGATCACAGTGAAGGGCTCACCCATGTCGTTGATGATGCTGAGCGTCGTGGGCCTGTCCTTCTGGTCGGTGACCTCCGGGTCTCTGCGCTCCAGGCCAGCCCAGTCGATGACCTTGTCGTGTAGCAGGCCAGCGGAGCGGTGGTCTGTCTCCGGGTCTTGGATCACCCCGAGATCCCACTCGACCACTCCGTCCTTGACCGCGAGGTCGGACAGCACTCCGAGGCAGCAGAAGCCGTCACTGTCCCACAGGTTGCCATGCGTCTGCTGGTACTCACCTGAGCGGAGTGCGTCCACCCACTTCGTCTTGATCTCTGGATTCATCTTCATGTGGTCGTTCCCTTCCTCTTGCGGACCGGCCGAATGTCGGTCCTGGTGTACCCAGCCCTGTCCACCTGATAGGACGACGGGCCGATCTCCACGGGGCGGACGACGTGCGTGCCGGTCGACCCGCTGATGCCGACCAGGGCTGCCCTCGCAGCGTCCTTGTCGGCCTTCGCCTGCTTCTCCAGTTCGGCGGCAGCGACATACGCCTGCACGGCCTTGACGATCTCCGGGTCTTCGATCAGGCCCTCAGCGTCAGTGTCCTCGCCACGGCAGGCGCTGGCGAACGGGCAGCAGGCGTAGCACCAGGACCGTTCCCGGTCCCGGGATGCCTCCTCGCCGTGGGCGACGGCGTAGAGCACGTCACCCAGCCACTCCTCCGCCTCCGCCACGATGTCGGGGTCGTAGGTCCACGCCTCGACGTGCGGCACCCGCTCGGACCCGGCCCGGTCGATGAACACCAGCCCCAGGGTGAGGTCGTCGGGGTCCACCTTGCCTTCGAGGATGAGCGCCTTGGCGTAGAGCGAGAGTTGGTACTTCTCGTTCTGCGCGGACCCGCCCCGGCGGACGACACCCAGCCCGTCGCGGCTCTTGAAGTCGAGGACGGTGTCACGGTTGTAGAGGTCCGGGTGGCCGGGCAGGTTGATCTGCACGTCCTTCCAGACCAACGGCACGGTGACGGCGTCCTGCTTGATCCAGCCTGCGTCGGGGTCGAAGTGGACCATCGCGTCCTCGATGTGGTCGCCGATGGAGGTGCCGACGAGCGCGGCGAGGGACCATTTGTTCTGCTCGTCGGAGAAGGGTTCCTGCACGAGCATCCGGCGCACATACTCCCGGCAGTGGCCGATGTCGCTCACGCCGATCCGGTGGTCCTTGGCCCACAGCGACCGCTCGCTGTCGGACATGGCCCGGTCGATCACCTCGGCGACGGTGGCGGCGATCCGCTCCGCCCGCCCGGTCACGATGCACCACCGAGGACGAGGTTGGCGATAGCGAGTGCCTCGTCGTGGCGGAAGTCCCACGGCTCGTCGTCAGCCAGGCCGTCCAGAAGGTCGGCCAGGGCGAGTCCGACGCCGGGGTGCATGGTGGCCGCGTAGTCCAGGGCGCATCCGTCGTGGCGGTCATACTCGCCCGTGGCGATGTCGCCGGTTGGTGCCGTGAGCGTGTAGGTGGTCGGCCCGTCCGCCGGTAGGCCGCTGGTGCCAGCCTGCGTGCCCCAGGGGCCGGGAGGTGCGGCCTCGGCCCGCTCACGCAGCACCTTGGCCGCTTCCCGTAGTCGCCCGACCTCAGACATCCCAGTACTCCATCAGGATGTCCTTCGCCGTCTCGTCCTCCAGCAGGACACGGACCGAGTCCTCGACGCCGCCCGCGTAGTCCAGCCAGTAGACGCACCGCTTGCTGTGGGGGCGGACGCTGTAGTGGACACTCTCGATGGAGTGGGTGGAGCACCGCTTGCTGCCGTCTCCCATCTCGGCGCATTCGCCGATCTGTTCGTCGGTCAGGCGGTCGGCGAGGGCTGTGGTCACGTCGTCAGACTTGGGCATCTTGGCTCCTGTCGGTGGGGTGCGAACTGGGTGGGGGTAGTTCGCGGATCGGGATTTCAGCCTGGTAGAAGATGTGGGTCGGCGGCGAGAAGACTTTGCAGCACTCGGACCACATCTCCCCCTCGCGGTGTCGGAAGAAGTTGGCCGAGCACTCCACGCGCGGAGGTGGGGAGGGGGACCACTGGTTGTACTGGATGCCTTCGCTGCATCTCAGTACGCCGCGTCGGACTAGTTCGTCCAACAGTTGTTGGTCCGTCATGTCCTGGAGGTTGGTCGCCTGACTCATGCTGACGCCTCCGTCAGTTGTGGCTCGACCTGGTGGTCGAAGCACACGGCGGGCTTCATCCGCATGTCGAAGGCGACCAGCCACACGTTGCGGGCAGACCCGACGGAGGGATCGAACATCGCTCCCTCGTCGTAGTGGGCCGTCCCGTCCATGACGGTGCGCTGGCCGACGATCACGCCCTCGTTGTACTGCTTTGGCTCTGGCCAGTTGTGCCGAACCGGGAGGTCGCCCTCCTGCCAGGAGATGTGCCCTCGGGAGAAGCCGATGAATGTCTTGACCTTGCGGGCGGTGCCGGTGATGGTGACTCGCTCGCCGAGCCCGAACCTCACGCCTGCCCCTGGCCGGTCGCGCGGTCGACGGCGGCCTGCGCCTCCACCTGCTGAGCGGCGGTCTGGGCAGCGGTCTGCTCACGGTAGGTGGCCAGAGCCTCCGCCTGCTCCTCGTCGAACAGCACCCTGACGATGTCCTGCCGCTTGCCGTTGTCGTAGAGCGAGAGTCCGAACTGTGTGCCGAGGTTGGCTCCGCACCGCTTCAAGGCGTCGGACGCGGCGGTCTTGATGGCGAAGTCCATGACGGCACCCGGTTCGGAGCCGGACTGGTTGGCCGCTGCCGTCTCGGTGTAGACGCACCCGAGTTGGGGGATGGTCAGCCGGGTGGTGGCGGTGGCGGTGACCCGGAATGCGGTGGTGCCTCCGTTGGCCTTGGGGATGTCCCGCTCGACGCTCTGGATGGTGTACTCGGTGACCTCGATGCTGAATCCGCCGAAGCCGAACAGTCGGGTCAGGGTGGCGCGGATGTCGTAGGCCTCCACGTAGGAGAACTTGCGTCCGCCTTGGCTGAGTTCCTTGACCCGGTTGGGGTGGATGTCTCCCATCAGGACGCCGACCTGCTGGGGGGTGAGTGGCTGTTGTGTGGTCATTCCCTCTCCTATCATCTTGGTGTTTACAGTATCTCGCGGATCGGGCCGTCAGTCAATGGTGGCCGACCCGTCACACCCCAGGAACGCCGCTCCGTAGACCGAGGCCACGGGCAGGTCCCAGGGGGTTGTGATGTAGGCCGAGACGATGAGGTTCGCCTCTCTCGCCAGCGCCGGATGCTTGTGGATCCACGAGTGGCAGGTCCGGCACAGTGTCACGAGGTTGCAGGCGCAGTGGGGGTCGTGCCCGGCTGACTCTCTGCGACGGCGACGGTGGTGCAGGTCGCTGCCGCGTGCTGACCCGCAGCGCAGGCACCGTCCCTGGTCCCGTTCCCTGACGGTCTCCCGGGCCTTGGTCGGGATCGGGTTGCCCTTGCTCAACCGAAGTTCCCTCGGTAGACCTGGCCAGCCTCCTCTGGCCCGGCGACCTCCCACGGGAACTCCGCCGTGTTCTCCTTGCCCCAGCGGAACGCCTCCGGCCACGCCCTGCGCCGCACACGCGGGTTGCGGTTCGGGACCAAGTCGTAGTGCTCCGGCCGATCCGGGTCAGGCCGTAGCCCATACCCGAAGTCAGGCCACTTGTTGAACAGCGACGACCCATACGGCCGGGTGCTGCGCTCCTTGTCGCCCTGCGCCTTCCACGGCGAGTGGTGCTCGATGATGAACGCCGACCCGCACATGGCCCGTGCGGTGTTGACGGTCTGCTTCAACTTGCGGACCACGTTGTCGTCGGACAGGTCACGCTGGACCAGGTTCTGCGCCGGACCCATCAGGACCAGGTCCGGCTGGTAGGCCTGCACCCGCTCGTACAGCCACGCCGCGCCGGGTGCGCTGGTCAGGTCCGGCTCGTTCTCCCACTCCGAGAGGATGATGAGGTTGTCGTTCGGCACCTCCAGGCCAGTGTGGTGGGCGACCAGCCCGGCCAGTTTGCGCCAGTCGAACACCTGCTGGTGCTCAGGGTTCTCGGCGTCCACGTACATCACCCGCAGCGGGGCCATCGGGGACAACTCGAACGGGTTGATCCCGCCCGCCGTGCAGACCGCGAACTGTCGCATGAACGTCGACTTGCCGTGGCCCTCCCAGCCGGTGAGGATCACGACGTTGGACCTGCCCAGGTAGCCGGGCACCACTTCCTCGTCTTCCTTCCAGTCCGCCCGGAGGAAGTCCTGGATGCCCATCCCGAAGTTGGCTGGCCGTTCGGGACGGGACCGCCAGACGACGGTGAGTGAGTCGGCGGTGCCGCCCTTGGCCCGGTGCTCGTGGTAGTCCTTGCCGATCATCGACTCGCGGATCTGCACCTCCGCGTCGACCGCGACCAACTTCTCAGCGATGGCCCTGGCGTGCGCCCTGCCCGGCTCATCCGCGTCGGTGACGATGACGACGTGCGCGTCCCGCAGCGTCTCGGCCCACTCGTCCTCCCACTTCCCGGCACCCATCGGGTTGCAGGTGGCGACCAGCCCGTCCAGCCTCGCGGCCTCGACGTCCTTCTCGCCCTCGAACCACCAGATCGTCTCGCCATCCTCGACCGCCCTGGTGACCTCGGGCAGGCGGTAGAGGCAGCGGCGGATGTCCCGGGTGTTCCACACCCACTTGTCCTGCTCGGCGTCCCAGTGGCGTTGCCTGAACGTCTTGGGTGGCCCGGGGATGCGGAGCACCTGGAAGACCTCGGTGCCCTCCTCGTCGGTGTAGGAGTAGACGTGGGAGGCGTCTCCGGCTGGGGTCCAGACCCGCTCGCTGACCTCGGTGGGGTCTTTGGCCATGATCTGATCCCACTCGATGCCTTCGGCGGCCATGATGTCCTCGGTCTCGCAGCCTGCGTGGCAGTGGAGGACGACGGGGTGGTCGGTGCCGGGCCCGACGGACAGTGATGCCGTCCCGTCCTCGTGGGCGGGACAGCGGATCATGAGCCTCCTTCCTCGTGCGGCGGCGAGGATTGCGTCAGCGAGGCTCAGGCTCATGGGTCGTCCGTTCGGTGGGGGCGAGGCAACTAACGATGCACCCATGTGGTGCTCGGTGTCCACA
>CAZING010000184.1:0-5558 GCA_964540505.1 uncultured Cellvibrionaceae bacterium | reverse complement strand
CCTGGGCACCAAACACATAGAGGAAGGCCGACTGAAAAGTCGGCCTTTTTCGTTTTCCCCGGCGGCGGACTTCGCCGCCCTTCGTAAGCGAAGCCAGGCTCTACCCATTAACGGTGGATAGGCATTCGTCTGACTCGGTTGATAATGCCGTTCCGTCCGCAGCGAGCCAGCACTCTCAGTCGATAGTTTTCAAAATTTCCAAAGCCGTACGCTCTCCTCGACGTCATTTCCATTTTGTTGTGAAACCCTTCGGTTATTCCGTTACTTTTGCTGAATCGCGAGATTAAGTTTGGAGCTTGGGACATCCAGATACTTGACCCCGGCAGTGGTGCCAACGCCGACTTAAAACTGACCCGCCCACAGCGGTTAGGTGTTAACTGCCAGTCCCAAGCTCCCGATACCAGCAAGCAGGGCGACGTTGGCAATCAAACAACCTGCTTTTAAGTCATTAAAAAGGCCGAATCGCCGAGCCGAAACGACCTGAAAGCGTGCTGCCAATGGCAATTACCGCAGGCCGGCGCGGCCAATATGCGGGACATCCAAATGTAGCTCAACGGTCTAGGGTGCCCTTTTAATATTAGAATATTCAGCCATCATCGCATCATTTAAACCGTAAAACTGCCCGGAATCTACTGAGCTCCAGTCATTGGTCGCAAATAGCAGTACAACATCACTTCTGAGATCGTGATAAAACAAAGAGAAAAAGTATGGATTGCCACCCGTGTGATACACGGTACTAATGCCTGCATCGTCTTTTTCGATATGCCAACCGTAGCCATAATATTGGTTTGGCGCATTGGTGTAAGGAGGTTTGTAGAGCTTTCCTTTTGATTCTTCGGACAACACCAGATTGCTCTGTAATGCTAGATGCCAGCGATATAGGTCGCTCAATGTAGAGAGCATTCCGCCATTGGCTCGCAAATTCCACCATGGCCCGTCCTCTGCCCAGTTTTGATCTAAAGGTGTTCCCCATCGATCATTTGCCCCTACCCAATAAGCCACGCGCGCCAACCAACCACGCAAGGTAATAGCGCGGCTACGGTAACCGACAGCCAGATCTTTAGATTCCCATTTCGGGATGCGATAGCCTGTTTGCATCATGCCTGCCGGCTTGAACATGTATTCGTGTAGAAATCTTTCATAGTCTTTACCAGAAACTTTTTCTATTATGATGCCGAGCAAGCTATAGCCTAGGTTGGAGTAGCGATATTCCTCACCGGGATTTGAACGAAGTTTCGAGGTTAAAGCATTTTTTTCTAGCTCATTTCGCGTGACTGTGCGGTAGTCCCACTTATAATTCCCCTTCAATCCCGATGTGTGGGTCAGAAGGTGGTGCAGCGTAATGTGCTTTTTATCTTCAGGTACTTGGCCGAAAAAGCGATCCAGCGTGTCATCTACCGATAGTTCACCTTGCTCCTCAAGCTTAAGTATCACTGCCGCCGTAAATTGTTTGGTTAAGGAAAGTACGTCAATAACGGTATCAGCTGTAAAGGGTTTACTATTTTCCTTATCGGCCAAGCCAAAGCCCTTATCAAAGAGAACGTTGTCACCTTTAATAATTAACACAGCCCCTGAAAAATCTGAGGATTCTCTGGCGCTACTCCAGGTTTCTATTGGCGATGCGGGCTCGCTTGCGGAAGCATAGAAAGCATAGATCATTCCTATAAAAATAGTCACTAAGCGGTTAGCTCTGTTTGATGGCTTCATTCTTTAAAGTCTTTTTTAGAATTCGTTAATATTTTTCATACGTTTTTTCTGGATCTGAAGCAAGCAGGCCCATCTTTATAAAATATCTAAAATGTTTCCTGGCTGACATTCCAGCACTGCACAGATCTTTTCGAAAGCATAAAAACGTGTGGCTTTGGCTTTTCCAGCTTTTTAATACCGACAAATTTTGTGCGCCGATGCTTACCAACTCGGCCCAGCCATTCAGGCGCTTTGCGCTGCGCCATGACCACATCCAGATTGACAATATTGACATATTGAGCCTTGGAATCGTTAGCTATGATTCTTCATTAAGGTCGCCGCCAATTTCCAGCGCCCAGAGCACATACATCAAGCCAAAAATACGAGTACTGTAGTGAAATCTGGGTTCACCGGAAACCGTTGGGGAGGCTCAACTCGCTATAATAGCGGAGATTATCGAACTCTGGCCGAAGCGCCCACACGACATCAGTTGGTTCATTCGCAGCGTTAACGAAACCATTGCCCGGCTGCTGAGCTAATATACCCATTGGCGTTGTGTCGGCGGATTCTATTGCAGTCCGTCTCAATATATTCGAACACTGTTGTGCGCAAGCTCTCACTAGTTGTAAACCGCTCACCGTGAACGACTTCTATTTTTAACGAATGGATGTCGTTGCCTGATCCGATGGATGTCCTCGCCTATTTCGCTCGCTTAATTTAAGTTTGCATATGCGGATATCCATATATTAGAATCGCGTCTCGTCGTTTGAAATAGCCATTCACCCGCGTCTAGTGGTGAGTATTAGCACAAGCTTTCGCCTATGATTGAGCCAACACGCTTTTTTAAATGCCTTTCAGATGAAACTCGTTTGCACGCTACTTTATTGATTCAGCAGGAGGGTGAGCTTTGCGTGTGTGAATTGATGGCAGCGCTCAATGACAGTCAGCCGAAAATATCTCGCCACCTTGCACAGTTGCGCATTTGTGGCATTTTGGTGGATGAGCGGCGTGGCCAGTGGGTTTATTACTCGTTAGAGAAGGGCCTACCGAGTTGGGCCCTGGAAATCTTGCAGGTCGCGAGTAAGGCGAAGAGTGACGTCTTAAGCGGGTTTAACAAGAAGCTTCGTGCAGTTAAAGGTCAGTGCGGTTAAATCCTCCCCTATCCATCCACCTGTCGATCCGAGTGAACTCCTATGAAGATCCTTTATATCTGTACCCACAATCGTTGCCGCAGCATTTTAAGTGAGGCAATAACCAATCATTTAGCCAACGGAAAATGGCAGGCGTTTAGCGCCGGCAGCCAGCCGGTTGGTCAGGTGCATCCGCTATCGTTAAAATATTTGTCGGAAAAAGGCATATCCACAGACGGCTTAAAAAGCCAGTCCTGGGATGACTTTGAAAGCGTGCAGCCCGATTTAGTAGTGACGGTATGTGACAGCGCGGCCGCAGAGGCCTGCCCTGTATGGTTTGGCAACAGCTTGCAAGTTCACTGGGGCTTACCCGACC
Organism: uncultured Cellvibrionaceae bacterium; assembly: GCA_964540505.1. Taxonomy (GTDB): domain Bacteria; phylum Pseudomonadota; class Gammaproteobacteria; order Pseudomonadales; family Cellvibrionaceae; genus CAYZQH01. The sequence goes on along the minus strand of CAZING010000184.1, from coordinate 2,366 downwards.
CGTCCAAATTACAGGGCACGGAAGCCGAAGTTCGCGATGCATTTTACCGCGTAATGTCCACCATAGAGCAACGCGTTCAAGCACTTTTGGCGCTGGATCTTGAGCCTTTGTCGAAGGCGGAGCGCCGGACATTGTTAGATCAAATCGCGATGGCGTAATGATTATGGGTGTATTTGAGCGCTTTTTAACGCTGTGGGTTGGTTTGTGCATTCTGGCGGGCGTTTTGCTCGGCAACCTTGCGCCAGGGCTCTTTCAATACTTTGCCGCCCTCGAAGTTGCCAACGTCAATATTCCGGTGGCTATTTTTATCTGGATCATGATTTATCCGATGATGGTCCAGGTGGACTTTTCCTCGATTAAGGATATTGGTAAAAAGCCGAAGGGTTTAATCCTCACTTTGGTGATCAACTGGTTGATCAAGCCTTTTACCATGGCGGCTTTGGCATGGCTTTTCTTCCGAGTATTCTTCTCGGATCTTGTCGACCCACAAACAGCTAGCGAATACATTGCCGGAATGATTCTTCTGGGTGTTGCACCCTGTACAGCAATGGTTTTTGTTTGGAGCCATTTAACCAAAGGCGATGCCAATTACACCTTGGTGCAAGTGGCGGTCAATAATGTGGTTATGATTTTTGCCTTTGCACCCATTGCGGCGTTTTTGTTGGGCGTGAGCGACGTAACGGTTCCCTGGAACACTCTGCTGTTATCGGTAGGCTTGTATGTGGTGACCCCTCTCGTCGCTGGCGTCATCACCCGAAGCGCATTAAACTCTAAGCAAAACCCCTCTCGCTTAAACCAATTTACTCAAACGTTAAAGCCCATCTCTATTGTCGGGTTATTGGCAACCGTCGTGCTGTTATTCGGCTTTCAAGCCGAAACGATTTTAGCCAGTCCGCTCGCGATTATATTGATTGCAATCCCATTGCTGATTCAAACCTACGGAATTTTTGCCATTGCCTACGTTGCCGCAAAAACAATGAAGCTTCCCCATAATATCGCCGCTCCTGCCTGCATGATCGGTACGTCCAACTTTTTTGAACTGGCGGTTGCCGTAGCGATCTCCCTTTTTGGTTTGCAATCTGGCGCGGCGCTGGCGACCGTGGTCGGAGTGCTGGTGGAGGTGCCGGTAATGTTAACGTTGGTGAGCTTTGCTAACAAAACACGTCGTTGGTTTGACAAGGTGTAGAACATGAACCTAACCGATTTACCTAATATCGACCCCGAAAGCCTTAAACCTGTTGATCATCAACAACTGCTGCGCGCTGAACCCGGCCAGCACAAGCCGCGCATTCTGCTGCTGTATGGCTCTTTACGACAGCGCTCTTTCAGTCGTCTCGCCATTGAAGAGTCGGCGCGCCTTTTGGAACTTTTTGGAGCAGAAACACGTATTTTTAATCCATCGGGGTTGCCGCTGCCCGATGACACGGATGATCAGCACCCCAAGGTACAAGAATTAAGAAACTTAGCACAATGGAGCGAGGGGATGGTCTGGTGCAGCCCCGAGCGGCACGGAGCCATGACAGCTGTTATGAAGGCGCAAATCGACTGGATTCCCCTCGCGCTACAAGGCGTCCGTCCGACACAAGGAAAAACCCTTGCGGTTATGCAGGTGTGTGGCGGCTCGCAATCGTTTAATGCGGTGAACCAAATGCGTATCCTTGGTCGCTGGATGCGGATGGTCACTATTCCCAATCAATCGTCCGTTGCCAAAGCCTGGCAGGAATTTGATGACAATAGTCGCATGAAGCCCTCGTCCTACTACGACCGAATTGTGGATGTTATGGAGGAGCTGGTGAAGTTTACCCTACTGGTGCGGGGTCGCAGTGACTATCTGATTGACCGCTACTCCGAGCGCAAAGAAACCGCTGAAGAATTTCGCAGGCGCGTTGATCAGTCCTCTTTATGAGGTTTCCTTTCGAGTTATGAAAAGGAATGCAAGAACCCGCATATTGCCCCGACTTATTGTCGGGCTCGGCGTAGGGCTTTTACACATGCAGGTGAAGTCTATTAGACAGCGTCACGATCGAGGCAATGGGCAGTGTCGTTGATCGACCTTCTAACGAGATCGCTCTTGATGGCGTTCAAGCGCCACCAAAAATGCAGTGGCTTGTTGTCGAATGCTGGCAACTTGCCCAGATATATCCGCCCAGTTGGCGCCTTCGGCTATAGACTCGAGGCGCTCGCAACTGTTCACCAATCCGTGGGCGCCGAAGTTGCTCACGCTCCCTTTGATGGTATGCGCCAGAGATAGAATCTCGTCGGCTTTCCGGGCTTCGATGGCCGCCTCAAGGAGATCAAGGTACTGAGGTAAAGACGCGATTAGACCTTCCACTAACGACGAAAAATTCGCACCCATAACCTCTTCG
>CAZING010000183.1:0-5641 GCA_964540505.1 uncultured Cellvibrionaceae bacterium | reverse complement strand
CGATAACGCGGTGGATTGGCGCGAACTCGAGGCCAATTACGCAGCGGCGCTCAACCGGGTCAGCTGGGATAAAGAGCGCGTCATCGAGAGGTTCGACGACAATAACGACCAGCAACTGAACACGACTGAATACAATAGGTTCGCGCGCGAACTGGCGCAAACGATGAACGACGCCGCAGCGCCTAGCGTTAGCAATGTGGTCGGTATCGACGGCTCGGGTTCGCCCGAGCGCATTCAAAGCAGCGATGCCAATAGTCGCTCCCAAGAGGGGACCTCCGCCAGCGCAGAAACGGATATTGAAAACGTTCAACTGAGCGACAATTATCTCGACAACTCCGATGTCGAAAACGCACAGGCGCAAACGCGCGAGTCGAGAACCGACGCACAGGCGTCGAGACCGATTCAAACCACCGCTGGCACTCAGGTAATGCCCACGGGTCATTCGACTGCCAACGACCTAGACGCCCGTGACCTTGCCGGTTCGAGTCGCGGCAGCGAAGCCGCGTTGGACGAGGGCTCCCGTCAAGCCGCTGCCTCTAAGTCAAACCCCGGCGACTCGCAAAGGTTTAACCGACAAGCCGACGCGAGTTCTCGGTCTGAGTCGCAAAATGCCGGTCGGCTCGCGACCACCAGCGACGTTGCGTTGCCTGCGCAAGGCATTCCAGCCAGCGAAATCGAGGACCGCAAGGTGGTCAACCGCAATGGCGACGCAATAGGCGAAGTTGAAGAGGTGATTCTGGGCAGTGACGGTGCGGTTACCGGTTTGGTGGTCGAGCTGGGCGGGTTTCTCGATATCGGTGATAAAGAGGTCTTTGTTGATATAGCCGATCTTCAACTCGCTCGCGATAGCGTTATTTGGCAAACCGATATGAACGAAGAGACGCTTAAGAACTTACCGGAATACAAATACGAAGCCATCTCTGCGCGTTAACTCTGATGCGCAAATCGATCGAACAATGGGGCGTCTTGATGACGCCCCATTTTTTTCGCGCTTTTTTATATGGCAAAGGCAGGATTTACAAAGCCGTGGACAAAAGCGCAACCCCAGTGCCAGTCAGGGCTTCTGGCCCCCGATTAGAGGCGCGCCGAATCTTCGATAAACTCTAGGCATGCCGGGGCATTTGAAAAGCAGGCACGATACATGCAAAAGGCTAGGGGACAGTATGTTCGATATCAATTAAACATTAAGGGGTTATTATTATGTTTAGGTGGGCAGTTATATTTCTAGTGATAGCATTGGTTGCGGCTTTGTTGGGTGTATCCGGTGTCGCAGGTGCGGCCACCAACATTGCTTGGGTTTTATTTGTCGTGGGTATCATTCTGGCGATTGTATTCGCGGTGACCGGTCGCAGACCAAGAGTGTAGGTGAGCTGGCCGAAATGGAATTCGGCCAGTCAATTTCTGGTATTTTTAATTGTTTTCTTCTTTGCTCTTCTTCTTCCGGAATCATCTTGGTTCTCGCCGTCTTCACAACACTCTTCCAGCTTGGTTAAGTTCCAGTACGTTAAGGTCTAGATTGACTGCCCTATCTCCCTGCCTGTCACGGTCTGAACAAACTGCGTAAAATAAAGATTCCCAATAAGCGGTACCCAATCCTGAAGCATCCGGAAATTTTCATTCGCCCCGTCTTTTTGAGCACAACCGAGCCGGAATAGAAGCCCGCTTGCGACGAAGCCCAATCACTTCAATTTGATTTTCGTCTTCCGGCCTAAGTCCTTCAAAGAGTACGGCACCTGCAAATCGGCTCTAGTTTTTTGGTGGTGACTTTGGTTATATGCGCCATTGAATATCGCAGAGGGGTGCAGGGTGCAGGAAATTGGGATTTTGACCGTGAATCTGTCGGCGATCAGTCAGAATTGGCTGATGATGCGTCGTTCGCTGAAACCCGGCACCCGATGCGCGGCCGTGGTGAAAGCGAACGCTTACGGCTTGGGTGTTGCCAGGGTGGCGCAGGCGCTTTACGCCGCCGGGTGTCGAGTCTTTTTCGTCGCCCGCTTGGGCGAGGGCATTGAATTGCGTCGAATTATTCCCAATGAGATCCCGGTCTATGTCCTCCAAGGCGCACTGGCCGGCGAAGAGCCACAGTTTCGCTACCACCAATTGACCCCTGTACTAATTTCTTTACCGATGGTGAGACGCTGGCAGCGTTTCGCGCAAGCGAACGGGCACTCGGCTTGCGCCATCAAAGTCAATACGGGCATGAATCGCTTGGGGCTAAGCATGCAGGAGTTCACCGAGTTAATGGCCGAGCCCGACCTAGTCGCCAAGCTCAACCTGGAGTTGGTGGTCAGTCACCTAGCCTGCGCCGACGACCCGGGCCACCCACTCAACGCCTTGCAATTGGAGCGGTTTCAAGCGGCGCTGCGCGCTGCGCGTGGGCCGTTTCCGAATGTGAAGGCGTCGCTTGCGAACTCCGCCGGTGTGTTTCTTGGAACCGACTGGCAGCAGGATCTCGTCCGCCCCGGAATTGCGCTTTATGGCGGTTGCCCAAGACTCGACCGCAGCGTGCAGCCGGCACCGGTGGTTAGTGTCAAGGTGCGCGTGATTCAGACACGCGATCTCGTTGCCGGAGAAACCATAGGTTATGGGGCCGATTTCAAAGCCAGCCGGAACATGCGGGTGTGCATCGCGGCGAGCGGCTACGCCGAGGGCATGCTGCGCTCGTTGAATTCCGGTTTTCACGGCTGGTTTCATAGGCCGCTGCCGCTGCTTGGCAGGGTATCGATGGACTCCATGGTCTTCGATTCCTCGCACCTTAACGACGCGCAACAACCTAAGGAGGGTGATGAAATCGAAATTCTGGGCGAGCACGTCAGCCTGGATGAATTCGCCGCAAGCGCGGACACCAGCAGTTACGAGGTGTTGACGCGGCTCGGCGGAAGGTTGCAACTGCGGTACCTGGAGCCCGGTTTGTGAGCCTCGCCACCTTGCTGCCTCTGCTGGAAATTCTCTCGGACGGCGAGCCGCACTCGGGCGCGGATATAGGCGCGTGCCTCGGGGTTACCCGCGCGGCGGTGTGGAAGCAGATAAAGTCGCTCGAAGATTACGGCTTACAGGTGCAGGCAAGCAAAGCCGAGGGCTACCGACTGGCCAGCGGCCTCGATTTACTTGATGCGACTCGCCTCGCGCAGAGGGCGGCCCAGTTGGGGGTGGCGCTGCAAATTCTGCCAGAGTTGGCGTCAACCAACAGTCATCTCCTGCATGCTCAGACGCCGCATGGCGCTATATGTATGGTCGAATACCAGAGCGCGGGGCGGGGTCGCCGCGGTCGCCCCTGGTTCAATTCGGTGGCCAGCGGCATATGCCTGTCCGTTTGTATGCGTTCAAGTGCCGGTGTCAGCGCGTTGGAGGGCTTGAGTCTGGCGGTTGGCGTGGTGGTCGCCGAAGTACTCGAACGCTTGGGCTGTGAGCGGGTGCAGTTGAAGTGGCCGAATGATCTGCTGTTGGGTGGACGCAAGCTCGGCGGTATTCTGATCGAAATAGGCGGCGACTTGGCGGGCGATTGCTTTGCGATCATAGGCCTAGGTTTGAATGTCTATTCAAGACTCTCTGAGAGTATCGAGCAGCCCTGGGTGAGCCTTGCGGATGTGGCCATAGATGTCCGCCGGACCACGCTGGCTGAAGCGTTGATCGAGGCCATGATCGAACTTGTGAACAATTATTCCGACCGCGGATTTGCCGCCTACCATCAGCCTTGGCTTACGCGAGCGGCCTTTTTAAATCAGCCTGTCACCTTGAGCACGCCTCAAGGCAGCGTCACGGGGCGGATGACTGGGCTCGATTCCAGCGGCGGCCTAGTGCTGAGTCTGCAGGGCGAGCAGCAGGTGTTCACGGGCGGCGAAATTTCGCTAAGAAGGCAGCCGTGAAGCTCTGGGTGGACATAGGCAACACCAACATCAAATGGCAGTGGGGGCCTGACGTCCATAGCGATGCCGGCGCGAGCTGGCAGCAATTGATTGCCCGCTGGGCGCGTTTGCAGCCGCAGGCGATCTACGTCAGTTGTGTTAAAAGCCCCGCCTGGCAACAGGTCTTCGCCGAAGCCTGTGCTAAGACCACCGGCGTGGCACCCATGTTCGCGAAAGTCAGCCCCGGTGTTATCGGGCCGAGGCTCGCTTACCATCAGCCCGCCGCCCTAGGCGTGGATCGGTGGCTGGGTATGGCAGCGCTCTGGGCAACTGTCCCCGATTCTTTCGTGTTGGTCAGCGCGGGCAGTGCGGTAACCGTCGACTACGTCGACCGCAACAAGGGTCACCTCGGCGGTCAGATTATCCCAGGGGTTGGCATGAGCCTGCACGCGCTCGATCGCGGTACGGGGAGAATCGGCAGTCAGGCGGTCGGTCTATCGACCCCTTGGCTGCCGGGCGCGACCACCTCCGCCTGTGTCGAGGCCGGGCTAACAGCACTTTACAGCGGTTTTTTACGGCAGATCTGCGAGCACCCTCTCATTCGCGCAGAAAGTGGCGTCTTGGTGTTGACAGGCGGAGATGCGCAGGTACTCTTGCCGCTGCTTGGTAACGCCCGCAAAGCGCTCGTCTATCCCTTCGTTGTGTTGGAAGGGCTGCGTTACTTGTTCGATCCTCCGTAATCCTGAAAAGAAGTATCTTTATGCGATGGGTTTGTCTGACGTTGATGATTATCAACCTCGTGCTTTTGGGCTGGCGCTTTGGCGTCGGTTTGCCCGCTAAATACCAAGCTCAGACGCAACCGCCTGCATGGCAAGCCCCGGCGGGTGTAAAACGAGTGCTGCTGTTGGGCGAAGATGAGTCGGCTGCGGCGCCCGTTAACGCTTCGTTAGAAGATGTGTGTCGATGGGTCGGCCCGTTTACAAGCCAGCAATCCGCCCAAGTGTTTATCGACAGAGTCGCGGCTTTGGATGTATTGAGTGCCCTGGAAACCGAAAACTTGGCAAGCGGCGAAAGCTTCTGGGTCTTCCTGCCCCGCGAAAGCTCGCGCGCCGCGGCGCAACGAAAGCTTACCCAATTGCAAAGTCGGAATATTGAAAGCTACATAATTCCGGACGGTGAGCTCGAAAACGCGATTTCTTTGGGAGTATTTCGAAAGCTGAGCTCGGCACAAGCGCGCCTCGAGCAAATGGTGGCGCAAGGCTATGAGCCACTGCTTGAAAGCGTCGCGCGCGATTCCAAACAGTACTGGGTGAGCGTCGCCGAGCGCGAATTTCAAAAAGTCGATCAAAATGCGTGGAATCGAATTACAAAGGAGCAGTTTAAGCTCCAGGAACGACAAAAATTCTGTTTAGATGTTGCTTCCAGGTAAAACTTTCAATAGAATCCCGCCTCCACAAACAGGGGTGCAGTTTTGGCCTCAAGTTTGATTGCTGGCGTAGCTCAGTTGGTAGAGCAGCTGACTTGTAATCAGCCGGTCGGGGGTTCGACTCCTCTCGCCAGCTCCAATTAAATTGAATAACAGCTTAAGCAGGGCAATTCTCGATAGCCAATCTCGGGAAGCGAAGCGTTGAAGGCACCATCGAAGTGGTGGCGACGCGGCTGGCGACCATAGTCAAGCGGCAGGTCTTGGAGCAATGCGTTTATCTAGACGCGTTGTTCTTGCCAGTTAGCAACGCCGGGAGCAAATAGGCCGCTGCAAGCGGACCCGAAAGGTGGAGGGCAGGATGCCCGGAACA
>CAZING010000182.1:0-5678 GCA_964540505.1 uncultured Cellvibrionaceae bacterium | reverse complement strand
CCACCGACACGGGGATTTTCAATCCCCTGCTCTACCGACTGAGCTATCTGGGCATGGTCTGAGGCGGTGCCTCAGGAAGGCGCGTATTAAACCCGCTAGGCGTTTCGGAGTCAAGCCGGGGCGCGGATATTTTTTTGTTCTCTATTGCGAGCGGCTTTGGCGCCTGGCAACCGCGCGCGGGTTACTCGGGGTCGGGGGCGACGAAGCCTTCGGCTTGGTCGAATTCCTCGCCGCTTAGGAAACGCTCGCGCTGTTCGTTCAGGTAGGCGCGGGCGTCTTTGTCCATCATGTTTAAGTGTTTTTCGTTGATCAGCGTCGTTTGGTGGATGATCCAGTCGTCCCAGGCTTTGGCGGAGACCTGTTCATAAATGTCCTCGCCTTTGGGGCCCGGAAACGGGGGCGCGCTTAGGGCGGGGAGTTCCTCTTTGTATTTGCGGCAGTAAACAGTACGACTCATAGCTTCAATGTTTTTTGTATCGGTTGGGTGTTTGCGTGTAGGTGACCAAGCAATGTTTTAACCGGCGCGGCCAGCCCCACGGTTTGCGGCTCTCGGGGGTTATACCACAGATGCCCGGGCTCCCCAAGTCGTGCGGGGGCCTCTGGCAGCACCAGGTGGACCGGCGTGATGTCCAGGTGATAATGGCTGAAGCTGTGACGCCAGCCCGCCCAGTGTTCGGGCTGGCGGTCGGCCTTCAGTGTTCGTTGGGTGTAGCTTTCAAGCGCCTCCAGGGTGTCAAATTGCGGCAGGCACCACAAGCCGCCCCATATGCCCGTTGGTGGGCGTTGCTCGAGCAAAACTCCGAGCGGCGATTGCGCGAGCAGCATGAAAGCGGGTTTGCTCGGCTTTATTTTTGCGGGTTTGCGCCCGGGATACAGGGCGACCGCGTCGGCGTTAAACGCCTGACAGTCGGCTTGCACCGGGCAGTCTGCGCAGCGCACTCGCGCGCGGGTGCAAAGCGTGGCGCCGAGATCCATTATCGCCTGGGTGTAGTCCCGGCAGCGCGACGCCGGCATCCGCGCGCGGGCGATTTGCCAAAGCTGCTTTTGCACCGCCGGTTTGCCCGGCCAGTCGGGGACCGCCGCGTGGCGGGCGAGCACGCGTTTGACGTTGCCGTCGAGGATCGCGGTCGGCTGGTTGAACGCGATGCTGGTGATGGCCGCAGCGGTCGACTCGCCAATGCCGGGCAGGCGGGTAAGCGCGGCTACATCCGAGGGGAATTCGCCCGCGTATTGGTCGCGAATCTGCTGGGCGGCTCGATGGAGGTTGCGCGCCCGGGCGTAGTAGCCGAGCCCCGTCCACAGATGCAAAACCTCGTCTACGGGGGCATCGGCGAGTTGTTGCAGTTCGCCAAAACGCGCGATAAACCGTTGAAAGTAGCCGACCACCGTGTCCACTTGGGTTTGTTGCAGCATGATCTCTGACACCCACACACGGTAGGGGGTGATCGGGTGTTGCCAGGGCAGGTCGTGGCGGCCGTGCTGGTCGAACCATTCGAGTAAGCGCTCGGCGAAAGTTTGCGTCATTTCTTTAAATCTTTTAGCAGCGACTTTAGCTTGTCTGTCACCGCTTCCTTATCCTCTTCTTTTACGTTTTTATCCAGCAGCTCTTGTGCTTTCGCTTTCAGTTGCGCTTCGGCGCGGTCCTGCTCTTTCTCCAGTTTGGCTTCTGCTCGGGCCTTTTCGGCGTCGAGCTTGGCTTTCGCCCGGGCTTTCTCCGCGTCGAGCTTAGCCTCCACTTGCTCTTTCAGCAGCGCTGTTAGAAGCTCGGTATCGGGCAGGCAGGTGCTCGCGGAGATGTCATCGAGAGCGCCTTTACAGCGTATCGGCAGCGTTCGCTCGCGCCATTTGGCAGGCACCGGCAGGCAGCCTTTAATGTCACCGCCTATCTCGCCCGGGGCGAGACTGAGCGGAAAGTTGAATTGGCCCGAGTCGGTGTCGAATGTGCCGCGGGCATTGGCGACCAGTTTAGCAATCTTGGCGTCCAAGTTGGTCAGGGTCACTTTGCTACCGCGAAGCTCCAAACCGAGCGTCACGGGCTCCAAGCGGGTGACCTTCGGCCAGTCGAACTCGGGCAGCTTTTGTTGTTGCAGCAGTGCCACGGCCTGACAGTAGGCCCGCTCGATATTAATCGGCTTTAATTGCAGCGTCTCGGATTCTGCGCGCGCGTCGATTTGCAGTTGCGCCATGAGTTCATCGGCGGTGCTGCCCTCGCTTCGGAGTTGCGCGACGCCGTCTAATTGACCGGATAATTTGTCAAACGACGCCAGCGTCCCCAAAAGCTTATCGAGATGCAGCGCCGTGGCGTTTATTTCCATCGCAAGGGTTGCGGTATCCGTGCGGGCGTCGAACACGCCCCTGCCCGCGACTTGGCCGTCGGCCATCTGGGTGGACAGTTCGCGCAGTCGCACCAATCCGTCGGTGCTGTCGAGTTGCAGCGTTGGCTGACTGAACAGCAGGTCTTGGTAAGCGAGGCTTTGCAGCGCAAAACGGGCGTCAAGGTCAAAGCCGCGAAGGCCGGCCAAGGGCAGGGGGGCGGCTTGTTCGGCGGCGTCGTCGGCGGGCAGGTTCTCGTGGGCGGGCGGCAGGTAGCCGTCTAATAGGATGGCGCTGCCCATCCACTGCGTTTTGACCTTAGGGTGGGCGAAATCCGTTACCGCAACGCTGCCGTTAAATTTAATGTCGTCTAGCGTCAGTTGTATCTCGTTTGCGATAAACGCTTGGTCGGTGTAGCGGTAATCGCTTTGCCAAGCCAAGCGGCTCAGGGCATTGGCGTTGGCCATGGGCGGCAGTTCGAGCCCGAGCGCATTCAGCCAGCCGCGCAGAGAGGTCGGTTGCAGCGTGAGTGTGCCCTGCGTGCTGAAGGTCTCGCCCCACTGGCTTTTGTTGGTGATAACCAGCGCGGCTTGTTGAATGCCGCTCGACAGCTGTAAGCGGGCCTCGTCGATGCCTAATTGTGAGTTGGACAAATCCAGCACGACTGACGCGTCGAGCGCCATGGCCACTTCCGGGAAATCGGCCAGCGCGGCCTTCATGTTCAGTTGCAGGTCGAACGGTTGCTTGTCGAGCGAAAAGCTGGTCACCAGCAGGTTTATATCTCGGAGCGAAGCGCGTTGACCGGTGCCGGCGTCGAAGTAGTCGAGGGTCAAGTTTTCCAGCGAGATTCGCTGGATTTCCAGGCTTGGAAGCCCGCTGTCGGGCTCGCCGGTGGCAGTTTCGGTCGGTGGCTCGCTTTTAATACTCTGTAGCACGGGCGCCCAATTGCTGTTGCCGTGTTCGTCCACATGATAGAAGAGCGTGGCCGCGCTTACGGTGAAGCCACCGACTTCAAAGCGGCGCTGCAACAGCGGCAGCAGTCGCAGTTGCACGCGCGCTGCGCCGAGTTGCGCAAGCGGCTGCCCGGCGAGATTGCGCGCCGAGACCTCCCCCAGACTGACCCCCAAGCGCGGGTATATTTGCCAGCCGAGATCGCCGCTTATGTCCAAGTCGATTTGCCGGTCTTGGGCGGCGCTTTCGAGCATCGGCCGCAGCCGGTTTGGGTCCATCGAGAACACCGCCACCAGGGCGATCGCAAGCAACGCGAGTGGCACCAAAAACACAAACAATACCGCAGTTTTTAGAAGTTTCATGAGTGTCCTTAAGCGGGTTTTGGTTCACGCGCAGGCAACCCCGCTTTGAGTTTTTTGCGTAGCGGTTCGACTGTTCAAGCGCGCGAATGTTCTTGTTATCGCTTGTAATCGCGTTAAATAAATGGTCCAACTTCGCGGTGTTTGCTTGATCCGACACGCATTAATCGATAAAGCCGGATCGGCGCACCAATTATAGGCCAATCTGTTGCGGGCCAATTCTTAAGCGTTAACGGACCGAACCTCGGATTCAGCCAGCGCCAAAATCAATAATTGCAGCTCCGGTTGGGTTCGCACCCGCGAAGCTCATGCGCATAAGCGTGCGCGGGAGGCGGCGGCTCTGATAAGATGCGCCGATTTGGCGACTGAGCAGAGAGAAAACGGATGTTAAAGCACACGGCGCTGGCCGAGGTCCACCGGCAAATGGGTGGCAAAATGGTGGACTTTAGCGGTTGGTCCATGCCTGTTAATTACGGCTCTCAGCTGGAGGAGCACCAAGCGGTGCGCAACGCGGCCGGGATGTTCGATGTTTCACACATGACCATCATCGATGTTTTGGGCACCGACGCCGAGGCTTTTCTCCGGTATATGCTTGCCAATGATGTGGCCCGGCTCAAAGAGGTGGGTAAGGCACTGTATTCGGCAATGCTGAACCCCCAGGGCGGTGTGATCGACGACCTGCTGGTCTACCGTTTAGCCGAAGGTTTTCGGTTGGTGGTCAACTGCGCCACGCGGGAGAAAGACCTCGCTTGGCTTGAAGAACACGCCCGTGCCTACGCCTTGCGCCTCGTCGAGCGGTCGGAGCTTGCCATCATCGCGGTGCAAGGCCCTGAAGCCGAGACTCAGGTTAAAGCCTTACTTGGCGCGTCGGACGGTGAGGCGGCAGCGGCGTTGCGCCCATTCCATGCCTGCGCGCTTGACGGTGAGCGCCGCGATTGGTACGTCTCGCGCACCGGCTACACGGGTGAGGATGGCTTCGAGCTGATTATGCCCGAGTCCGAGGCAGAACCCGCGTGGCGTCAACTGGCTGAGCTCGGCGTGAAACCTTGCGGCTTGGGCGCGCGCGACACGCTTCGTTTGGAAGCGGGCTTGAATTTATACGGTCACGAGATGAGCGAACAGGTCTCGCCTTTGGTCGCCAATATGGCCTGGACTTTGGTGTTTGACGAGCGCGAGTTTATTGGCAAACAAAGCCTGGTTGCGGAAAAGGCCAGCGGTATTCACGAAAAGCTCGTCGGGCTTAAGTTGCAAGATAAAGGCGTGCTGCGCGAGGGGTATCCGGTACTGATTGACGGGCAGGCGCGCGGGGTGGTCACCAGTGGAACTTTTTCGCCCACCTTGGGTGTCTCCATCGCGCTCGCCCGGGTGCCTGTCGATATTGGCGCCACTGCGAGCGTGCAAATTCGCAACCGCGAAGTCGCAGTAAAAGTCACTCGGCCCGTTTTTGTTCGGCAAGGAAAAGTGCTCGAAACCTAACACAGAAGCTCGCATCGGCGAGCGTAACCCAGGCCGGTGTCGCAAGCGTGCTGCGCCGACCCTTTCGATACAGCGTTCGCAACGGGTTTCAGCTATAAACGCCAGCCACCCGTTGCGATTTATTTCATAGGAGAACGACCAATGAGTGAGATTCGAACAGAGCTTAGATATTTAGCAAGCCATGAGTGGGCCCGTGTCGAGGCGGACGGCACCGTGACTGTGGGCATCACCGACCACGCCCAGGCGGCGCTTGGCGATGTGGTGTTTGTGGAGCTGCCGGACGTCGGCGCCGAGGTCAACGCCAATGTCGAGGCTGGCGTAGTCGAGTCGGTTAAGGCTGCGTCCGATATCTTTTCGCCGGTCAGCGGTGAAGTGATCGAAATCAACGAAGCGCTTGCGGATGCCCCCGAGACCGTCAACTCGTCGCCTTACGATGAGGGCTGGTTTTTCAAAGTGCAGCCGAGCGCGTTGGACGAGCTTGACGATGCGTTGGATGCCGAGGCCTACGAGGCGTCGGTTAGCGAGTAAGCCGAAGCCCTGGTGGACCAAGCCCGGTGTGCCGCTTCAGGCGGGCCGGGC
>CAZING010000181.1:3465-5743 GCA_964540505.1 uncultured Cellvibrionaceae bacterium | reverse complement strand
GCCAGCGCCGTTGAACTCCCCCCAGCCCCACTCGTCGTGATCCAACGCACCGGAGCCGGGAATGGACACCGAGATAAAGGTGCGGGAAAACCGGTAGTAAGTGTTACTTGTAGCCGGTTCACCAGTGCGCTCGCCAGGGTAAATGCGCAGCCGTCTGTTTGACTTATCCAAGTAGTACGCATCAACCACGCCGTCGGCGTTATAATCGACGAACTCCATTTGCTTTTCAGTGAACGGAAAAGTAATGGCACTTTTCGACTGCAAACGCCACTGCACCTCACCGTTGCCGCCGGTTTGGGCCAGAGGGGAGGATAACAACAGCCGCCATCTTTTGCTGGGGTTCTTTGCATAAACCAAAAGATCGTCTCGGCCATCCAAATTATAATCCAGCACTTTGATTGTCACGTCGTCATAACCGGGCGCTGCGGCGCTGTATTTTTGCCCTTTTATGCTGTAGTAAATCGTGTTGCCCACCACCCATACCGGGTCGAGCAAGCCGTCGCCGTTGATGTCTGCGAAATCATAGGAGTTGAGATCCCCTATTACAGAAATATCGTAGTCTTCGTCTTTGCCAGCGCTCCCGTAGCCGTGCCAAATGAAAGTTGTGGCAGGCAAGCAGTTCGAGCCAATGCATTCCTTCAGCTGAGTGATACGGCTGGATTTAGCGACACCCTCAACCGAAGAATCCGGATAATAACGAAACTCGTACCGGCGGATCTCGTCATCACCGTTTTTAGACACTAAGCGATTGATGCGCTGGGTGTTACTGAATTTATACCCGGCGACAAAATTATGGATTGCGTCTTCCCGACCTTCGTACTCGAAGGTAACACTCGCGCCGGAAGTGGTGGCGTTGCCGTAGGCAAAATGAATAGAACTGATGCGGTGGTAGCTAAAACTGCGTGAATAATTGAAATTAATAGGGTTGCCAACGCTGTCCTCAAACCGGCTGACATTCCAGGTCAACACCTTATCGTATTGAGCACTCCCGCCCGGCGTATAGCCAACGGTTTCCGAGCTATGATTGCCTGCACCGCCAAACCTTGTGGTCGAGCCATCCTTGGCGGTCATTTCAAAATAATCCGGCCGCCCCGTAGTGCCGCCTACAGCGGTGACCGTTACGAAACTGTCAAGCTCGGTTCGGTATTGGCTTCCCGGAGCACCATAAGTGCTGCCTTCCACAAGCAGCAAACGAGAACCGTTCAAACAAAAGCGATCGTCGGCCCCCCAGGTAATCGATAAGGCTTTACGATCTTGCATTAATGTTTGGCGACACCGGGATATGCTGCTTAACCCGGATAGGTCCCAACCGCGCCCGAGCAAGCCGTTTCCGCCCTGGCTGGAATAGACAATGGCAAGCTCAGGGGCAACACCTGCCGTACCCGGGGCCAACGCGATTGGAATGCGGTAAGTGGCCGCACCGGTCTCGCTCACACGGAACTCGCCAGCGGTCGCGCCGGTTGCGTCGGTCTGCACGATTTCGTGGCTGCTCACCATGGACGGCTCGGCCACAAAGGGTGTCGTCACGGGCGCGGGGGCACAGTCAGGGACAGCTAGCACCGACGATTCGCGCCAGGAGAGGTATTCGCTGCCTTCGCTGCTTGTTACCCGCGCGCTGACGCGAAACTGATATTCTCGACTTGAATTAAACTGCGCCACCTGGGTGTTCAGGCCCGCGAAATCGTTGCGAATTCTTGACCAACTGCCCCAGTTCCCGCCCGACGCACGGTCTCTGGCTTCCACCGCGTAGCTTGCGGCGGGGACCTGCATCCAACTGATTGAAATTCCACCGTCATCGTCACAACTCAGCACGCCAGGCGTTAAAGTAACGCTGGAGGGCCGCACGCCAACACCTGTAATGGTTGTTGAGCGCGTCGTCGTTGTGCACTGGGGCGTGCCGTTGTAATAGCTTGCACACTCTTTCAACATGAAAGTGTGTGTGCCGCTGCCCAATGTGACGGTTTCGTCGCCGCGCGAGGCGGTAGAAGTAACGCCGGGGCCTGACAATTGCGCATCGAAACTCGTTATCGGTCCGCCATTAAGGCTACGCGACCATTGCACGCGGACATCCGCACCAGAGGCGGTCAGCGTTAAGGCAGCATAGGCATCCGCGGCCGACAACATCAATAGAAACCAAATCACCAACTGCTTGGGGAATGGACTTGAAAATCTTAGAAACCTAAAAGCAGAAACACAACGCGCAGCCAATGCCATGCACCCCCCCAAAGAGTAACAGCAGAAAAACAACAGACATTAATGAAATAAGGTGCAGGAGGCG
>CAZING010000181.1:0-3365 GCA_964540505.1 uncultured Cellvibrionaceae bacterium | reverse complement strand
GAATGCAGGACACCCATATATCGTTCAACGCCGACTTAAAATTGACCCACCTGTGCAAAATTGCCACCGATTCAATGGTGAGGAAAGTGACTCTCAAGTGGTGGCGAAGGGACATCCCATGAATTACTCGCAACGGAAGCCGACGCTACCAGCAACGCCACTTCCAATGAGCCGACGAATCACCTTCAACACGCCCCGCAACATCGAGCGCAACACCGAGTGCGGGACACCCATTCGTTATTCGGCGCGATCTGTGCTCGGTCTTCGAGCCGGGCGGGCGCCCCTCTCAATGAGACGCTTTTTGCCCGGAACTTCGGAACCTCTGATGCGCTAGGGCATCGAAAGCCACGGCTTACTACAATCTCAACGGCTGGGATATCGATTGCGTCCGAAGCCGAGCCATGAATAATAAAGGCCACCGCTCTCGTCGGGCGGCAGACGCACTCGGGTGTTTGATGTGCTAGGATCTCACCGTTTAATCATACAAATAAAGCTCAGGAGCTTAAGATGAAAAAGTTGTTGGCCGTGATGGCCATCGTTAGCGCCCCCGCCTTCGCCAAACCGGTGACGGTGGAAATTAATAATGCCGCACAGGGGCCGCAGATTCATCCCGATGTCTACGGCCAATTCACCGAGCACCTTGGCGACGGCATCTACGGCGGCATTTATGTCGGAGAGGATTCGACCATTCCGAACACCAGAGGGTTTCGCAACGACGTCATCGAAGCGCTTAAAAACCTGGAAATTCCGCTGGTCCGCTGGCCGGGCGGCTGCTTTGCAGACGAATACCATTGGCGAGACGGTATAGGCCCGAAAGAGGAGCGGCCTGTAAAAGTCAACATCAGCTGGGGCGGCACCAAAGAGGACAACAGCTTCGGTACGCACGAGTTTTTTGAGTTGGCGGAAATGTTAGGCGCTAAAGCTTACGTCAACGGCAACCTGGGCAGTGGCACCGTGCAAGAGATGGCCGAATGGTTGGAGTACATGACCTCTGATAACCAAACCCCGATTACCGAATTGCGCAAAAAGAACGGCCGCGAAAAACCTTGGGATTTGGCCTATTTCGCAGTGGGCAACGAAGCCTGGGGCTGCGGCGGCAACATGCGCCCAGAATACTATGCCGACCTGTACAACCACTACGCGACCTTCTTAAAGGCGCCTGAAGGCAACAAGCCCAAAATGATCGCAAGCGGCGGCCACAGTGAGCTGACCGATTGGACCGACGTACTGAGCAAACGGATCGAGAACAACATCGACGGTATCAGCTTCCACTACTACACCCTGCCGACCGCCGACTGGACAATCAAAGGTAAGGCGACCGGCTTCCCTGAAAGCGAGTGGATGTCGACCATGGTCAACACTTTGAAGATGGACGACTTTCTCAAAGAGAACATCAAGATTTTGGATAAAAACGACCCCGAAGGCAAAATCGACTTCTACGTAGATGAATGGGGCACTTGGTACGATACCGAAGAGGCCACCAAACATCGCACGCTTTATCAAAGCAACACGCTACGAGACGCCATGGTCGCTGCGGTGAATTTCAATATCTTTCACAAGTACGCCGAGCGGGTGACCATGACCATGGTGGCGCAGATGGTCAACGTGCTACAGGCGATGATTTTGACCGACGAAGAAAAAATGGTATTGACGCCCACTTATCATATTTTCGACATGTATAAAGTGTTTCAAGGCGCGGAATCTCTGCCCGTAAAAGCGCGCAAGATGCCTCAATACAAACTCGACGGAAGCAAAATCGATGCTCTATCAATAAGCGCGGCGGAGGACGAAAGCGGCAATATTCATCTGGCCATAGCCAACATGGACCCGCACAATGGCCATAAGGTTGCGCTTAATTTGAAAGAGGGCCAAGTCAAGAGCGTGCGCGGCAAGATACTAACCGCCGATAAAATGGATGCCGAAAATACATTTTTGGAAACGGACATCATCAAGCCCGAGGACTTCCATGTGACGCTAAACGACAAAGGTGAGTTTGAAATTCCATCAAAATCGATTGTTGTCGTAGTCGTCGAATAACATGCTGTACGAAACTTTCCGCAACTAGCGGGTGTTAAAACAGGGCGACGGAAGTCGCCCTGTTTATTATTCAACATTAACAACATCCACCCGATTATTTGAAAATCCGTATTGAAACCTCTGATTCGCCGGATCAATCAAAGCTGTGCACCAGCGCCTGCCGGTAAACCGAGAGGATCTGGCCCTGCAAATATCTCTATTCCAGTGCTCATAATTCGAAGTTTCCGCTCACGCCAATCAGAGCAACTTCGACAATGGAATTTAAAACATCGCCCGCCAATCTGAAAAAATATAGCTTACACCGCCCACGTTTTTCACAACCGCTCGCTGGTGCTTTAACTGGAATATATGCGAAGCTTATTGTGCGGGTAACAAGGTTGACGTGTGATCCGTTCTCGGAAATTTAAGGATGGCCGTTTCACCCTCCGCGCAGGTTTGTTGCAACCAACCGAAACCTGGGTTCAGATCAAGCGTATGAATATTTGGGTTTGATCTTGCAGAAGCGACAAGCACTTCGCCTGTATCAAGATGCAACGCATAAATTGATGATTCCCGACATGGGCTGCCGCGAACAAAATAAATCTCTCTGTTGCGGGCAGCGAGTAGGCGAACGTTTTGCGCCAGGTTTGCGGTTACTTGTTCTATCCGGTCTGTAAGCATATCGAGCTGCCAAAGACCGCTTTTGGATTGGTACTGAAAATATAGAGTGCCCTCACTGGCAAGAGCGCTGCCAATGCTACCAAAGGTGAGCTGCCTGTCCCCGGCCTTGCCCTCTTCTAGGCTGAGACGCCAGATATTCTTCACGCCGCCCTCCTCAACAACCGCCCAGGCTTTTTGCCCATTAACGGCAATCACCGCCATATCCTTATTTGAGGTGTATTTCTTCTCCGACTGACCCTCATCGAATTGGTAATGCCAGAGCTCGCGGCCGGATTGAAAATAGAGGCCCGATGCATCGACTATAGGAAAAATTGCGTCGATCCGCTCAACAGCTTCCGGAATTTCGGGCATTGCCACTGACTCATTATTCTTCAGTAAAACCAGCTCCGTTTTTTTGCCCTGCTTGGGGACAGCAACGTAAAACCCCGAACCGTCAGAGTTGATTTGCGCCGCGGTTATTTCGGCTGCCTCAAGCAATGTTAAGGGCGCCGTTTCGGTGATAGATGACCATTCGAGCGTGGTCTTCGGGTATACAACAGTTGCGAGCAAATCCGGACCGTCACCCATGAATCGGATTCGCTGTATCCGGCCTTCAAATTTCCGCCCAAGATCAGAGCCGAGATCAAATATCCGCCCGCCTCCCTGCAAAGTTTTTATTTCCAACCGGT
>CAZING010000180.1:0-5752 GCA_964540505.1 uncultured Cellvibrionaceae bacterium | reverse complement strand
TTAACCTAGACGAGGCCAAGGCGCGGCTTAAGGCAATCTACGGTGACCGGACCGAACGCTACTTAGCGCTGTTTGATGAGGCCTACCCCGATCATTCACCACAGGATTTAGTATCCATTGACACGCTGTTTCGGCCCAACACTATTAGGGTTGCAGACGCGCGAGCGCAACGCGCTAAAGCGCCGGTCTACGCCTACCTGTTGGCTTGGAAAAGCCCGGTGGCAAATGGCAGCAAAGGCTCGTTTCATGGGTTGGATATTCCCTTGGCATTTAACAATATAGAGTTGGGCAAACATTGGTCCGGCACCGGTGACCAAGCCCATTTGCTGGCAGAGCAAATGAGTTCGGCCTGGATTAACTTCGCTCGCTCGTCAGACCCTAATGCCCAAGGTTTGCCGAAGTGGTCGCCCTATACCCGTGACAATGGCGAAACTCTAATTTTCGATCCACAGCCCGAAATCCGAAATCATCATGATAGAGCCTTAATGTCTCTGATTCACTCTTTGCAATCCGATTAAATAGGAGCTTAAGTGTTTTCCCTAAAACGCAAAGGCGATTACCGCATACAGCTGAATCGGACCTTAAAAGAGCCAGGGCGCTACAGCGTAAACCTTTACCTATTTACGCCGCATGAAGGCGTATTTTCGGCTTGGACCTTGGCCGAGCGGCAGTTTTTTTTCAACTCTATGGAGCATCTGTTCAGACTACAAGGCCTTCCGGATGTAGATCGGGCGAGTAAAACCGAAGGCTCATTTACATTGCTGTCGCCGCATTACGAAATCCTCTACGGCTCTTGGTTATTTCAATACCGGACCACTATGGATCGCTTGCGCCGCCAAGGGCAAGACGTCGAGTTTCTACCCTCGCTAAAGCGCGCGTTGCGAGTCAGCCAAAACTTTGCGCAACGTTTGCGTAAATCGCCGCCTGCGCAAAGCCAGCAGCAGCGCTATTTTCGTCTTGCGGACGTTTATTTTTCTTGGTATGCCGAACAGTATCTACTTGAGAGTATGACCTTGGCGGAATACGCCGAAGCTGAGCAGGAAGTAAAGGATGGAATACAGGAATTTTTACAACAGGAATACCGCTATAGGCGAGACCAAGATTATTTAGGCGAGTATCACGGCTCGCCAAACCGGGTATGGAATCGCCTCAGCCTGTATCTGCGTTTGCTGGAATACCCCGTGTTGCTGCGCCCTAAAGTGGTCGAGTTGGGCGCGGGCACGCGCAAAGCGGTCAAGGCGGCATCGACGCTTTTTATAATGTCGGTGTTTACTTACCTGTTGTTTATTTTGCGCGATGGCCAGCAGGAGTGGTCGTTCACCTTGCTGTTTAGCATCGCGCTGATTTACGCGCTGCGCGATTTATTGCGCGACGACATGATCGACGGTGTTACCAGCCTGCTGCGCAAGGGTAAACCGCGCTGGCGAATCAGTTTACTGCAGCCCTACGTTAATAAACTTCTGGCACTGCAAAAGGTTTGGCTGGACTACCGTAAGCTGCCGGATTTGCCGCGGCGGGTGCGCGAGCACTCCGATAAATGGTCAACTAACGAGGAGCGACAGATCATTTGCTACCGCTCTGAGTTGAGTGTCGGTAAGGCGGTGTTGGAGCAAAGCCAAATAGACGAGCTGCTAACCCTGGACTGTAAAGAATTATGCGAGATGATCCAGTCTTCGGGCGACCAACTGTATGTCTGGGAAAACCCAGATGACCTAACCTCTCAGGTGCAGCCCCACCTCATTAAAAAGCAGCACGATTACAATTTATTGGTGGTGCACGGCGAACCCGGTACAGACTTCACCACGGCGCAGCGCTGGCGGTTGCGCCTGGGCAGCGACGGCATAGTCAAGTGCGAAGCCAAAAAAGTGCACTGGCCAAGCCCGGAAGAGCAGAAAAAGAAAGGGCGTTGGTCACGCCTGCGTCGCGCGAAACCCTAAACCTCGCGCACGCTAAAGGCCGTCCGCGGGTCTAAGCAACTGGACAAGCTTTTGTCGATCCACCGAGCTTTAACCTGCACCGAAGGATTGCCATCGGTTACCTGCGGGAGTGGTTTTGACTGTCATCCCAAGCGGACCATGCGAGAAATCAGGTAACCGTTCGCTGCGCCAGAGCGTTCATCGGTGCGTTGGCAACGCTTTAAACAGACCCTTGTTCACTTTCATTTTCCCGAAAGAAACGAACTCACCGCAACGCGAAACCAGACGCCACACCGGTTACGTTACCGCCTTTCGACGCGGCGCGATTCGGACTGCCCAGTGCTGCGCTGTGCTCGAGGCGCGCGCGATTCGCGCGTTGGATTCGAGCTGGGGCGGTTGAGCTGTTGCCTTTGTGTCCGTTCGGCAGGTCGCGGGTTGGCCGATCGTTCCGGGCGGCTTGGTGGCGTCGCTTTTGGCGCTTCGCGCGCGGGCGGCGCGCGGTGCCGCTCGGGGGCGACCGGTTGTACCGATTTGCGTTCAGAAGCTCCATCTAAATGCTCTCGCAGCGTCGGCGCCGGCCGAGGCTGGGCGCGCTCATTTTGCGCCCCCTGAGTCGGACGCGTTACTGTGCTGCCGCGCTTGGGTTCAGTGTTTCGGTCGGCTCTGTAAACCTTACTGTCCCGGTCTTTCAAGCCTTGCAGGCTGCGGTTATAGCGGCTCGGTTGGGCATCGCGAGTGGTGCGAGGGTTTAGGCCCTGACGATCGTTTTGAGTTTGCCGCCGGATGACTCGATCCTTGCCGCCGCTGCTGCGACTATCCAGTGCTTCGCGCAGGCTCGGGCGCTGGTAATGCGTTTCGTGGCGAGGATCGCCAAATACGCGGTGTGCCCGGCTGTTTCGGTAAGCGACGTGACGACGATGATAAGGGTCGTGGCGCCAGCGTTTGGCGTGCTGGTGCTGCGCGATTGAATGCGCCCAGTAGCGCTTCGGACGGTGGTCGCGATTGAGTATGACCACAGTGTGGCGGGGCCAGGCGATGGCACCAAAGTAGAAACTGGTGGAAAGCGAATAGCGCGGTCCCCAATAGAAGTGGCCATGGTGGCGGCTGTAGGTGTGGCGCCAAACCACCGGAGGGTAGAGCGGCCAATGCCAAGTGCCATAAACGGCAATGGGGTCGTACCAGGGTAAGTACACCACGCGCTCTTCTACAGGCTCTATGTAAATGGTGCGGGTTTCGCGAACAACCTTCAGGTGCTGCATGTCATTCAAAGTGCCTTGCGCGTAGGCTTGTTCGCGCAGCAGCTGTACCCGGTCGAGTACCCGGCCCTCATCTGCGAGGAAGACCTCGCCCAGATCTTGCAGCCAATCGAGATCGCTCGCCATGCGGTCTAAAAGTTCGGGGAAAGCCACAAGCGCCTTGACGCTTGGGTCCCAATCGTAGTGCGAAACTCCATCCACAGCCGCTTGACCGCCCAGCGACTTGTGGTCTTTGACCCATCGGTCGGCTTGGATAACCTCGAGGGGGTAGGTGGCCGCAATAAGGATATGGGTAAGTACGGTGTCGGGGTAAAGCGCGATGGGTGCCAGCATCCGGTCTATCTCACCGTTGCCGAATTCGGCCTCTTGGGCGAACGCCGACTGGCACGCGAGCAGCGCTATCACCACTGAAAGCACCCAGTGTTTGATCTGTTTCATACGGTCTCCTCCCGTTCAGGGAGCCCAGGTTATTGAGGGCTTGCTGTCGTTATAGCCGTTCTGACCTTAATTGCAGCTGAACTGATTAGATACGCGGGGTGGCGGGAAGTTGCGCTGTGATCAGGCGCGCGTTTTTAGCTGAAGGTAGGCAGCGCGGGCACTGAGCCCGCGCCGCAAGCCTGCCAAAGTGCATTAGCATAGAGGCTAATGTTTAGAAGCCTGGGGTCGACCCTAGTGGCCAACCCGTGCAGGCTCGAGGGAAGCGTTTCTCAGTGACGGCCGCGGTTACACAATTACGACCGAATTTTCCGCCCCGCAAACCTTATTTGGGACGTATTTGTCCGCGGCGGCGTCGTTCTCCCAGGACGAGCCATCCAATAAATAGCGAAACGCGTATTCGCGACCGGGGGCGAGCTCAAGTGTCGTCGCGTAGTCGCCGGTTTTTTGTTTGCGCATAGGTTGTGCTTGAGTATCCCAGTCGTTGAAATCCCCTACCAGGTTAACTTTTTTGGCGCCGTTGAACTGATGTTTTGGCAGGACAAATTTGACTTTGCAGACGGGCTTGTTCTTCAAGTAACTTTTTTCAATGCTCATGGAACGGTCTCTCTAAACAAATGAAAGCAGACAAGCGATCGACAGAGTTGATTGTCGGGATTGAAACCAGGTTCATCCTTGGTGAAAGTCTTGCTTGCGTTGCGAATGTTGCGAAGGCCAATTCTAGGCGAAACCGTTGTCAATTGTGATGATATTAGTCAACTAAAGTTGATTGTTGCGCCAAATATTTCAAACATGCGAATGGCGGGTCGGAAGATTGAGAGCGAAGGCCTGAAGACGAGGAATATAAAGCAGGGCGTTCGGCTTCGTCTTCATTTCGACTTCGCCCAATTCAGGCGCCGGGGGAACCCTATTTGTCCGGCGGCGGCCCGGCGTCGAGCCCGGCTAAAACGGCGGCGTAGCCACCGGTCATTAGGTGAACAGTGCGCTTTGTGAAAGCCCGTCAAAAATGAATTGCACTGCCAAAGCGCAGAGTAAGACACCGAATACTCGGCTGATCACATGCATGCCGGTAATGCCCAAGTGCTTTTGAATATGACCGGCGAGAAGTAAAAGCAACAAAGTCGCGAGCAGCACGACAAGAAGCGCCGCCAAAACGGCCATTTGCAAATGCCAATCGCCCTGGGCGCCGGTCATTTGCAAAATGGTAACGCCCATCGCGCCGGGGCCGGCAATAAGGGGTGTTGCCACGGGGAAAATGGCAATATCCGCTCGCGATTGCGCCTCAATGTTTTCTTCGCGGGTAGTGCCAACGCCGCCAGAGGAGCGGGCGAACACCATATCGATGCCCATTAACAGCAGCAAGACGCCGCCGGAGGTGCGCAGTGCCGCCAAAGAGATGCCAAGGTGGTGCAGCAGCGGCTCGCCGGCAAACGCAAACAATAATAAGATGCCACCGGCGGCGGTGACACCGCGTACGGCCAGCTTGCGTCGAACCGGTGCGGGCACGTGAGTGGTCAGCGCGGCGAATATCGCAGCGCCGTCAAAAGGGCCAATAGTGGCAAAAAACATTGTAAGCGAGACAATCGCGGTTTCTATCATAGTCGAAAGCCCGGGGTTACGGTGCGCTTTAATCGCGCTTGCCTGAGCCGGGCGCGGCCCTTCATTGTTGCCTGTGCGTTAGTTTAGACCGGGCTGGAAAGGCTCCGTCCGGCGAGGCGTTTATCCGGTTGCTGGAAGCTTCTTTATTCGCTGGGCGGCATCGCTCAAGCCGAAGCCGTCGATACTGTAACCGACCGAGCTTTCTATCGGTAGGCATTTTTAAATGCAGAGCGTTCCTTTGCACTTTGTTGGTCGTCACAATTGACCGCGATTGCGTCTTCCCGCTTTCGCCTATTGATGATCCGTCATCTTAAACCCCTGCCACCTTAAGTGTCTGCCGTGTTTCTGGGCGCTGCATTGGCGCAGTTCGGCGGCGAATTCAGAGCGAAGCGAAGCTTTTAAAAAATCTTTAAAAACGTGAGGCATACACCGCACCACCCGACCCTGAAGTAATCTGTGGGCGGTTAAATTAAGTCGTTTGTTTTCAATAGTTTAGGCGGGCAGAAAGCTGTGACTTTCGATTGTGGGTCAAAAGCCATAAGGGCG
>CAZING010000179.1:0-5790 GCA_964540505.1 uncultured Cellvibrionaceae bacterium | reverse complement strand
AGGTTGTCCCCTATACGCAATTTAACTTTTAGCATTTGTGAGAATTGGGCCATGTTCTCGGCGTGTTTTTCCAGCTCTTGGGGCGCAGAGTTGATCGCCATGCCTTCGATCCACATTCGTTTAAATCGGCGCGGGTAAAGTTGTTCGGCGAGCACGCGCAGCTCCATCGCCTTATTGCCGCCTTGCAGCAATAATTGACGCGCGTCGGTCGTCGGGCTCTCGCAATACACGGCGGCAATAAACTGGTTTTGTCCAAAGTTCGTGTGTATCGCCATGCCACTTAGCTGCAGGTCGGCGCGGGCGGTCAACGCCCAAGCCACTAGGGCCAAGCTTAGAAGAGATTTAAGGATTGTACGTCTGCGTAATTTCATGCCCGGATCGTTTTAGTTCTAATTTATGTCAAAATCTCGGCAAGATTACTGTGCCTAGCCGAAAACCGGGAACAGCGCCCGATTTATCATTATTGTGTATGGGGTGGCCATTCATCTCAGTGTGCATCAAAGCGGTGTTACCGCGGAGTGATCTTATTGGCATAATGAGACCTCTGTCATGGTTTTGTTGGGTGGCAACCCACGGTTTGTACAAATTTTAGACCATAGTTGATCGGATTATATTCACGCCATTTAATAAATAAGGGTGAAAACCGTATGGACGTCCATTCGCTCGACCGATACCCCCCGTTGGCGCTGGATAGCATGCTGGCATCAATCGCCTTCTATCGCCAAGTGAAAGCGTCGGATGAACGACAGTACAAAATGTTGATGCGCTATTCGCGGATGGTGGAATATCGTGTTGGCGAAGTGGTGATTGAAGCCGGGCAGTCCGACGCTTGGTTGTTTTTCCTGCTTAAAGGCCGCCTGGCGGTCTACGCCGGCGCCCAGTTTATGCAAATCCGCAGGGTCGGACAGATCTCGGCGGGCGAGGTGTTCGGTGATTTGGCCGTGCTGCGAAGCCACAAAAGGGCCGCCACCGTTATTGTGGATACCTCTTGCCGGCGAGCCTTGGTGTTCTGCACGGATTTTTCGGTGTTCGGGACTCTGCATGACTTTAGCTTAATAAGCCTGCCAACCAAGCTGATATTTTATCGCACCATGGTGCACGGACTGCGCTGGAAGCTCGAGCTCTACAGAACGCAATTCCCTCAGCACGCGCAGTCGCTCGGCCATCACAAAGTGAAGCTTTTTGCGGGCGATGGGGACTCCATTGCCGAGCTCGACAGCTTAAATGACCAAGCGCAGCACTTGGCGGCTCTGTTATTAAGCTGGAACCAAGAGGTAACCGGCGCCCAAGCCTAAAGCGCAATGCGCTCATTGGGCTATTCTTAGAATGACTCGCTTTTGTGCTTCAGTGAAGGGCGGCGAGCGCCGAGTGGCCTACAGTTTTTGCCGAAAGGCCGCTCTTTTAAGCAAAATCTCGGGCACAAGTGGCGTTTCGAGCTCGATCCTTCTGGTTTGAGAAGACAGAGCTTGCGGCGTTGCGGCCCATTATCGAGTGTTCCATGTTTAAGTTATCCGTTCATTTCACCTCGCGCCTGGCGTGCGTCGTGGCAAAAGGCCGACGGCTTGCGCGCCAATTCCGCTTACCTTGGGCGCATGTTCGACACTCGCTCACGCCCACGCCCACGCCCACGCCCACGCGCGCGAAGTTGAGTGAATCGCAGCTGCGATGCTCACGGTTAGACCGAAGTTTTTACCTGTCTTGCCTGGCGGGGGGCTTGCTGTTGGTGGCCTCGCCAAGCCACAGTGTCGATAAATCTCGGCTGTGGTTGGCGATATCGGATCAAAAATACTATTTACGGCTGATCCAGGCGGCCGAAGCCGCTGAAAGCCTAGCTCGCTGTACTGAAGTGGTAGAAGCCACACTTGATCGCGGCCAGAGTCGGCCCGGCCATCCAATATTTCGCATTTTATGTCTTCAGCCGAGCGGTCGCAGCTACAACGAAATGGTCGACGGGCTGAGTTTTGAAACTCTCACTACACCTAAGCCCGTTGTTGTTGAGCTTACGCCCGAGGAGCAGCAACGGCTGGCGGAACTGGAGCGGCTGCGCGAATTAAAGGCGATCGAAGATCGCAAAGACAAGCTCTGGCAAAGCTGCGAGCGCGCCTTAATTGAAAAGACGCGGATGATGATCGATATTGAATGGCTTCAGAAAGATCGGCCGGAGCTCGACCACTTTGATGACGAAGGCGCGCGATTTAGCAGCCATTTTAATGCCCGCAGCCTCATGGGAGAGCCTTTGCGCTACACCGCCGTTTGCGATGTCACCGACGAAGAGGTGAAAAGCGTGTCGCTGGGCCGCCGAGCCGATTAGCGGCAGCAAACCTTTTTGCGGGTTCGTTAAAGCGGCAGTCGATCTCGATAATCGAATAAGCCCGGGCCGCGCGATTTAAGCCGTCCACTCAACCGTCGCTCTCGACAAAAGACTGCTCCCAAAATGCTTTGATAATTGGGTGTTTCAGTCGCTTTTCCAGCACGCAGATCCCCACCTCATAGGGCGCGAACCTAGGCTGTTTGTCGGCCGCAATAACTTTATCCGCCAGTGGACTGTTATCGAGGACGATTTTCGGTATCAGGCCCACGCCAAAGCCCAGGCTCACCATGCTGACAATGGCCTCATGACCGGCGACCTGAGCGTAGATGTAAGGGGTTATTCGCTCGCGTTTAAACCAGGTTTCGATGCGTTGCCGGGTGACGCCCTTTTCCGAAAGTATGAACGGTATACGTTGCCAGAAATCGGTAGTTCGCGGCGCAGGCAACCAGTCTGTTTCCCGGGTGGGTTGGATCAGAACAAGCGGCGAGAAGGTCAAGCGCTTGAACCGCACCTCTTTCGGCATGATCTCAGCACGCGCGGCGATGGAGAAATCTTCTTGACCGGATAAGACGCGTTCTATCGCTAAGGCAGGGTCACCCGTGTGTAAACGTATCTCCACTTTCGGGTGCTGTTGGCGAAAGTTGGCGAGTATGTTGTACAGAAAGCTGTAACTGGCCGTCACCGAGCAATAGAAGTTTAATGCGCCTTTGAGCTGACCTTGTTCTTCGACGCAGGCGAGCTTGACGGCCTGCCATTGGGCGAGGGTTTCTCTGGCGAACACCAAAAAGGTCTTGCCTGCATCGGTCATGCTCACCGAGCGGTTGTCCCTAACAAAAAGAGCGGCGTCAATCTCACCCTCCAGTTGGCTGATGGTTCTGGACAGCGTCGAGGGGCTGACATGGCAGCGCCGGCTGGCCTCGGTAAAATGTAAGGTTTCCGCCAGCGCGATGTATTGTTTGAGACGAGCGATGTCCATGGCGTTCCTATTGTTTCGCTTTTTGCAACAATTCGTTTCAAATATATCATTTTACTCAAAATAGAAGCATCGCTAATATGCCCGCTCGATTTGCGGCCTTCAAGGGGCCGTCACCAACCGTTCAACCTAAGGGGAGCGTTTCATGAAGGTCTATTACGATAAAGATTGCGATCTGGCTATTATTCAGAATAAGAAGGTGGCCGTGATCGGCTATGGTTCTCAAGGTCATGCGCATGCCAATAATTTGAAAGATTCCGGCGTTGATGTGGTGGTGGGCCTGCGTGCTGGGTCTTCCTCTGCGCAAAAAGCCGAGCAGGCGGGTCTTCGTGTCGCTCCTGTGGCCGAAGCTGTCGCCAGCGCCGATCTCGTGATGATCCTTACACCTGATGAGTTCCAGTCGGTTCTTTATAAGAACGAGATTGAGCCCAACCTTAAAAAGGGCGCGACGCTCGCATTTGCTCACGGCTTTGCAATTCATTACAACCAGGTGGTGCCGCGCGCTGACTTGGACGTCATTATGGTGGCACCAAAGGCGCCCGGCCATACAGTGCGGACGGAGTTCGTTAAAGGTGGCGGCATTCCGGATTTAGTGGCCGTGGCACAGGACGCGTCGGGACAGGCGTTGGCTTTGGGTCTTTCATACGCCAGTGCAATTGGTGGCGGCCGTACCGGTATTATTGAAACAACATTCAAAGATGAAACCGAAACGGATCTGTTCGGTGAGCAAGCCGTGCTGTGCGGCGGTTGCGTAGAGCTTGTGAAAATGGGCTTTGAAACCCTGACCGAAGCCGGGTATGCGCCAGAGATGGCCTATTTCGAGTGTTTGCACGAACTAAAGTTGATTGTTGATTTGATGTACGAAGGCGGTATCGCGAATATGAACTATTCGATTTCAAATAACGCCGAATTCGGTGAATACACTACCGGGCCTAAAGTCATCAACGAAGAAAGCCGCAAGGCGATGCGTCAGGCGCTGAAGGATATTCAGCAGGGCGAATACGCCAAGAAATTCATTATGGAAGGACAGACCAACTACCCATCTATGACGGCTTGGCGGCGCAATAATGCAGCGCACCCTATCGAGCAGGTTGGCGAGAAGCTGCGCGAGATGATGCCTTGGATTGCGGCTAATAAAATCATCGACAAAACCAAAAACTGACCCTCCCGGCCGCGCCTCTTTGTTCATAGCCGCGAAATTGCACTAACGCAATGCAAGTCAGCCAGTGCAGCCGTCGTTGGTATCCGCGTTTCACGTGTTATAAGATAGAGCACTTCCATTCACTGAAAGGCTCAGCTATGTCGGATCAAAACCCCCAAGACAACGACAGTTCACTACTGAACATTGTCTCCGATCACGTGGAAGAGGTGACCGACGCTCAAGGCCAAACCACAAGGCGTAAAGGCGTATTTCTGTTGCCGAACCTATTCACGACGGCGGCGTTGTTTGCGGGTTTTTTTGCGATCATCTCGGGTATGAACGGTAACTTTGCCAGTGCCGGGATGGCGATCATTGTCGCGCAGTTACTCGACGGCTTTGATGGCAGAGTGGCAAGAATGACTAATACCACCAGCGCGTTTGGGGTTCAGTACGACAGTCTCTCCGATCTGGTGTCGTTCGGGCTTGCGCCATCGTTGGTGATCTTCAGTTGGGGCCTGGAACCTTTGGGTAAGTTCGGTTGGGCTGCCGCATTCGTGTTTGCCGCGTGCGCTGCGTTGCGCCTAGCGCGCTTTAATACGCAGGTTGAAACCGTCGATAAAAAGTTTTTCGTTGGGCTTGCCAGCCCGCCGGCCGCGGCGATCTTTGCGACCATAGTGTGGAGTTGGCATGATGTCACCCCTTCCTACGCGGTCTCCGTGCTGGTGGCGATCTTGACCGTTATTATCGGTTTGTTGATGGTGTCTAACGTTCAGTACACAAGCTTTAAAAGCCTAAATGTTCGAGGGCGGGTGCCGTTTGTGATGATGCTGGTGGCGCTTTTGATCTTTGTTGTTATTGCCTTAGATCCGCCTCGAATGCTGCTTCTTATGGCTTGCACCTACACTTTGTCGGGCCCAATCGCCTGGATGTTGCGTTACAAAAAGCGTTACGCTCGCGCCCAGGGCGAAAGTGATTCAGGCGGCAAAAGTGAAGCGGCGGGCCCGCATGCTGGGCCGCTCGATAGTGCCAGCGACATGCCCGCCGAGCCGCCAGCGCCCGGCTCAGGTGTCTCCGAGAGTGAAATTCCGCCCTTCGACGATAAAACCAGTTGACGTGGGTGCAGTCCATTCGCATAATGCGCGGCCCTGAAACGGCCACAGTATCGACCAGAGTCTGTGTGCTGATCGAGTCGTTAATCGCCTCGAACATCAAGAGGCCGTGCAGGGCAGCAAGAGCGTTTAAATATTTTTAAAAAAGCTATTGCCAAGTTTTATAAAGTGCGTAGAATGCGCGCCTCACCTAAGGGTGGCATCCAAGCTCGCCGGCCGAGTTGGAGTTGATTTAACAAAGAGGTCAAGCAAAGCG
>CAZING010000178.1:0-5800 GCA_964540505.1 uncultured Cellvibrionaceae bacterium | reverse complement strand
CCCCCCCCCCCCCCCCCCCCCCCCCCCCCCCCCCCCCCCCCCCCCCCCGCCCCTCGGGTTTCTGTTGTTGGTCGTGTCAAACGCCCATGCTCAACAAGAGAGTTTTCGGATCGAAACGGGTCTGGATACCAGATACGTAAAGAATGCGAATCTCGCGGCCAGCGACGATTTGGAGGTCGACGAGGTTCAGGCCGATCTCAGCCTCAGTGCGTCGGGTAAGCTGGAAAACGCATGGTCGGTGTTCACCAGTGATCTGAATGTCGTCGCCCGGCATTACCAAGAGCAAGATAGCAGAGACGAGCAGGTTCTAATCGGTGATCTGCTCTATAGGGTCGGCCGACAGGAATCGCCTTTTGCCCTTGAGCTTGAGTATTCATCTGAAGAGGTTTCCATTGACCCCACCTTGGGTGATATCCCATTTAACCGCGACAGTCGTGCGATATCGAGGGCAACCGTCATCGCGGCCTCTCCGGCGGAGAGGGCGAACGTGTTTTTGGCCACCGCGGGTGCTTCTCAGGTGCGCCTTGATGAGTTTTCGCAGAACAATTCAGACAGACTTTTCGCTACTTTGCGATATTCACGTCGGGTGTCCCCGATTTTTGCGGCCGGCGTTGAGGTCTCCGCAGAGCAGATCGAATATGACGCCAGTGATTTGGACAGCGATTTGTATACGGTTAAGCTCCACGCCGCCTCAGAGCTAAGGCAAACAAATTGGACGGCGGAGTTGGGCTACGACTGGATCGAGACAGGGGAGGACGAGTTCGAGTCGCCCCATATACTGCTGCGTTTTGTCGCCACCCCCGGTGTGCAAACGTTCAATATTGAGGCGCGTCAATGGATGGCGGATACCTCGGCCGGTGACGGCAATTCCTTTCGGTTTGACGATGTCTTAGGTCAGGACGGTAGGCTTGGTGTTGTCGATCAATATATTAATAAAAACTTGGCGTTAGAGTGGTCGGCGCCGGCATGGTGTCGCGGTTGCGAGATATCGACAGGGGTGTTCTACCACGAAGAGGAATACAACCAGTTCAGTGTATTCGATACCTCCGAAATCAATGCCCGAGTCGGGTTTGAATACCAAGTGGGCCCCAGTTGGTCGCTCTACTCGCGGTTGGCAGTGGCTGACGTGGACTACACCAACGACGAGTCGCGCAGCTACGAAGAACAGCGGGCGGAAATCGGGTTCAACTCGTCTTATTACCGCAATTTGCAATTATCAGGCATGATTCACTTGCGTTCGCGAGAGGTTAGCGACGACCCCAACAGCCGTAGCGGCGGTTACATCGGGTTAGGGCTAACCTATCTGCTGTACAGTCGTTAATGTCGAAATACTTTCCACCGGTTGCTTGTGTGCGCCGGGTAAATTACTCGTAGTAAAGTAGCAAGGTTCGGATCTTTGGGTCTCGCTACTTAAGCCAATTGCTATCAACCCATGTGCGCAAAAAGCGAAAAAATTTCAAAAATGTGCGCATGTCGGTGTTTTATACATCTTTGTAAATGTTGCGGCGCGTTAAATCGTTTTTCTGGGCGGCGACAGGCGAGACTGCGGCATATTTCGTTTTTCTTTCGCGACTTTGAATTTTTAACTTGTTGAAAAATAAGAGTTTTTAGGTTGTTCGCGTTCGTGGGAAGTGGGTCTCTAAAGCTTGGCATGACCCGTGCATTAACTTCGCAAAGCAATTGTAACCACTGCAGGTCAATTGTGAACGGATCGACAAAAAGGAGAGGACTAGAGAGTTTATGAAAAGCAGCATGATCTTTTTCATGAAGATATTAGTGGTTGGATTGGTGCTGTCGCAAACAGTGACAGCGGATACCGGTTACAATTTGATTGGCGTCGCAATTGACGAGCCCATATCTTTAACCATCTGTGGACTGGGGCTTTTGTACCTGGGTCTTTACAGCGCCAAGAACAAATCTAAAGACATAAGCAAAGCTTAAGCCTTTGCAGATTTAGCTCCCGAACTCCTATCGATTCAAACCGTTAAAATTGCATACTTGATCCTTCGGCGCGGTTGCCCCGGACCGCGACAGGCACAATGCTCATCTGGATTACCAAACTTCCCTCTTCGCTCCTTAGTTGGCTTTCTTTCAGCAACAGCTGGAGCGACCGAGTGCTGGTTGAGCTGGAACCGGCCCGCGGCGTGTCGCATTCGCTTTTTCTGCATTGCTGTAATTTACCACCAGCCTGTATTTCGCTCGAAGTTGTGAAAAGCCGAAGCAGGAAGGGTAAAATTATGCGACGGCACAAATAGCCGTTTTTTTGTGTCATTATATTCCACCCTTTGAATTTAATGACCTGCCTCTGCGCGATTTGACCCTATGACACCTTCTTATCCAAGTACCAAGCGGCGGCTATTGCGCAATCACGATACCCTCGCGCAATGGGTTCAACGATTGCTCAACATTCTCGTAATATCGTTTACCTTGTGTTTGTTTGCCTACTTGAAAGACGGCTTTGTGGCCAGTCAATACCGTACCATGTTGGCATTCGCGATATTGTTGATGCTAATCACCTACCACATTATGGGCGTTTTTCGCCGTTTCGACTCCATGGAAGGCGCGATACAGCATTTGGCTCGGGCCTGGGGAACCGTGATAATTGTGTTGGCCTGGACCGCTTTTTTAACCAAAACCTCAGAGCAATACTCGAGGCAAGTGATCGTTTACTGGGTGTTCACGGCTTTTTTAGGGCAGGCGTTGCTGCAGTGTGCGGCTTATTATTGGCACCAGTTATACCGCCGCCATTTTCAAAAGCGTATACCCGCCTTGATTGTCGGCTGTGGAGATGTCGCCCAACATTTGGCGAGAAGCATCACAAAGAATATCTGGATGAGCGATACGATATTGGGACTTATCGATTACGAAGAATTCGATGTGCGTCAAGTGGACGTCCCCGTTCTAGGCGGGCGTGATTCGCTGAGAAGGGTTGTTGAAGAGAACAATATTCGCAGGGTCTACATCGCCTTACCTCTTACCGCCGGCGTGCAGGTAAAGCAGGTTCACGACACTTTGGTCAGTGCCAATGTGGATTTAGTCTGGGCACCGGATATATTCAGCTTCCAGCTGTTGAATCACAGTGTGCGCGAGGTTGCAGGGATTCCTTTAATTAACCTAAATGAAACACCCTTAATCGCGGGCGGCCCGGCGTTCATCAAGCTTGCTATGGATAAATTCATTGCTTTGGCAATGATCTTTACGTTGTCACCGTTGCTTGTCATTATTGCCATTGCCGTGCGCTTATCCTCGCCGGGGCCGATCATTTACAAGCAGGAGCGCGACGGTTGGGACGGTCAAAAATTTAAGGTGTACAAATTTCGAAGCATGTACCTCCACGACGACAGTGCCGTGGTGGAGCAGGCCAAGAAAGACGATAAGCGCATCACCCCTGTGGGCAAATTCATAAGGCGCACGAGCCTCGATGAGCTGCCGCAGCTCTTTAACGCTCTGGGCGGCTCTATGTCGCTAGTTGGGCCGAGGCCTCACGCGGTGTCC
This sequence comes from uncultured Cellvibrionaceae bacterium, assembly GCA_964540505.1. Lineage (GTDB taxonomy): Bacteria > Pseudomonadota > Gammaproteobacteria > Pseudomonadales > Cellvibrionaceae > CAYZQH01. The sequence continues at coordinate 2,305 of CAZING010000178.1, read as the reverse complement.
CATAACGTCTTTTATTCCGATAAGGTGAAGGCCTACCTGGCGCGGCATCGCATTAAGCCGGGTATTACCGGGTGGGCGCAGATCAATGGCCTGCGTGGTGAGACCGTCGACATCGAAGATATGCAAAGGCGCGTCGAGTTGGACCTTGAATACATATCGAATTGGTCGCCGATGTTAGATTTGAAAATACTGTTCTTGACCCCCTTAAGGCTTATCTGCAAGCGCGGCAACGCTTATTGATTGACCCCTGGGCGCCGAGTCTTCGTGCTCGCCGCTTAGGTTAAATCAACACCCATCTTCCGGTGGCGAACGCCACTATAAATAGTGTCGCATTGGTTACGCTGTGCGCGACAATGGCCGCCAGCAGGTGCTGCTGGCGCAGCCTTACCCAGGCGTAAGCAAGGCCCGCCGCAATCCCCGCGAGCCAGTGCCCGTGCAGAAGCCCAAAGGCTATTGAACTGCCAAAAAAGCCTAAAGCATGAAAGGGTAGGCGGCCTGTCAAACTGACCGGTTCACGGGCGAGACGACACATTAAATAGCCACGAAATGCCAACTCTTCTGCTATAGGGACGGTCACAACGGCCCCCAGCATTCTTAAGCCTAACCAAGCGTACTGCCCCCAGACGGGAGCCGAGCGCAACTCGCGGGTGAATATTTGATCTTGCTCGGGGTTTGCCGGTACCAAAAGAAGCCAAAGCGCCGCAACCGCAAAACCAACCAACAGCGGCAGGGCCGTGAGGCGAAAGCCGCCAAGAGGCAAATATCGCCAGACGTAGGCGATGCTGGCGGCCACGGCGATGACTCTGAGTGGGTAAAGCCATTCGAAATCGGCGCTGAGCGCTGCGGTCAATATGGTTAGCGCAAGCAGGACGATCATCGGCACTATGCTTGCGGCGGCGGTATTCATCGCGGGCTTGATGTTTTGCGTATCGAGGGGTCGCGCATTAAGCCATCGGCTTTTGGAGGCTATTTTTAATAAGCCCAAAGAGACAAGTATGAACGCGATCCAGCCCCCGAAAGAGTGAAACCCACCGACGGCAATATCCGGTGACCAATAGGCACCGATGAAAATCAATACGACTATCCGGATGATGTTCATTAACCAGATGCAGACGACGCCGATTGGAAACAGGATTAAGCACTGGGGGAAGCGCATGGTTGCGCGGTTGACGTATAAATAAAGCGCGGTAAACGCCGTTACAAGGCCGATTCCTTCATAGCCCGAGCAGGCGGGTGCTATGTTCACCCAAAACTCATCCAGCCCCAGAATCCGCTCCTGCTCGAGAATGGTTACCTCGCCGACGTTGAGTAGCACCAAGGTGAAGGCCGAGATAAAAAACGTCCAAGTGGCCAGCGGCCCCCATAGCGACTTTGTTGCGAACGCGAACAGAGTAATGGCCAGTGCAATCAGCGCCGCTGCGATCAGAGTGAGCGCGTGGTCGCGACAAAACTTCGCGAATGTTCGTACGCTGCACCACATCAGCAGCCAGCAGGTGGCGGCGGCGCCGACCAGCGCCAACCAAAGCAAGTACCAGCCCGGCGCCTTAGTGCCGGCACTTTCTGGGGAAAACAACGGTACACTCAGCAGCGCGATGAAACTGAAAATAACCACCTGCGCAATGCCGAAGGCTGCGAACCTTTGCGAGTTAAAGCTGCGATCCACAAATGCCAGCAGCGCGGGAATCTTCGCGTAAAACAAGATCCCTGCGACTACGCCAAACGTTATAACCCAGCGCACGAAATCGCCCAAGTAGCCCACAAAGCTCAGCCACTGCGCGATACGCCCCGATTGGATTAGGATGTAGGCATCAAAAGTTTGGCTTAAATAAAACGCCTCAAGAAACAAAACAAGGAAGCTGCCCGCGAAGGCGAGGAGCGGGAATCGAGCGGAATTTATATGCTGGGAGGTCACAGGTAGTCGCCGTCTTTATCTATTGATAGGTCGATATTGAGCTGATCACGGGTTCGCTCGGATCTCAGTCTTGGTTTTAACGTGCACTGCGGGCGAGTGGCGGCGTGTTTCGCCTGCGGCTGCCGCATGCGCCTTATTTGAATCGACGCCACGCAATCGGCGTCACCTCTTGCGCTGTTTTCGATCGCGCCGTCCACCCGCGCAGGAATGCTCGGGTGACAATGAGTATAGCCGTTAGCGGTTGGTCGAGCGCGCTCAAGCCCACTCGTATTTATTGTTTGAACACATTTTTCAGATGAGTCATCAAAAGACGTGTGCCGGGACCAAGGTGGGTGGACGTGGCCAGTATATTCAAGGTCAGCACCCGCCGGGCGCCGATCTCCAACGGCAGAA
>CAZING010000177.1:0-5825 GCA_964540505.1 uncultured Cellvibrionaceae bacterium | reverse complement strand
CGACTTCGGTGGTGATGGCATCGTCGCCGCAGGCGCAAATGCGGTCGACGAGACGCATCGGACCGGCTTGGGGAATCACCTCAGCGATAGGGTAAACCGGCAGCGTTCGGGCGCGTTTGCTCATGGTGTTGTTGCGATGATCAATGAAATGTTATTGCCACCGAATGCGAAGGAATTGCTCATGGCGCAGCGCACCGGGTGGGTCACTTTTTCCCGCCCAAGCCCCGTTAAGGGCGCGATCTCGGGGCAGCGTTGGCCGTCCCACAAATGGCGCGGCAACATACCATCTTCGCGCTTTAAAGTTAACCAACAGAAGACCGCTTCCAAGGCGCCGGCGGCGCCGAGCGTGTGGCCAGTAAGCGCTTTGGTCGAGCCGCAGGCCACCGTCTCGCCCAAAACCTGCGCTATGGCGCGGCTTTCCATCCGGTCATTCTGTTCGGTGGCGGTGCCGTGCGCGTTTAAATAGTCGATAGCGCTCGCGGGCATCGCGGCTGCCTGCAAGGCTCGGTGCATGGCCTGCGCGGCGCCTCGGCCATCGGGGTGGGGCGCCGAGATGTGATGCGCGTCAGAGCTTTCACCCGCGCCCGCAAGACGAACCTCGGCGGGCTCGCGGGAGAGCACCATAAGCGCCGCGGCTTCGCCGAGGTTGATGCCTCGGCGGTTGCGACTGAACGGGTTGCACAGCTCCGGGCTGACCGCGTCGAGCGCGCCAAAACCCCGAACGGTCAGGCGACAAAGGCTGTCGGCGCCGCCGACAACAACCAGATCGCACAGATCCAACGCCAAAAGCCGGGCGCCGCTGGCGATGGCCTTGGCGCCCGACGTGCAAGCGGTTGAAACCGTCCAGGTGGGACCGGTAACGCCTAGCGCGTCGGCGACGAACTTGGCCGGCGTCACCAGCTCTTGCTGAGCGTACTCGAACGACTCTGGAAACTTACCCCGGTGCAGTCGATGCGCGAAGGCCGCTTCGCCTTCGGCAATGCCCGAGGTGCTGGTGCCTATGACCACTCCGACGCGGTTTTTGCCCGCCCGGTCGATGAGCCGCCCGAGGGCGGGCTGCAATTGCGCTAATGTGGCTTCGAGCAGGCGGTTGGTGCGTGTGTTGGCGTGGCCGCGCAAATCGCCCACTCTGCCGAGAGGCTGGCCGCGGCCGGGGCTGTAGGCATCGCTGAACACCAATGGCGAAGCCTCAAGCGTAAACAGGTGCTTGGCGAGTGTTTGAGTGGCCCCCGCGGCGCACAGCGCGGCGGCTGTGTGGATGTAGCAATCGGTCATGGCAATCGCTCCCATGTCAGGGTAATGGCGCTGACCGTCAAGCGCGCGCGGTGGTGAACCAGCTCGGCCCGCGCGGGCAGAGGAGGCGTTGCCCTGCGGGCATCGTAGACGAGCTCGGCGAGCGGTGGCGCCGAGCCACCGATCTCGACTGCGTGGTAGCTGACGCTTGCCACGGCACGGCCCTTATGGCGGAGTTCGCGAGCGTTTGGGGCTTCATGCAACTGCCAGAGGCCTTCGCTGAGCGGTGCCAGCTCTTCGTGCGGCAGCCAAGTGAGCGCGGCCAGCCTGTAGATTGCCGCCGCCGGTAGCTTTTCGGGCGCACCAGCGGCCAGCTGCACGGCCAGCACGTCACCGCGTTGGGTTACCGTGGCTAAACGGTGCCCGAACGGGCCGAGCAACACCAGTTGCGTCGACTCCCCGGTGCGCGCAACCACCGCCTGCATTTCGCGGGTTTCACCCTGATGGCGAATCGTGAGCTGTTGCAACGCCTGCCAGCAGCAGTTGTTGTGGGTCGCAGGCAAAGCCAGGTTCTCTAGCCGCCATGTCGCCAGGGGCGTGCACGCGGTGGCGAGCACCACCAGTGCGAGTGCCGTCAGGCGCGACACAGGGCCACCAGTGAGTTCAGTCGGCGCTCGGGCTCGGCTACGAATGGGTTGCTGGTGTCCCAGGCATAACCCGCGAGAATGGCGTTGAGCATCTGGCCGATGGCCGGCGAGGCGGCCTGGTTTTGGAAAAAAATCACCTCCTGAAAGCGACCGTCATACCAAGCTTCGACGTAAGTCTTAAAGGTTGCCACCCCCCGCTGCAGCGGCTCGACAAATAAGCGCTGCCAATCTGGGCTCTCGCCGTCGAGTTCGCGGGCCACCAAAGGGACCGCGAGCGAGGCCGATTTCATCGCGATGGCGATGCCCGAGGAGAATACCGGGTCGACGAACTCTGCCGCGTTGCCCAAAAGCGCAAAGCGCTTCCCGTAGAGACGGCTGACATCGTAAGAGTAGCCGGTGGTGGTGCGTACCGGGCCGTCAAAGCGCGCGTTGGCGAGCAGCTGGCGGTATTGCGGTAGCTGGTCTATCCAAGCGCGCAAGCTGCTTTTGGAATCGTCCAGATCAAAGTCATCGGGGCGGCCGATGACGCCGGTTGACGCGCGACCCCCCTCAAATGGGATGAGCCAATACCAGATGTCGGGGCGGTCGGGGTGAACCGTGATCAGGATCTTGTCTCGGTCGTAGTCGGGCGCGGTGATGCCGTCTTCTATGTGGGTAAACAGCGCCGTGCGCGGCGGCATAGCGCTCGGCTGCTCTAGGTTTAATAGGCGCGACAACACGCGACCATAACCGGAGGCGTCGAGCACGAACCGACAGTGCAAGCGCTCGAGCCGGGCGCCGTCGAGGCCAAGCTCGACGCCGTCGTCAGTGAACGCGATATCGCGCAATGCGTGCTTGTACCACACCTTAGCGCCTTGGTCCGAAGCGCCGTCGGCGAGCAGTTGATCGAATCGGGCGCGCTCGACCTGGTACGTGGTGGACGGCCCGGTGGAGTATTTGTCGTGGAAATCAAACACCGCGCGTTCGCCGCCGCGCGCAAAGGCCGCGCCGTTTTTATAGCGAAACCCCGCCTGGTTCACGCGTTCGAGCAGCCCCGCCTCTTCAAGAAACGTCATGCATTGGGGCAGCAGGCTCTCGCCCACACAAAACCGGGGGAATTGTTCGCGCTCGATGATCGCGACGTCAAGGCCCCGTCGGGCCAGAAGTGCCGCTGCCAGGGCTCCGGCAGGCCCGGCGCCAATGACCGCGACATCGGCTGTTTCAATGGCATTGTTCATAGTTGCTTATCCTTTTGCAGCGGGCGGTTACTCTTTGGATAAGTGCTGTCACAGGCCGAGGGTAACCGAAAAAATAGAGGCGACACCAGCCAACACACAATCAGGCCCGTCAACACGACGCTGCCAAACTGATGCAGTACCGGCACCTTGGAAAGCGCAAGCAGGCCAAACGCCAGAATCGAGGTGGCCGAGGAGACAGTGGTCGCGAGCCAGGTGTGCGCGCTGACGCCAAGCTCAAGATAAAACGCACAGGTGTCGATGCTTATGCCGATAACCAGCAGCAGCGCTATCAGATGAAACAGGGTGACCCCGTGAAAGCTTGAGACCGCAAGCGCCGCCGCCACACTCAGGGCCACCGGTGCGACAATGCGAAGCGCGTCGCGTTTGTAAATGCCCACAAATAGAGCCCCGAGCAAGCCCAGCGCCAAGGCCAGCGAGCTTGCGACACTCACGCGATACCGACCGAGCAGCTCGGAAAGGGTGCGCGTGGTGTTTTCAAATTGCACCCCCGCCACGCGCGCGGCGATAGCCGCCAAAGCGCGATCGTCAAAAGCGCCGGAAACGGGCACCAGAGTATGCCAAAGCGTGGTTTCGGTCTGGCGCACAGCGCGAAACGGCGCCAGCAGGTTGGCCAGGGGTTGACTGTAGACCCGGTCATAGGTGAACAGGCTGTCGGGCAGCTTTGGCGCACTGAGTGGGGTTTGCAACAGCGCCGCGAGCGCGTTCAGCGCGCCCGACTCGCCGTAGAGCTTGCGGGCGACGAGCTCGCGGTCGCGAAGCTGCTGCTCTGCAGTCGGAATAAACTGCGCGGGACTTTGCCAGCGCAACTCGGGGTGACCGGCGCCCTGGTATTCGACAAGCAGCGCGTCGAGCTCGTGCAGCTTGTCGACCAACGCCTCTGGCGACTCGGCTTGCAGGTAAAAACTACGGCTGCCCGAGGGTGTATTTAAAATCGAGCGCGCACGCTGCTCTTCACCGAGTAGCTCCGGCGGCGAGGTGTTCAGGTGCAGAATTGAATCGTTAGCGCCCCTTGAAAGGGTTAGGGCTATGCCGCTTAAAAAAAACACTGCCAGCACGCCCGCGAGCCAGCGCCTGTGCGCGCTCAGTCTGCGATAGAGTGCAAACAGCGCCCGCCGTCCGGGCTCGAACCCAGCTGGCGGCGAACGCGGCGCGGCTCGCGCCGAGAAAAACGGTGCCAGAACCAACAGGCTCGCCCAGGCCGCGACCAAACCGAGCGCGCAGAAGGTCGCCATCTGGTGAAGCCCGGGAAAGGGCGCGAGCCACTGCAATAAAAACGCGAGCGTGGAGCTGCCCACCCCAAGAGCAAGCGCGCGCGCGAGTTTCTTCTGGCCTTGCCCGCGCTTGTCGGACGGTTGCTGGTTCAGTAGAAAGTGATACACATAATCCACTGCCAGGCCGAGCAGCGTGCTGCCGAATGCGAGAGTAATCAGATGTATCCGACCGAATAAAGCGAAGCAACCGGCCAGCGCGATGACCGTCGCAGCACTTAGTACCAGCGCAACTAACGTGAGCGCGTGCAGCGAACGGAAGGTCCAAAGCGTGAGCGCCAAGATGCCGGCCAGCGAGCCGAGCCCGACGGTGGTGATCTCTTGGCGAGCCTGACGGGTGCCGCCCATGGCATGGAAGATCATGCCGGATTTGACCGTTTCGACCTTCGGAAAGCGCGCGGCGAAATCGGCCAGAAGCCGAGCCATCGCCTGTTGGTTTTGCAGCTCGAACGCGTTCCCCTGTAAATCCGCCGCCACCAGATACCAGCTGGTGGCCTTGTCTTGGTCGACCACGGCCAGACCCCGGTCGAAGCCCAGGTTCAATTGCGGCATCAAACCTTGCAACCACGGCCACCCGAGATTAAACGGGTCGTCGCCGAACGCGTATGGGCGCGGCGGCTGTAGAGGCGCGTACAGGTTTCGCCAGGTCTGCTCGGCAATCGCCTGAGGTGAGGTCTCGGCAAGCCAGGCCCGGGTGTCGCTGCGCAACAGCTGTTGGCTGTGAGCGGCGTAGATCTCGCCGAGTGCCGTCAGACTCATCTGCGTCGCCGGTTCGGGCTTGAAAGCATCGTCTTTTGCGAAGGCTTCGGTTAGCCAAAGCGCCGCCTCGCGCGCCTGCTCGTCGCGGCGTAACAGTATAAGCGCGCGGTTCTGAAAGCGTTCGGTCAGGTACTCGCGAAGCTCTCGGTGGGCCTCGTTGCGGTCGTCGGTGGGCAATAATTCCAGGATGTTGGTGTAAAACGCGCGCTCCACGACCGCTTTAAACGCGACGAAAGCACCGGCGCCAATAAGCACCGCCAACCAGATTGCCAACAGCCACCGGGCTTTGGCACGGGCGCGGGGCAGCGGCAACGCCCGCGCGCTATGGATGAGACGGCCCCCCCTCTGCGGTCGACACCGAGAGTTCGAGCTCGGTGACATCACCCGAGACCTCTCGGATGGTCACCGAATCTGTGTGCTGCCCGCCTGTGATTTCGATGCTTTTAAGCATCTCGGCCAAAGCCGGATGAATCGGTTTCAGCTGCAGTGTCCAAGCGTTGATGTCGCCTGCGCCCGCGATATCAAAATAGCTTTGCAGCAGTTGGATGTCCCCCGAAAACATCGCGATGAACACCCGGGCAATGGCTTGCCCGACCGGGCCTTGCGCCTGTTCCTGCAGCAGCGTTTGATCCGACAGATAGATGCCTCGATCATCGATTTTTACCCGGTTGCTAACCGGC
>CAZING010000176.1:3388-5841 GCA_964540505.1 uncultured Cellvibrionaceae bacterium | reverse complement strand
TGGAACTTGACGAGCTGCTTGAGCTTGATGAGCTACTGGAGCTCGAAGAACTGCTGGAAGAGCTGCTCGAACCGGCGGACGATGAGGCGCTGCTGCTAGCGGAACTCGTCGGCGCTTTCGAGGGCTCTCCACCGCAGGCGAGCAGGAATAAACAAAGGGCGAGGGAAAGGAAAATTCTGACATTCATAGCATTCACTCTTGTGCCGGGCGCCAATAGCTTTTGGCCGCAGCGTCTAGTAAGCCTACGGTTGGGATTCGGCCTCCGCTGCGTGTTCATTGCCTCGACGGCAGCTGTTTTGCGGCTAAAGAGACAGGCAGCCTCAAGTAATGTCCTACAAAAGAGTCATGATCACTTATTTTTCGATTTCAGTATGAGAGGCATTTCTAGAAACCGAAATTTGGGTGCCAGAATGGCAATAAGCGGCCGAGCAAAGCGCGGACCCAATGAACCGGAGTGGGTTTTTTGTCTTTTATTGTTGGCAACCGATGCGTTTCGGTCGCTGTCCTCTAAATTGGTATATATTTGCAACAGCCTAAAAAAAGAAACTCCGCTAGTGCGTTTTCCGCCTGCGGTTTCATAAGTCCTAATGGAAGGGATAATAAGGAGCTTTCCTCGTGTTTACCATGACCTATTGGCTTTGGATCATCTTGGGCGTTGCCTTGATGGTGCTTGAAATATTTCTTCCCACTTTTACCGCGCTTTGGATTGGCGCTGCGGCCATTGTGGTCGGGTTGGTTACTTGGGGCTATCCCGCGCTCGCACTGCCGGCGCAGGTATTGTTATGGGCGGTGATGTCTGCGGTGTTGACCTGGGCCTGGTTCAAATTCTTGAAACCTCTCTCGGTGGATAAAACCCAGGCGGGGCTTTCTCGCGAAGCTTTGCTCGGCCAGGTGGGTCAGGTATTGCGTCTGCCCCAAGGCGAGCAACGCGGTCTGCTGCGCTTTCCCGCGCCCGTGGTTGGCGACGACGAGTGGCTGTTTATTTGCGAAGACCACGTGCAGTTGGGCGATCGCGTTCGCGTGGTGGACATCTCCGGCAATGCCCTGATGGTGGTAAAGCATTAACCGCATTTGCGGCACGGTCGCGAAGCCTTGTTAATCGCCATGAAGCTACGGCACGCGGCGCAAAGGCCTTTAAACGACCGCTGTATTCAGGTCGGGCAAATAACCTCGATTGTCGCAAATAAGTAATGGCGTCTTACGTGGGGGTTTGTTGACACGCATTTGATCGCTTCCGCCGAAGCCATTTAGTCGTCCGACAAAGCCGCGCGAGCGTGGTCTGGTGGCTCTGAATGACCAAGCTTCGCTCTTCGCTTTCTGATTGGCGTTCTTTCAGGCGCAATCGACGCAATCGAATGGGTGTTAGCAGCCCCTTACTAGAAACACCGATGGTTTTCGGTACCCCTTTTTCCCTTAACGAGTTTTTCAAGGAGCAAGCAAATGAATGCAGGTTTAATGGTCGCTTTCGCGCTGTTGTTTTTGGTGTTGATCACCATCGCCAAAGGCGTGCGGTTGGTGCCGCAGGGCTATAAATGGGTGGTCCAGCGTTTGGGCAAATACCACTCGACGCTGACCCCTGGGCTCAACATATTGATTCCCTATATCGATAATGTCGCCTACAAGGTGACCACCAAGGACATAGTGCTAGACATTCCGTCACAAGAGGTCATTACCCGAGACAACGCCGTGATCGTCGCCAATGCGGTGGCCTATATCAATATTCTGTCCCCGGAAAAGGCAGTTTACGGCGTCGAAAATTATGAGATTGCGATCCAAACACTGGTGCAGACAACGCTGCGCTCCATTGTTGGCGAAATGGATTTGGACGACGCTTTGAGTTCGCGCGATATTATTAAAGCGAAATTAAAAGGCGCCATCTCCGACGATATCTCGGACTGGGGCATAACCTTGAAAACGGTGGAAATCCAGGACATCAACCCCTCCGGCACCATGCAGCAAGCGATGGAGGAGCAGGCCGCAGCCGAGCGCGCAAGGCGCGCCACAGTGACCCGCGCCTCCGGTGAGAAAGAGGCACAAATACTTGAAGCCGAAGGTCGTCTCGAGGCTTCCAGGCGCGATGCCGAAGCGCAGGTGGTATTGGCCCGCGGCAGTAAAGAGGCAATCACCATGGTCGCCGAAGCCATAGGCGAAGATCAGATGCCTGTGGTCTATTTGCTCGGGGAGAAGTACATTATGGCCATGCAGGAACTCGCAACCTCTGCCAATAGCAAAACCGTGGTGTACCCGGCCGACCTGCCGGCGGCAATTAAAGGCATGATGTCCAGAAGTTAAGCTTGGATTGACCTGCAAAAGTCGGCTTTGGCCGGCCTTTGCAGGCGTCGCCGAAACCAGTAATTGTTCAAGCCGCCGTTTAAATCCCGCCGTTACGCCTCGCCGTTAAAGCGCGGCAAGCCCCGCGGGGCCATGGCCTCGCAACCCTCGTACAAACAAAA
>CAZING010000176.1:1858-3288 GCA_964540505.1 uncultured Cellvibrionaceae bacterium | reverse complement strand
GCGCGCGGTGTTGAAATTTTTTTCGAAGAGAGACACGCGTAAGACGCAACGTTTTATAAACGTCGCGCCCATAAAAAAGCCGGCGGCTGCCGGCTTGTGGATTGCGATTCGGTAAGCTGCGGGAGCTTGTCAGGCCGCTTCGGGCTTGTCCAAGCGGAGATCCATTTGGGGAAGGGGGATTTCGATGCCGACTTCATCAAACCGCTTTTTGACAGCTTCAGTCAGATCGAATTTTACCGGCCAGTAATTGCTAGAGGCCACCCAGGGTCTGAAGACGAATTTCATCGAAGAATCGGCAAGCTCCATCACCGCAATGGTGACGGGCTTGTCTTTCAAGACTCGATCGTCCGCCTCGGCCAACGCCCTCAACTCCCTTTTTACCTGATCGATATCGCTTTTGTAGCTGACTCTCACAACCAAATCGACGCGCCGATCGGGGGCGGTCGAGTAATTGTGAATGTTGCTACCGAATATCGCGCCGTTGGCCACTATGATGGTGACGTTATCGGGGGACATCAAAGTGGTGGTAAAAATGGAAACATCCTTGACCACACCCGCTGTGCCGCCGGCTTCTACATAGTCACCTGCCTTGAATGGCCGAAAGGTGATCAATAAGACCCCCGCAGCAAAATTGGCAAGTGAGCCCTGTAGAGCAAAACCGATCGCCAAACCTGCAGCGCCGATAATGGCCACGAAAGAGGCGGTCTGCAAGCCCAATTGCCCGAGCGCTGCGACTACCACCATCGTGAGCAGGCCATAGAAAGCGAGGTTTTTCAAAAAGCGCGACACAGTGCCGTCGACGCCTCGCTTCTCTAGCGTGCTTCCGAGAAAACCCGAAAGCCATTGAGCGAACATCTTTCCGATAATATAAATCAGAATCGCTGCAACAATCTTCAAGCCGTATGTGGCGACGAACGCCGGCGCTTGGTCGATCATTTGCTGAATGTTTTCTTCCACTCTTTACCCCTCGATTAAGTGAATACAGCTTTATTGTTTTATGGTTTCGACTTTGGCGGAAACAGTTGCTGTGACGCGTCGGTTCTTCGCTCGGTTTTCGGCCGTTGAGTTGTCAAATGCCGGCTGGGATTCACCATAGCCAACAGCTTTGATTCGCGAAGCGGGAACGCCGAACTCCGAGGTCAACACTTTGGCTACGGATTCCGCGCGTTGCTGGGAGAGCCTTTGGTTGTAATCTTCACGACCGCGATCGTCCGTGTGACCGGCCACTTCGACTTCGGTCAGCGGGTACTGCTTCATGAAATCGGCGACTTCTTGAATGTCGCTGAAATGGCTTGGCGGTACTTCATTTGAGTTGAGGGCAAAGTTGATGCGCAGGTTGACCTCTTTGGTCTCGGTAATAATGATGTAGCAACCTTTGCTGTCTACAGCTGCGCCAGCGGAGGTGTCTGGGCAGTCGTCCATTGCATCGG
>CAZING010000176.1:0-1758 GCA_964540505.1 uncultured Cellvibrionaceae bacterium | reverse complement strand
TTGCTGTCTACAGCTGCGCCAGCGGAGGTGTCTGGGCAGTCGTCCATTGCATCGGCAACGCCATCACCGTCGGTATCCACTACCATTTCGCAGCCGTTCGCGTCCACACGAACACCGCTTGCTGTGCCGGGGCAGTTATCTCGGCTGTCGGGTACGCCGTCATTGTCGGAATCTGCAGGCAAAGTGCTCACCGCTGTCGGTGTGTCTTTGGCGGAGTAACCGAACTCGTAGTTCAGGCCAATCCCCACAGCATAGGAGGTCCACTCCATGTCCACATCGGAGAACAGGCGAAGCTCTGTGCGCAGAGACAGGCCGCCCGTGATCATCGCTTTGATACCGCCGCCGGCGTTAAAAAGGGAGCTCTCATAGTCCAGATTGCTTAGGTCGTATATTTGATGACCGCCGCCAAGCAGAAGGTAAGGGATGACGGTTTCGCCACGATTGAAATGATACAGCGCATCCAGACGAATCTGTTTGAACTCAATGTCCCAAGAGGCGTGGCTCAAATCCGGCGCTGAATGCAGGTAGCTGAGTTCCAGCGCTAGAGGGCTGTCGAACTGGTAACCGACGGCAATAGAACCGAAAACTTCGTTTTCAAGGCCGATGTCGTTATCCAAAAGCAGTTGCCCCGCCATCGGGCTGATCGTGAAGCCGGCGTGGGCCAGTGGCGTAGCGCCGGCCAGTATGAGTGCTGCAAGCAGTTTAGTGCGTGAACGTATCATATGTTCTCTTTCCTTTTGATCACGGTGTGCCAAATTTGAGTCAGACGTCGTTAGATTAAAAAATAGGCAGCTTAGAATTATTATTAACGAATATTGAAAAGCGCCTAATAGTAACCGGTTAGATAGAAACACGGTACGGGCCGATTATGCCGCTTTGCGGCCGGTTTGCCTACCTCTTAAACAGGCAGGTTCGCAAATGCGTGCATTTAAGCGTCGGACTTTGGGTTGTTCATTTGGCGTTATAAAAATGCGCTTCTTTGAACCCATAAACGGTGCGCCGGTGTCAGTTGCCAGAGCGCGTCTGCGGCAAGCAGCACTGCGGCGGCTGTCCAGCTTGTTGTTTCGGTTGGCCAGATTGCGTCGTCGGTATACACATAACCGGTTTGGTAAGCCCCTTGAGTTGTCTTCCAAGGCGCCAAATCGGTGAACATTGCCAATGCGGATTCTCGTTTATCGGCGGCCACGAGGGCGATAATCAATTCCGCAGTTTCGGCGAAAGTGACCCAGGGTTCGTCATTGACACAGCGACAACCAAGCCCCTCTTTTACAAATTCATGCCAGCGTGCGTTAAGCCGAGCTTGCGCGGTCTCGGGGCTGTAAAGCCCGGCGAGAATCGGATAGAACCAGTCCATCGCAAAACGTGTTTTGGGCGCCCAGGTGCGATCGAAGCGCTGCGGTTTCATTTGCAGCGCTTGCGCCAATCGCTTACCCGCACGCCGCCATTGCGGTCGGGGGCGGGCGAGTTCCTCGGCGATTTTGCAAGCGCATTCGAGGCTGCGCAGTATCGAGCTGCAGCCTGTTACTAGGGCGTCGGCACAGGCAATGCCTGCGCTATCGACCGCCCAGGCAACCTCGCCCTCTGGGTGCTGTAACGCCAACACCCAATCAACCGCGCCTTCAACACAATGGAACATCGCGTTTAGAAATTCGCGGTCTCGGGTAATTAAATAGTGGTGCCAGACACCCGTTGCTATATAAGCGGTGAAATGGCTTTCTTTGATTGCGGGTTCATCCTCGACGAAGTAGGCGGCATACC
>CAZING010000175.1:0-5879 GCA_964540505.1 uncultured Cellvibrionaceae bacterium | reverse complement strand
GAGGCCATGACGGCCGATTCGCTCTCGCCACCGGCCGTTTCCGAGTCTTCGGCCAATAGACCCAGCTGAACACGGTCGAACTGATATTGCATGACCAGTCGCAATGCGCTCGCATCCTCTTGCTCGACGTTTTCATCCGCAGCCAACGCGATATAAAGCCGGTCCAAGGTGAAGGTAAGGGCCACCGATACACCCGCGTCAACGTCTTCGTCTTCGGAATTGATGTAGTCCACATAGCCCTGAAAAACGTCCCCAAGTACCGGTGAGGTGTACATCACACTGTTGCTGGCTCGGTTGTCGTTATAAGTGACTACGCTATTAATATCGCCGCGAAGGTCGTTGAAAAGGTCCACCTTGTTTTGGACCTGCTTAAGCGGGGTATCAAAATGACCGGCCTGTAGGGTACCGAAATCGCCTTTGACCCCAATAAATATATTGCGCTGGCTGAAAGTGGTGCTGTCGTCGATCGTGACCTGGTATTCGAGCTGGTATATGGCCTGCAAGCTTTCACTGATCGGCTCGCTGCCCTTGATGCCGATTCTGGAGCTATTGCTGCGCAATTCGGATGTATCCGCACCGCCCTCGCTCACCGCTTCAAGACTGACATTGCCTTTACCGTAGAAATCGATCTCGGCAGAGGCGTCGGCAATGGCAAACGAAGCTAAACCAGCCGCTATAAGTAAGGACTTCTTCATGTGGACTCCCAAAAATTAGAATGATCAAAATGCCTAAGCGTGCGCGGGAATGTCATTTATTCCTGCGCGGTAAAGGCCACAGGCAATCTATTAAAGATTTACTTCATTTTTATGACAAAGGTGCTGGTTGCAGGCAAAATAAAACGACAACCTGTCGGGCCGCGGGCGACACTGCGCCCTGTCGCTAGTGCCGGTTCTGGATGGGAAGCTTGAATTGATTAACCGGCCCTCGCCTATTATAAACTCTGCTGCCAAAGTTTATTAAGCCGCTTTTCGGATACTGGCGAAACGGTGCCAAGGGCCTGGGCAAACAGAGACACCCGCAACTCTTCTATCATCCAACGGTATTGTTGCCAGTCTGGGTTTGCGTGGAAACTTGCCGGGCCTTCGGTTTCGAGCCGGGTCAGGTGCGCCGCCCACAAGGCCTCTACTGTGGCGATTGCAAGGCGGTCTTTTTGAACTTGCTGCGGGGCTTTATCCAAACGGACTTGGATCGCTTTTAAATAGCGCGGGTACTGCTTTAGCCACGGCCAGGGTGTGGCGAACAAAAACCCTTTGTGCATCAACCCTTGCAACTGGGTTTGGAGGTCGCGGTAAGTAAAGGCAAGTTGCAGCTGGTGTCGCGATTCTTTCATGCGCTTTTTGATTTGTACTACATCTTGCAGAAGCGACAAAAGCAATTGCTCATAGTCGTTGGCGATGCCGACCAGATTGCCAAGCTTTGCCGCCGCTGCGTCGAATTCGTCGGTATTGGCAGGCAAGCCGTCTGTCAGGCAACACCTTTGGATTGACGCAAGAACAATATCGTCAATGACCTCGGATTTACTGCCAAGATCCACGACGCTCAAACCTAAATCGCGGTTTTTAAGCAACGACTTCTGCAAGTATTTAACGCTTTGTTGACTTTTTTTTGCCAGCAGCACACAGGTGCCTTTTTCACTGGCAAATTTTGCGGCGATCGGGTCGTCGAGAACCCGTAAATCGACGTTCTGCCCCGTGGCAACCAACGCCGGAAACGCTTTGACCGACACCTGGCCTCGTCGTAATAAAACCTCTTTCGGAAAATCCCCGAAGGTCCAACCGTCCAAGTCTTCCCGCTCGATCTCGCTGCCGGCGGATTTGATACTGCTTTGAACCTTTTGCCGGTATTGTGCCCGCAAATCCGCTAGATTACGGCTTCGAGCAAGTACCTTACCCCGGTCGTCCAGCACGTGAATGTTAAACCGATAATAGTCGTCAATATTAAGCTCGCCCCAGATATCTTTGGGAAGGGGCTGACCAATAATGCGTTGAAGTTGTTCACTAAGTGCATCGGTCAATGGTGCGTTTGACGAAGTCAAGCCGTTCAGCGCGCGGTCGACAAAATCCGGCACAGGCACAAAACGTTTGCGCCACTGTTTGGGCAGGCTTTTGACCATCACTATGCATTTTTCGCGCAGCATGCCCGGCACTAGCCACTGCAACCGGTGTTCCGGAAACGACTGCAACAACTCGATCGGTATGCCAATACTGACACCGTCATCTGGGTGGCCCGGCTCAAAGTGATAGGTCAAGGGCAAGACCATACCGGCTACAGTTAACTCGTTAGGGAATTGCGCTTGAGTGATATCTTGTGCGGCGTGTTGCATAAGCCGATCTTGCGGAATTTCGAGCAGCCCGGGCTGCGCGATCTCGGCTTTCTTTC
Organism: uncultured Cellvibrionaceae bacterium; assembly: GCA_964540505.1. Taxonomy (GTDB): domain Bacteria; phylum Pseudomonadota; class Gammaproteobacteria; order Pseudomonadales; family Cellvibrionaceae; genus CAYZQH01. Next base: position 3,500 of record CAZING010000175.1, on the reverse strand, counting down.
GCCAATGTTCGAAGTTCGCGAGGTTTACGACCGTTTCAGGAATTCGTTCGTTGTAGAAATCAAAAACGACTTGGTCGCTGACCAGAATATCCCGCCTTCTCGATTTGGCCTCCAGCGCCTCAACTTCGGCAATTTTATCCCGGTTAAGCTTATAAAAACGCCCAGGTGCCGGTCGCGCCTTCAGATAACCGCCTTCGACCAAGGCCTGGCGAATAAAGACTTCTCGCGCCAACACTGGGTCTATAAGCGAATAGTTTACGCGCTGTCGATCCGCGACGATTAAGCCCAATAGAGTAATCCGATCGTAGGCCATTACCTGGCCGGTTTTGGTGCTGTAGCGAGGTTCGTAATAATGGTGTTTCAAAAGGTGCGCGGCGGCGCGCAGAACCCAATCCGGCTCGATTCGAGCCACAATATGGGCGAATACCCTACTCGTCTCGATCATCTGCGCCGCCACAAGCCACTTGGGTCGTTTTTTCGCTTGGCTGGAGCCTGGGAAAATATGCAGCTTTCGATTGCGCGTACCGTAGTAATCGAAATCCGAGTTTTCTTCGCTTTTTAACGCGACGTTGCTGATAAGACCGGTTAGTAAAGCCGAGTGAACGGCCTCATAAGAGGCCGCTTCGCGGTTTGCTTGCAAGCCCACTTTGCGAACTGCGATATGCACCTGATGGTGCAGCTCTCGCCATTCTCGCAAACGCGAATGGTTGATAAACTCCGCAGCCGCCTGTTTTCGCCACTGGTTCTGGCTGAGTTTGGTGCGTTGATCCTCGGCGTATTGCCAAAGGTTTACCAATGCTAAGAAATCCGACTCTTCATGCCAGAAGCGGCGGTGCTGTTGATCGGCGGCCTGCTGTTTTTCTGCCGGGCGCTCTCGTGGGTCTTGTATCGTCAATGCCGATGCAATAATTAACACTTCGCGAAGTGAGCCCATTTGCGCCGCCGCCACGACCATCCGCCCAAGACGTGGATCGAGCGGGAGTTCGGTCAACTGGCGACCTATGACCGTTAACCTGTTGTGCGCGTCCACCGCTTGCAACTCTTCGAGCAGTTTGAACGCATCTTTGATTAAGCGGTTGTCCGGCGGGTCCACAAACGGGAACTTATGTATTTCGCCAACGTTGAGATTCAGCATTTGCAGGACAACCGAGGCCAAATTGGTGCGCAAGATTTCCGCGTCTGTGAACTCTGGGCGGGTGAGAAAATCCTCCTCGCTGTAAAGTCGGATACAAAGCCCGTCGGCCACTCGCCCGCAGCGGCCTGCCCGCTGGTTGGCACTCGCTTGTGAAATGGGTTCTATGGGCAGCCTTTGAACCTTTGTGCGTAGGCTGTAACGACTGATTCGCGCGGTGCCTGGGTCTATCACATAGCCAATGCCCGGCACGGTAATGGAGGTCTCGGCAACATTAGTAGCAAGAACCACCCGACGACCGCGATGCGGGCTAAACACACGGGTCTGCTCGGCTATGCTCAATCGGGCATAGAGCGGCAACACCTCCAGCTGTGGAAACGCCGCTTTGCGAATGGCCTGGGCTGCTTCGCGTATTTCACGCTCACCGCTTAAAAACACCAAAATATCCGGGTGTTCTCTTCTGGGCATCGCGGTGATTTCTTCAAGGGCTGCGATAATTTGGCCGTTCAGGTCGTCATCGGAGTTCTCGGGCGGCCGATACTGAATGTCCACCGGAAATGTGCGCCCCGACACCTCAATAATTGGAGCGTTATCAAAGTGTGCAGAAAAACGCTCGAGGTCTATCGTTGCGGAAGTAATTATGAGTTTTAAATCGGGTCTTTTGGGCAGCAGGCTGTGCAAATAACCCAGAAGAAAATCGATGTTAAGACTGCGCTCGTGCGCTTCGTCGATAATGATCGTATCGTATTGAAGCAGCAACGGGTCCGATTTTATTTCCGCCAGCAGAATGCCGTCGGTCATGACCTTAATGTAGGTATTGGCACTGGTGCGATCACTGAAGCGAACCTGAAAGCCCACCGCTTCGCCGTCTGAAACTTTAAGCTCTTGCGCAATTCGGTTGGCGACTGTAGTTGCGGCAATGCGCCGCGGCTGAGTATGACCGATTTTGCCGCGAACACCTCTGCCAATTTCCAAACAAATTTTGGGAAGTTGAGTGGTTTTCCCAGACCCGGTTTCACCGGCAAGCACCACCACCTGATGAGCCTGAAGCAAAGCCGCAATTTCGTCCTTTCGGGCGCTCACAGGCAGCGCCTCGGGATAGGTCACCGCAGGTTGCATGACGCGCTTTGCCGCCAACTCCGCTTCTGCCTTGGCGAGGTTTTGTAAAAACTTCTGTTCGGCTGTCGAGCTCGGTTGCCCAGCTGCTTTGCGCTTTTGTAGCGCGCGCCACTGCTTTTTGAGGCGGTGCTCGGCCGCCAGTGTGACATCCTTAAGCGTGTCTCGAAGGCTCGTCACATTATTCGGTATTTCACGGTTCTGAGTCATCTCGGGGCATTGGGTCCAAAAATGAGGGCATTATCCTAGAAACCGCGCAAGGGTGCGAATTGTAACGCCCGCCCCTAGATACCATCGTCGAACTTCGACGACGACCTATGTCTTGGCGGCGCAACACTCGCGACCTCGGGCCACAGCGTCACACTTGCCGCGAATGCGTTTCAGGCGGGTCGATTTGCGGTTCGCGGATATGCTTATATAATCGCGCCTCTTAGCGATCAAATGGAAGTCAACACAGGGACGAATTATGACCAATCGAACACGTTTATGTTTCGGCACGCTCGCGTGCGTTTTCTATCTTAATGCGCAGGCGGCTCCGGTGGCCGTAGACGATATCCGAAACATCCCGGCGAATACGCCAATTACCATCGACGTCCTCAGTAACGACTCGGACTCCGCCGGGCTCACCCCAGAGCTCGACCCTCAAAGCGTCACCCAACCCGCCTTTGGTACCGTCTCGGTCAGCGGCGCAGGTGCGGTCACCTACAGGCCAAACGCAGACTTTATCGGCGAAGACAGGTTCAGCTATACGATATTCACGGTCGATGGCGGGGTTACCGAAACCGCCACCGCGAACGTTGTCATTACCGTTAACCCCGCCATGGCTGAGCGCGCGGGCATGGGCAGCAATATGCGCAGTGTAGCGGTTGCGATCGAACGCGCTTGTCACCAATTGGCCGGCTTGGCAGCGACAGAGCTGCCGCCTGCGAGTGCGGCACTCGCGGCGCGCTGCGAAGATTTTTTCGCGCTCGCCGCCGCAGACCCGGACGCCGCGCAGGCGGTTTTGCGCGAAATCGCGCCGGAAGAGACGCTGTCCATAGCCCGCTTGGGCGTTAACGCGCTCGAGTTCCAGTCAAATATGGTTGGCACTCGGCTGAACCAGTTGGGCAGAGGCCTGCGCGAGGTGGGCGCACCGAAGCTCTCACAGGCAGCGTTTGAAAGAGGCGGCAGCGCCGGAGACGGGTCGATTCTCCCAAACTTTGGCGTTTACACAAGCGCACAGATAGAAGACGCCGACAGCGAAGAAACTTTG
>CAZING010000174.1:0-5956 GCA_964540505.1 uncultured Cellvibrionaceae bacterium | reverse complement strand
TCATAATTACCGACTTTTGGCAGCGTTAAACCGCTACGATGTTCTCGGCTTGCGGGCCTTTCTGGCCTTGAGTTACGGTAAATGCAACCGCTTGGCCTTCGACCAAAGTCTTAAAACCCGAGCCAGAGATGGCGCTGAAGTGCGCGAAAACATCGGGGCCTGAACTCTGTTCGATAAAACCAAAACCTTTCGCTTCGTTAAACCACTTTACGGTGCCGTTAACTGTGTTCGACATAAAAATATCCTGAAGTAAAAAAGAACGCCCTTGTAGGGCAGGTATAGCTAGGGAATCACACTGGGACTTAGAAACTGCAGGACGAAGAATTACGAATAAGACAACGAAATGAAGGATTTAAATAGTAGAGTTTTCTTTAGCTGCGAACCAGAGTATAGACAAGTGAGAGCCGAGTCAAATATTTATTTTGACCGGCGGGGATGGCGGCGGCGCGGCTTGGGCCATGTGTGAACCGGCGAAACTGCGGCTATTACAGTTTCGCCGGTTTGCTTTTAAGCGTCTTTCTGCGTTTGCTCGGCGTTATCCCGACTCGCGCCGGGCGCCGATACCCGGCTTGGGGGCGGTGGCGGTTGCACCCAAAAGGCGCCGGTGTGCAGTTGCTGCCAGCCCCACTTCAACCATCGCATAAGAGCGAACGCCAACCAGAGGCTCCACACCAGCATCAACAATCGGTACGCGCCAAGCGGCAGCGAAAATGCCCAGGCCTCAGGCAAATCGGAGGTGCTGCGGTCGTAGTACCAATTGAGAGCGTGGGCGTAGGAGCCGTTGCCGGTGACATACATATCGGGCCGCGACAGCAGCGACGACGGTATGCTTGCGGCAAGCGCCACCAAAGTGACCACAGAGAAAACTATCAACAGCACCTGCAGCGCGTTGAACGTGGATTTCAGCGGTGGCTTCATCACCCGACCGCGCAGCGTCAGCGCGATAAACCAGCCCGCGGCCAGCGCCAACACGCCAAGGTGCACCGTGGCGACGCCCAAAGCCAAGACCAGCCACTCCCAGGTTTTAAGCGGTGTGAGTTGCGTGCGCGAAAGGCCTGCGGCGAGCAACAGTACGGTCGCCAACACCCCCCAGAATAGAATCGCCGGTCCAAGCGCCGGCCCGCCTGTGGCGAGCAGCCAGCGATCGGGCGGCAACCGCAAAGAGAGGCTGATATTGCTGGCCTCGGCGCCAAGCGCCAAGCGGGGCATGCGCGTTACCGTCTCGACGCCGCCGGGTGTCTGCCAGGCGACCGTGACCGATTGGGTGCCGGGTGTCACAGGCAGGTCTAAGCGGTGCTCGTTCTGAGCGATGGGCGTATCGACGCCGTTAACGGCGACGCGGGTCAGCTTCGCCCCGTCGGGCAGCGGCAGCGTCATGCGGCTGGCGAAACTCGCGCGAATCGACATGTTCAGCTCGCTTTGGCTGACTTTATCGCCGGGCTGGTGGTCGAGGTTCAGTTGGTCGATTGCAAAATCCCGACCCGCAACCGGTTCGGGGCGCGATATCGTTAACTGCAGGGTGTCTCCTGGGCGCGGCTGCCAGCTCGGCTCGACATAGGCGCTTTGGCCGGCGAGGCTCGGCGGACCGAGGTAGGCCACGTGCCACATTGGCCCTGCGACCACACGCCAAACTTCGGTCCAGCGCGCTTGCTCGGCAGCGGTCAGAGTCAGGCTGTCGGTGATGGGCAGCAACGCCGAAAACTCTAAGGTTTTGTCGTCGGGCCCAAGACGAAGATCCATGGTGCCGTCGGGGTTGCGCTCGCCACTGACCGGCGCTTCTCCCGGCAACAGCGGTAGCGCGATTTGCAAGGCGCCGCTCGCCGGCGCTATGCGGGTTATCTTTGTGTGGGTGGTCCATTCCAGGCCCAGTCGAAGCTCGCGGCTGACGCTTACGAAACCCTCGACCGGTGCTGGGGTGAGCCGGTCCTCTCGGTCCTCGGCCGCGGGTTCGCCGGCGCTTGGCGGGATGCGCGCGAAGCTCAACAAACGGCTGGATTGTTGCCGCGAGGGCAGCCCCGAAACGGTCCAGCCGTCGGCGCGGACCTCGACGTTGTGCAAGGCTTGGTGAAAATCGAGCTCAAACGAGCGAAGGTCGCGAAGACTGCCACTTAATGACAGGCTGTGGCGCCCCGGTTGCAGATACACATAAAGCTTCCCGGCCCGCGCGTGCAAGGGCGCGACCGGCTCGCCGTCCAGCAAAATGCTTTGCGGCCACCAGCTGTCGAACGCGCCCGGCAAGGGCACGCCCAACGCTTGTTGGTTGTGGACAATCATCGACAGCTGAAGCGACGGGTCTTGCGCGACGACCTGCAGCTGTTCTATCGCGGTGCATTCGGGCAGGCAGTGCGGCGGTGCCAGCAGTCGCTCTTCGAGACGGGTCAACAGCTCTTGGTCAATCACCGGGTCGGCGTAGGTTTTTTGCTCGGCGGCCAACAGAGCCAACACCACCAAGGCGGCGCCGCCCCCTTTAAAACTGCGCAGAGTAATGCCAGCGCCTGTGGCCCTAAAGCGCAGGATCATGGCGGCCAGCAGGGCGGCCACCAAAAGCACGCTGAGCAGGTGCCCCAGGCGGTTGAGCCAGGGTCCGACCAAGTGCACGCTGAAAGTCTCGTGTTCCAGCACCGGCCCGCTCCAGTGCGCGTGCAGCTCCCGCCACTGCCATTCGGGTTGACCGGGGCCGACCTGAATTCTTTGATCGGGGCTGTATTCGAGGTGATAGACCGGCGGCGCACGCAGGCTTTGACGCGCAGCGGCCGGGGCGGCTTTTTCTAGCAGCGCATCGCTCGTCTGCATCAGCGCGGGTGCGACTGTGTCGCTAAGATCGGCAGGGCTAAAGGCGGCGGTGGTGGCTCGCGCTAACTGAGGGTAAATGGCCGAGCGCGACTCCTGCACCCAAAACGGTAAGCATAACAGCAGGGTCGCGCCGATACTCACGGCCAGATAACCGTTAAGCCAGGTCTTAAAGCGCCCGCGAGCAAAAGGCACCAAAGCAAAGCAGGCGGCGAAGTTCAACCAAGGCAGCACCGGCGCCGAGGCGCGATGGAATACCAACAAAAGCGTCGCCAAAGTCAAGAGCCCGACGGGTAAGCTCGCGACCCGAAAAAGGGCGACGCTGATGACGAGCACAAGAAAAATATCCCACAGGTTCCAGCGGCTGAGCCAGGTACCGCTGGTTCGATCTGCTCCGGAGATGTGCAAAGCGGACCAGCCGGGCGGCAGTTGTAAGCGGGTGTCGACCTCGGTAAAGGTTTGCTGCCATCCGCTGACCGGCATCTGCGCTTGGCGCGGCAGACGGCTGACGGCTTCTAAATCGAGTTGTCGCCGTCGCAACTCTACCCCGGCGCTTTGGGCGCCCGCCAAAGTGGTGATCAGAAGCCCTTGGCCGTCGGCCGACACGCGACCCAGGTCGTAGAGCGGTTGCGTTTCAAGGCGAGTGCCGCTGGTGAGTTGACCGGTTATTCGGTCGCGAGCGGTCATCTGCTCACCGTCGAAGTCCAGCCAAACGGATTTCGAAAGTTTGAGCACATTGCTGGCAGGGTTCGGGTCGCCCCGAAATTGCTCGTTTAAAGTCAGAGTGTCGCCTGTCTCCAGTAAGTAAGTGGGCAGCGACCGCCAGGCGACGGGCAGGTTGGTCTGACTGGCGTCTATCACCGCGGCGCCGGTGACCTGCACCGAGCGCAACTGCGGTTCGGCGGCAAACGCCCAAACCTCTTGGTCGGGCCAGGGGCCTTGGCGCGCTTCGGCGGCAAACGCAAAAGTATTGTGCGGCTGCAAGCTGTGCGCATCGAGCCGCAGTTGATAGCGGCCGGGTTTTACCCGGATTGTGACCTGACCTTGCGGGCCGACGCGCGCAGGCAGCGCGCTTGTGAGGTCTCTGGGGGTGAAGCCCTCGGGGTAAATTGGGCCGAGCGTCACCTCGCGCGCCCGACCGCTGATTTGCAGCTGTAGCTCGGTGGTGACCACTTGCGGTTGGCCGTCGTAGATTTTGCGAAACACCTGAACGCTTAGCCGGTCGTGCTCGGGTTGCCGTAAAGCTTCCGGCAGTGGGCGCTTGAGCCAAAGCTTGCCGTCTTTATTGCGATCGGGCGGCACCACGGCGGTACCGTTCAGCGATAGCTGCACCTGGGCAACGGTTTCTGGTAACTGCAAGTGCTCCGGCAGCTCTTGCCAGCTGAAGTGGCCGCTGAGCGTTTGTGTGCCTTTTTTTAGCCACACTCGGGGGCGCCCATCGCTGCTGACCACGGCTACCGCTGGGCCCGCGGTCGCAGTCGGTTCGTTGAGATGCAAGCGAACGTCTTTCGGCCAGTGCGCCGTCGAGCCCGGCAGCGTCAACCAGGTGTCGCTGGCGGCGGTCACGGTGAGTTGGAATTGCCCGCCGCTGTCATCCAGTTGCAGCACCAGGCCTCGGGGCCAAGCACAGACGCGCTCTTTCGCGTCATTTAGAAACGGACAGTCCGCGTCCGGGTGTTGGTGCAGCACCCAGCTTTGCCAGGGTTCGAGCGCCTTGGGAATCCAAGGCTTGGGGTCTGTGGCCGAGCCGGTCGTCTGGGCGTAAGAGAAAAGAGAAACCGTCCCGAGAAGCAAAATCGCAAGCCAAGCGCGCATGGTTATGTCCGTATCAGTTGTTATTGCCCGAAATAGTTAAAGCACAATAAACGTCGCCACCGGCGCGCCCTGCATGTAGCTGACAGCGCTGATTTGCCGCGTTTCATAAGGCGCGCGTCGCGAGGCAAGGTTTGGGGAGTTCACCTGGCCTCTTAACGCGCCACTGACCTGCACCGCTTTTATGAAAGGCTTCCAAGCGCCAACGGGCCACGCCGAAAATCAGGTAAGTGTGCGCTGCGCCCGCGCGTTCATCTGGGCGTCGGGAGAAGTTCAAATCGGCACTCTGCCCATTCGCTTCCCTGCCTTGGTGTTAACGCTCGGGCTATGCTTTTTAGCCGACTAACTTCCGGCATGGCCCCTTAGCGAATCGCCCACTAAAGCGTCACTTTCTGGCCGTCATTTTTTGCGGACCGCAAAGCGCCTTCGACCACCCGGATATCCATAAGGCCCTCTTCGCCCGGTACCATCACGGCCGTGTTGTTAATGATCGCCAGAGCGTCATTATCCATTTGCGCCGCCTGCTGGTTGGCGATGAATTTATCCAATTTGCGCCCGTCACTGGTGGTGCCAGCAACGCCCGTGTACGCCTGCATGGGTTGCAATTGATACCAACCGTTTTCGCAATTGACGCGCAGCAGGTTGTAATTCTCGCCAACGCTGGTGGCGCACTCGGCGCTTAAACCGCCCGCGAACTCGAGCGTAAATTCGGTGGTTTCGTCCGCATTTTTAAACAATTCGGGGCGTGCGGTTTTGTGCACCGCGCTGACCGACACAGGCTCTAAACCCGAGGCGAGTCGGGCGCCGTTAATCGCGTATACGCCCATATCGTAAAGCGCGCCGCCGCCTTGGTTCTGGTTCATTCGCCAATCGGTTTGCGCGGCGCCGTTGCCGCGATAACCGGCCTTGGCTATCAGGCTTTTTTGCGCCCCGTACGGCTTGGTTTCGGCAAACTTCATCACGGTCTGGGTGTTCGGTTCGTGATGCACTCTATAGCCGATGCTGAGCTTCACTTTATTCTTATTGCAGGCGTCGATGATCTCTTGGCACTCGGTCACCGTCATCGCCATGGGCTTTTCGCACCAGACGTGCTTGCCCGCGTTGGCGGCAATGACGGAATACTGTTTGTGCAGAAAGGTTGGCAGAACGATATACATCACGTCGATATCGGGGTTGTTGGCCGCGTCCGCCATGGTTTGGTAGTTATACAGGTTGCCATCGGGGATGGCGTATTTCTTCTGCCATTGCGCAAGCTTTTCTGGGCTGCCCGAAACCAAACCGCGCAACTCGCAGTGCTCGGTCAATTGCAGTGCCGGCGCCAACAGGTCGCGGCTGTACAGGCCAAGTCCTACCA
>CAZING010000173.1:0-6058 GCA_964540505.1 uncultured Cellvibrionaceae bacterium | reverse complement strand
TCCATCGGCGGTTGGCGGCTGATACTGCTGAACTCACGCGTGCCGTTTGAAGAGCGGGGCGAACTGCCGCAAAGCGAACTCGAGCGCCTCGACGCCTTGTTAAGCGCAGAGCCGGAAGCCCCCACCATGATATTTTTGCACCATCAACTGGTGCCGGTCGGCAGCGCTTGGCTCGATCAATATGTGGTCAGTAACGCCGCCGAATTCTTCGCAATAACCGACAGGTTCACCAATATCAAAGCCATTTCCTGGGGGCATGTGCATCAGGCTTTTCACAAGTCGCGAAACGGCGTCGATCTAATAGCGACACCCTCTACCGGCATTCAATTCAAACCTCTGTGCGACGAGTTCATGGTCGACAACGCCATGCCCGGCTACAGGGTTTACGAATTGTTCGCCAATGGCACCTACCAAAGCGAAATCATTCGCGTCGACGAACACATTTACAATATCGATTACGCCTCAGCAGGTTATTGACCTTCAATAATCGGCTGGGGCGGCCCCGCTTGCACGCCCGAACCGCGGTGATTGAAGCGCCGCCCGCCAACAAGGACATCCCTTCTCGAGTTGTCTAAACTGAACAGATGCCGAAGGCTGTTCAATTTCGTCAACTCAGCGGAGAATTTTACGTGACCGCATTACCCGCGATGGCTTTAGCAGCGGCCCTGACATACGTTTTGGTCGACTTTTTAGAGCCCCACCTCAACACTGCCCTTTACTGGGTGGCCGCTATCGTCTTATTTCTAGTGATATATAAAGTCAGCAACCACGTTCTTAAATCGCTGAAGGACTAACCGTCGGCGCCAAGCTCAGGGCCCGAAGTTACTGCGTGGAACGCACAATGAGCGACGCCGAAACCAGTAGCCGCCGTCTAGCGGTCAGTGGGTCATGTGAAAAATTCGATAACCGTCCGCTGCGCCAGAGCGTTTGTCTGCGCGCTAAAAAGTTTGAACAGTCGCACTAATACATACGCACCGGTACGCTTTGAATTTCGCAGTATCGGTCGCTGGTATTGCAGACCTCGAAATTCAGAAAGAGGTTGTCCGGTATCGTGTCTATCAGGCTTCTGACATCGACGTAAGTGCTCTCAATTTCGGGCACATCCAAACCGCAAGCGAGGTAATAGTCGGCTGTGTATTGGCACATGTACGAGCCGTCGTGGTCGCAGAACGAGTCGATTCCGCAAAGGTCGTCTTTGATATAAATGGCACCGACAAGTCCCGGACGGTCGTTCACGCTCAGATACACCTGGTAATCGTAAAAGCTGGATGCATACCAGTAGACATCAAAAAAGCCGTCCTGAGTGTAAGGGTCGATGATCATCGGTTCGTCCTGGGCGAATTCGCTGCTGACCCCGTCGGAGTCGATCACATAGAAGCCCAACAGCTCCGGCGTGTCACTGTGGTAGACCGAGCGCGAATTACCTTCACAGGCGGTCAGTGAAATCAAAAGCAGTAATGCCAGTGTCGCGTTCAAAAATCGCATATATCGAGCCCTCGCCTGTAAGACAGCGTATTCGCGTAGTGGTTTCGACCAGCCTAAGGTGCAAAGGCTGAACCAATGCTTAAGCGCTTATTGCTTTAATGAATTAGAGGACGAGAAATACGGTCAGCAACAAGATTTGGTACTTCGGACGCAACGCAAAATGTGGACATCCACAAACTTGACACCGTCGCAAAAGGGTTTTAGCCTCACCCGAACTGTCAGACCAAAAAGGGTTTCGAGTCGGCGCAGAGCCGCGACACCCAAACCTCTCTCGGCGATACGCCGTTCCATCAGTGCTGTGCGCGCCGTTTTGGGCGAGCCGTAGGTCATCCGCGTTCGGCCTTGGAAGTGCTGCCTGCCCGAACGATATTGAGTAACCGGTTATGCTTATCCGTTTTAAAGTTTTGTTGCCGTTTATTATCGGCGCCTTGTTACTCGGGTGTGCGTCGTCCGCGCCTATCTACAGCGAATCGTTTATTGCAGACGTCAACCAGTTGCAGATGCGGCAGTTCCACCTGCAGGTAGAAGTCCAGGCGAAAGAGCCCGCGACTGAACGCCGTAACGGCGCGCGACAGAGTGCGCCCACAAGTGCGGACAGGCGTATGCCGGCTGTACCCAATAGACGCGAAATCAACGCTCTGCGCAAAGCGCATCAACGGCTCGAAGCGTTTATGGAACAGCGTCTACTTCAAATACTCACCGACACACAGTTTTGCACTCACGGCTTTTTTATTATCGAAAAGCGCTTCAGCGCCTCGACCGGGGCCTTGTTCGGAGAATGCAAAGCCGTGGCGCCTACCGATACTTAAGGCACGGTTGTTAAAAATTTGTTTTAATTCGAGCAGCTTGCGCGAGGTCAAGCGCCTTTGAACGCTTTTTGAGGTTTCCCAAACTAGGAGAAATTAATGAGATTCTGGATATTGCCACTTTTGCTTGCGTTCACGCCGCCGAGCTTTGCGGATGTTGGGCTTTCCGAACTCTGGTCCACATCGGGGCTTCGCACACCCGAATCGGTATTGATGATCGGCGAGGGCCCGGAGGGGTTTCTTCTAGTATCGCAAATCGAGGGCTCCGCCACCGAAAAAGACGGTAAGGGCGGTATCGCCAAAATGAGTTTGGCCGGAGAGATAATAGACGCCGACTGGCTAAGCGGTTTGAATGCACCGAAAGGTCTTGCCACCCACGACGGCAAATTGATTGTCACCGATATCGACGAAGTATTGATCATTGACCTTGCCACCGCTGCTATTGAAAAGCGCATTACCGTGGATGGCGCCGTCTTTCTAAACGATGTCGCTGTCGACGATAAAAGCGCCATCTACGTGACCGACACGCGCACCGACAAAGTGCACCGCATTCACAAAGGCGCAGTCGAAGACTATCTCACCGAGGTGCCCGGCGCCAACGGCATCACCTACGCCAACGACCGGCTCTACGTCGCCGGCAACGACACGCTGTGGCAGATCGAAAAAGCCGGAAGCAAAACCGCCATAGCCGCAGGCTTTGCCGAGAACGCCGACGGTCTGGAACAAATTGCCGAGGATACCTTTATCGTCAGCTGCTGGGCTGGGCTGGTTTATCTTGTCAAAGAGGGCAAGCTAAAGCTTTTACTGGACACGCGTGAGGAACAAAAAAACACCGCCGACATAGGCTGGAACCCGCGCGAGAACATTGTTTACATACCCACATTTTCGGCAAATTCGGTGGCGGCATATACCCTCACAGATGAGGGCGGCTTGTAACCGAACGCATCAATTTATGACCGTAAGTCCGCGTGGACGCCCATCGAGGCTAAGCTTGCACGCGCGGCTGCAAAGCCCCGGGCCAATGCGCCAGCCAAAGCAACAGCCGCTTGCAGTTTTTGGGGCGCCGACGGTTTATTCAAAGACGTTGCCTGGTGGGCTATGCGGAAATTTGGTAACGGGTTTCCTGCATGGCTCACTGGCATTCAAGGTTCCGCTCTGGCCTTTGGCCTTCCCAGATCACAGGCGCCAAGTATCGCGGGCCCACAAACGATTGTAAGACCTCCCAAAAGAACAAGGGTACCGAACTGTACGCCTATACAGTAAACTGGCGCCTCACCCATAGACCCTCAACCGAGGTGAACATTGTCCGACCCGAAAACGCTCGCCGTGCGAACGCTGGTCGAGTTCGCCGCGACTTCCGGCAGCCTCGAGCGGGGCTTCAGTGCTGCGCCCTCCGGTGTCGAGGGCATAGAGGGGCACGCTCGGGTAACCGCTGCGCGCGGCGACGATTATCAGGCCGAGGCGCCGCTGCAGGGCGAAGCACTGGGGTTTGCGCTTAAAGGGCGCGCGGATGGCATTGACCACGCAAGCCATTGCGTAGAGGAGATCAAAACACTTTACGGGAACCCCGAGCGCATACCGGATAACCAAACCCAATTGCACTGGGCGCAGTTGAAGGTCTACGGCTGGCTCTACAGTACCGAAAAGCAGGTCGAACAGGTCCAGCTCGCATTGATCTATTTCGACCTTTCGGCGGCGCGCGAGCACCGAACTCAAAAAACTTTCGCCCGCACCGAATTGCAGAGTTTTGTCGAGGCGCTGCTGACAAAATTCCAACACTGGCAGCAAACGCTCGCCCGCCACAGCGCGAAAGTGCAAAACTGGTGTGCGCAGGCGCGCTTGCCGTTCCCCGAGATGCATCGCGGCCAACGAACCATGGCCGAGGCGGTCTATAAAGCCGCGGTCACCGGGCGGGTTTTATTGGCCGAGGCGCCGACCGGCACCGGCAAGACGCTGGCTGCGCTCTTCCCAGTACTCAAGGCTCTGGCCGGCGGTGCCGTGAATAAAGTGTTCTACCTCACCTGTAAAGGCACGGCAAAACACCTGCCGATACACACCTTAAAGCAGATCGCGCGAGACGCCGAACCGGTGCTCTGCGCGGTTGATATCACCGCCAAAGACAAAGCCTGTCTCAATCCTGGAGAGATTTGCTCGGGCGAGCACTGTCGTTACGCGGACGGCTTCTACGACAAACTACCGGCGGCGCGCGAGCATGCCTTGAACAAAGCCCTGCTCACCCAAAGCGAATTCGCCGCGCTGGCGGAAACCTATGCGATTTGCCCTTACTACTTGTCGCTCGAAATGGCGCGCTGGGCGGACGTGGTGGTGGCTGACGTCAGTTATTACTTCGATAGTTCGGGGCTTTTGTGGCAGCTTCAAGGGCAATTTGCCTGGCGCACGGCGCTTTTGATTGACGAGGCCCACAACTTGGTCAGTCGCGCCCGCGAGCTCTACTCCGCCAAGCTTCAGCGTCAGGATTTGTTCGCCGCCAAAAAGGCCGTGCAGGCAAACCTTAAAAAACCTTTGGTGCGCCTCAACCGAGAGTGGCTAGCGATCAATAACGCCCGCGAAGGCACGGTGCGAAGCCGTCTGCCGGGGCGCTTTTCAGAGCTTCTGGCGGCCTTTACTGAAGCCTACCGCAAAGTGCTGCAGCAGCACCCGCGCCACCCTATGCAATGGAGTCCCGCCCAGGCGTTTTATTTCGATTGTGGGCGCATGCAAAGGCTGCTTAGTCTCGCCGATGACGACTTCTGTGTGGAGGTGGACGCAACCGAACCCCGCCGCGAACACATTCATTTGCGCAACCTAATCCCGGCCGCGCTTATCGCCCCGCGACTTGATACGGGCTTCGGGATTTGCCTGTTTTCGGCTACAGTGACGCCGGCCCTCTATCATCGTTCGCTGCTGGGGTTGCCCGATTCGACCGTGGCGATGACATTGCCCTCGCCATTTCGCCCCGAACAGTTGCAAGTGCGCATCGAAACTGAAATATCGACGCGCTACCGCGACCGCGAAGCCTCCATCGACGCCATTTGCGCTCGGGTGGTCGCACAAGTGCGCGCACAGCCGGGCAACGCCTTGTTGTTCGCCGCGAGCTACAGTTATTTGCAGATGCTGCACAGAGCGCTGGTTTCGGCCACCGACGGCCTCGAGATCGAGTTAATTCTGCAGCAAAAGGTAATGACCGATCGAGACCGAGACGCGTTTATCGACCGGTTTCGCACGGGCACGAACCTGTTGGGCTGCGCGGTGCTAGGAGGCGCGTTCGCAGAGGGCGTCGACCTTCCCGGCAAAGCGCTGACCGGTGTTTTTGTCGCGACTCTCGGCATGCCGCAGGTCAACGAAGGCAACGAGTATCTGCGCCGCCTGCTGGCGCGCAGGTTCGGCGACGGCTTTGCTTACACCTACATCTACCCAGGCTTGCAGAAGGTGGTTCAGGCCGCGGGTCGGGTCATTCGCGCCGCGGACGATCGCGGCTATGTCTGGCTGCTGGATGACCGCTTCGCTCGTCCGGAAATCAGCAGTCTTCTGCCCCGGTGGTGGCGACTTGAAAAAACAGAACCCGAACCCGCGCCACATTGACCAAGCCGCGTAGGTCCGGACAGCACCAAATAAGTGCCAGACACATTGGGCGAAAGAGAAAATCAGCCGCGCGAAACGTACCTATGAAACTGCCCAAGATGACCTGACCTTCACGCACGGGTCGCTGTCATCGGCACTGCACCCCACGCCGAGCAACCTCAGGTTTGCTCGCACCGCTGCAAACG
>CAZING010000172.1:0-6086 GCA_964540505.1 uncultured Cellvibrionaceae bacterium | reverse complement strand
CAACTCGGCACACGCTCTGAGTCTCGTGGCGGTAACGCCGACATATATCCGGCCTCTGAGCAAAGCCTTGTAACTTGCTTTGGGAGCTAAACATGGGTGTCCTGCGTTCGCGCCCCATTCGCGTCTGGATTGGTTTGCACTCGCCGTTATCGCATTGTCATAGATGCGCCTTTACGGCTGCCGGCGACAATTCCAGAAAACGACTGCGACTCTTCTTGGCCAAGGCTGACGCAATCGCGGAACGTAGTGTTTTCATCTGCCGGGTATCACAAAGATACGCTAGGCTTATAGTGGACACGTATACCATCTGCCTCCCCGCGAATAGTCCGGCGCGGCACATATAGATATAGAAGGTCGAGTGATTATGCGCGTAAACGAGCCCATCACCGACAGGGAAGTGGTTCTGGATGACAGCGATGAGATAGTCTCTTCATCGGATTTGCACGGCAATATCAGCTTTTGTAACGAAACCTTCTGTCGAATCTCCGGTTTCACCGACGACGAACTGGTCGATCAGCCTCACAATATCATTCGCCACCCCGAAATGCCGAGCGCAGTTTTTGCCGGTATGTGGCAGCAGATTAAAAGCGGCCGTCCGTGGATGGGCATAGTGAAAAACCGTTGTAAAAACGGCGATTACTACTGGGTCAACGCCTATGTCACGCCAATATGGGAAGACGGAGCCATTTGCGGTTATGAATCCGTTCGGGTTAAAGCGGAGGCCGCCTGGGTCGCCCGTGCGAGCGCAGCCTACCGACGCATAAATGCAGGAAAGTCCGCCTTTCGCTGGATAGACCGATGGCGCTATCGCTGGGGCCAGACGACACTGCTCGCGCTCGGCAGTTGGGCGGTACTGACGGCCTGCTTGCTGTTGTCTGCCGACCCCTCTGCCCAGCAGATCGCCCTCGCCGCCTTGCCCGCTGTGGCGTTAAGCATGCTGGCCCACGCCTTACAGCGGCGAGCACTGAAACCGGCATTAAAAGAGGCGCACCAGGTTATTAACGACCCACTGGCAACTCATGTTTACACAGGCGGCATCGGCGCTATACAGGAAATAACGCTGGCTCGCCTGGCGACCCAATGTCGCTTGCGCACCGCGCTTGGCCGCTTTCGGGAATCTGCCAGTCTGGTGCAGGAAAAAGGCAAAGAAGTGAACACCGTTTCGCGGCGGAGCTTTGACGGCATGGCCAAACAACAGCAGCAGACGCACCGAGTGGCTGCCACCATGGAGCAGATGGTCACCGCAATTCGCGAAGTCGCCTCGGGGGCGAGCCACACCTCGGTGGCCACCAGCACGGCCGTCGAAGACGTTAAGAATAGTCACCAGGTCGTCGGCTCGGCGCAGAGCGCGGTCAACACTCTCGGCCAAACGGTTGCAGACCTCAACCGGATGATCGGCCGCCTCACCGATGACAACGGGCAAATCGCGGAGGTCGTGGGTGTCATTCGCGACATCGCCGATCAGACCAACCTCCTGGCGCTCAACGCCGCGATAGAAGCGGCCCGTGCCGGTGAACAAGGGCGAGGCTTCGCCGTGGTCGCCGACGAAGTGCGCGCCCTGGCAACGCGCACCCAGGAGTCCACCGAGCACATTCAAACCATTATCGAAAACATAGGTCGCGCAACCAGCGACACAAGGGAGCAAATGAACGCGTGTTTAACGGCGGCCGAGCACGGTGTCGAAGAGATGGACCGTGTACACGGGACGCTGG
Source organism: uncultured Cellvibrionaceae bacterium (assembly GCA_964540505.1). GTDB lineage: Bacteria > Pseudomonadota > Gammaproteobacteria > Pseudomonadales > Cellvibrionaceae > CAYZQH01. The sequence goes on along the minus strand of CAZING010000172.1, from coordinate 4,374 downwards.
CGTCCATCTCCGATGCAGCGGCTCGGATCGACCAAATGTCCCACCAAATCGCCGCCGCAGCCGAAGAACAATTGACCACAGCAGTGGAAATCCAGCGCAACACCCAAACGATTGCCGATATCGCTGCGACCACCCAAAGCGATATCCAAACCGCTGAACTTCTAGGGCGCGAAATGGAACAACAAACGCGCAAACAACACGAGCTGGTTTCACGGTTTTATTAGCGATTGCAAACACTCACCGGGCGGCTCGCGCACTTCACGAATTTCCATTCGGGCGCGGGCTTTCTGGCGATAGCAATAAATTTTAGAGGGCGCCGCAGTCGTAATTGTCAAAGCGCCTGTTAAACAAAAACTTTCACTGCAATATTTATTGGCCCGCGCAGCCTTGCTAGGAACCCACGAAAGAGATTGATGAGGTAGTAGCGGCAACGCATGAGTGTCCTGCATTTTCCGTTAATGATCCGCGCAATCTTATTGGCGATCGCAACGGCTACAACCAGACTCGAGCGGGTCTCGTTCAAGCATTTCCAACCGAGAGACAAACGCGCAGACGCAGCGAACACTTAACTAATTTTCCGCGTGGCCCACTAGGCGGAGCACCTCCACGCCGTGGGCGGGGATGGTCACCCGGTAGGGTGTTTGGGTTGAGCCTTGTTCACCGCGCCAAACTTCGCGCCACGAAAATGTTTGCTTAGCAAAATCGATCTTGTGGTGACTGACGTCGTCAGTGAAATTGTGCTGCTGCCAATCGAACTGGTATTCCTTGGCCGCATCCGCTCGGTTCAAAAACAGCATGGCGAATTCGCCCTTCGCCATTGGCTTAACGAACACTTCGATATCGCCCTCATCGATCCACTTCATCGCTTGAATGCCAAGCGGGTCTTGGTTAATCGCAATCACATCTTTATTGGTGAGGATTTTTTGTGTGGTGGAATCCATAGCGCGCAGGTCGTTACCCGCAATTAAAGGCGACGCCATCATAGCCCAGAGCGAGAAGTGCGATTTATCTTCGTCTTCGCTCATACCGTTGCCGACCTCCAGCATATCCATGTCGTTCCAATGTCCGGGACCCGCGTATTGGCGCAGATTTTCCTGCATATCAAGAATGCGCAAGACACCCCAAGAAGACCAAGAGCCGTGACTGTATTCGCAATTCCAACAGGGATAAATGTCGCCGGTGGTCCGCCAAGAATGGCCGACGTCCTTTGCCCACTCCCAAGGTTTGGTATCGCCCCACTCACAGATGCTAAATAACATCGGGCGACCCGCTTGGTGGATGGCATCGCGCATGGTGCTATAGGCCGCCTTCGAGTTGAGACCTTCGGTATCGCACCAATCGTACTTTAAATAATCGATGCCCCATCTGGCGTAGGTGAGCGCATCTTGATACTCATGACCCCTACTGCCCGGGCGGCCCGCGCAAGTGGTATTACCCGCATCGGAATAGATGCCAAGCTTCAAGCCTTGCTCGTGAACATAGTCGGCCAAGGCTTTAATACCACTGGGAAACAATTCTTTATCCGCTTGAATGTTGCCGTCCGCATCTCGCTTACCATGCCAACAATCGTCGATAACGATGTAGTTATAACCCGCCGCTTTCATGCCGCTGCTGACCATAGCATCGGCCATTTCTTTTATTGTCTTTTCACTAATGTCGCACGCGAATGTGTTCCAACTGTTCCAGCCCATTTGCGGTGTGGTGGCAATGTCATCAAATTTTTGTGCGTACACTGGTGTACTCAATGACATTATTAGAGCGGCGATAAGTATTTTCACAGTTAGCCCCTTAACGAGCGTGGGTTGATCGGGTGTGGCGCCCGGCTTGGGCGGCGCGTTGCGCGCGCGAGCAATCGACCACTATACATAAGCGTCGCAATTTTCGCGTATGCGCCAACCGATCCGATTGTACTGGAGAGCCGAAAATAGCCTTTTTTTGGAACCGGACAATCCGGACACCCTGAATACTTATACCCGCCGGGCGACTGAAGCGTTCGCCTTAGAGTGCAGGGCCGCCGGAGTGCGGAATTGGGAGATGGGCATTTGCTCTGCCGAGCAACGGGCAGCCAATGGAGCTGCCCGTTAAAAACACTCACGGTCAGGTCAAACCGATTGCTCCCTCCGTGCCGGGCGCACCAAAAAAAAAGCCCCGTCGATTTGCGCCGACGGGGCTTTTTTGATTGACCAAAACGCTTTATTTGGCAGCTTTTTCTTTCTTCTCTTTCTGCTTGGCAATCACCACTTCGGCGACGTTTGCCGGGCAGGGCGCGTAGTGAGAAAATTCCATCGAGTACTGACCGCGGCCGGAGGTCATGGTGCGCAGCGAGCTGATATAGCCAAACATCTCCGCGAGCGGTACATCGGCTTTGATACGCACGCCCGTGGCGTTGGGCTCTTGACCGGAGATCATTCCGCGACGGCGGTTTAAGTCGCCAATAACGTCGCCGACGTGGTCTTCCGGGCAGTACACATCCACCTTCATCAAAGGTTCGAGCAGTTGCGGGCCGGCTTTCGGCATGGTTTGCCGAAATGCTGCCTTGGCCGCTATCTCAAACGCAATCGCCGAGGAGTCTACCGCGTGGTAGCCACCGTCGCGCAGGTTGACCGAGACATCCAGCACTGGGAAGCCAGCCAACGGACCGCTTTTCATCATGCCAGCGAAGCCTTTTTCAATCGCGGGGAAAAACTCTTTGGGAACGTTGCCGCCCACAACTGTGGAGGTAAATGTAAACCCGGAATTCGGCTCACCCGGCTCAATGGTGTAGTCAATCTTACCGTACTGACCGGAACCACCGGATTGCTTTTTATGGGTGTAGCTGTCTTCCACCATTTTGGTAATGGTTTCCCGATAGGCGACTTGCGGTTGGCCCACGTCGAGTTCGACACCGTAGGTGCGCTTTAAGATATCCACTTTAATATCGAGATGCAGCTCGCCCATACCTCGCAAAATGGTCTCACCGGATTCTTCGTCGGTTTCAACGCGGAACGTGGGGTCTTCGGCGACCATCTTACCTATCGCGACACCCATTTTCTCTGTGGAGCCTTTGTCTTTAGGCGCTACAGAAATTGAAATCACGGGCTCGGGGAACACCATGGCTTCCAGTGTGCAAGGGCTTTTGGGGTCGCACAGTGTGTGACCGGTCTGAACGTTCTTCATGCCCACAATCGCGATGATGTCGCCCGCCTGAGCACTGCTCAGCTCGTTGCGCTCGTCGGCGTGCATTTCGACCATCCGACCGACCCGCTCGGTTTTACCGGTGAAGCTGTTAAGGATGGTGTCGCCTTTGTTCAACTTACCCGAGTAAACGCGCACGAAGGTCAAAGCACCGAAACGGTCGTCCATGATTTTGAACGCAAGAGCTCGGAACGGCTCGTCTGCGCTTACCAGCGCGTGCTTACCAGTCGGGGCGCCCTCTTCGTCGGTCAAAGGCTGTGGGTTGACCTGGGTGGGGTCTGGAAGGTAGTCGACTACTGCGTCGAGCACCAACTGCATACCTTTGTTTTTAAACGCAGAGCCGCAATAGGTTGGGAAAAAGGCCAACTCGAGGGTGCCTTTACGGATGCAGCGCTTGATGTCATCTATAGAGAGCTCTTCGCCTTCCATGTAGGCCATCATCAGGTCGTCGTCCATTTCCACGGCGGTTTCGATCAACTCTTCGCGATACTTAGCGACGTCATCCAGCATATCTTCGGGCACGTCGGTTACGGTGAAATTCTCGGGCACACCGCTGTCGTCCCAAACGTAAGCTTGCTGGGTAAGCAGGTCCACGACACCTTTAAAGGTTTCTTCGCGGCCGATCGGTAAGGTCATGATCAGGGGCTTTGCGCCCAATACCTTTTTCACCTGAGCGGCCACGCGCAAAAAGTCCGCGCCGATTCTGTCGAGCTTATTGACGAAGATCAGACGCGAGACTTTGGAGTCGTTCGCGTAGCGCCAGTTGGTTTCCGATTGCGGCTCTACACCGCCGGAGCCGCAGAACACACCGATACCGCCGTCGAGAACTTTCAGCGAGCGATACACCTCTACGGTGAAGTCGACGTGCCCCGGTGTGTCGATAACGTTGAAGCGATGCCCTTTCCAGAAGCAACTGACCGCTGCGGATTGGATGGTTATCCCGCGCTCGGCTTCTTGCTCCATAAAGTCTGTGGTGGATTCACCCTCATGAGTTTCGCCAAGCTTGTGGATGCGACCGGTCAGCTTCAAAATCCGTTCGGTGGTGGTGGTCTTGCCGGCATCAACGTGTGCGAAGATGCCGATGTTTCGATAAGTGGATAAGTCAGTCATATAGCTCACTGGAGGCCGGGTTAAAATTGGGCGCTACTATACAACAAAGTTGTCTAGCAATGCGCGCAGAACGTAACAGAAAAGCAACTT
>CAZING010000171.1:0-6153 GCA_964540505.1 uncultured Cellvibrionaceae bacterium | reverse complement strand
CGTTGCGCGTCCGGGCGCGCCTCGGCGGTCTCATGCGCCCAGTCGTCCTCTTGCGTCCGGTCATCCGGCCAGTGAGTGTCATCATAGGCGCTTCTTTGTTGGCGCCCGTCCGAGTTGTAATCTCGAGCACTGCTGGCCTTAGCCGGCGGCTCGGTCTGGTCCTGCTCGGTTGGCTGTACCGGCACGCGACGTTCTTCTTGCCAGTCCAATTCATCGAGGTTGCCAAGCGACGGTTCTGCGTGGGTTTCGGTGAACGGGTCCGATTCTGGCCCGCGGTCGTCCCAGCGCGTATGGCCATCGCTCGGGGCCTGCGCAAACGACCCGGCGTCGCCCATTAATGGCTCGGGCGTCTCAAGGTGGCCGCCATCTTCATCGGCCGCACGTTTCGCGCCGCGGGTCATGCGAGAAGCCGCGTAAGATTCACGAACGTTCTGAAGAATGTTCTCGGTATCGTCCGGCTCTCGATAAGCGATCACCCGGGCACCGCCGCTTGGAAATTCGCTACTGGGCGCAACTTCGTCGTTAAGCAAGGCGTCCACTTCGAGCATATTTTTGGACAAACGCAAAGTTTCGCGTCGATGCGCGCGCACGCGCCGCAAGCCGTCCAAAACAATAGCAATGATTAATAACACTATAATGACGGTTAACCATTCGCGCATTAGGTGTAATTCCTCATACTGCCGCCAACTCGGCGGCTTCTTCAACATCGACGGTGACAATTCGCGAGACACCAGGTTCGTGCATGGTAACACCCAACAACTGATGGGCCATTTCCATCGCAATTTTATTGTGGGTAATGTAGATAAACTGCACCTGAGACGACATCTCCTCGACCATGCGGGCATAGCGCCCGACGTTGGCATCGTCCAGAGGTGCATCAACTTCATCGAGCATACAGAAGGGCGCGGGGTTAAGACGGAAGATTGAAAACACCAAAGCAATCGCGGTGAGCGCTTTTTCGCCGCCCGAGAGCAAATGTATCGTGCTATTCTTTTTGCCGGGGGGCCTCGCCATAATGGCAATACCGGTGTCGAGCAGGTCTTCGCCTGTCAACTCTAAGTACGCGTGCCCGCCGCCGAACACTTTCGGGAACAGCTCTTGAAGGCCGGTGTTAACCTGCTCGAAGGTCTCTTTAAAGCGCGTTCGGGTCTCTCGGTCGATTCTACGGATGGCGTTCTCGAGCGTCTCCAAGGCTTCGACCAGATCCTGATTTTGAGCGTCCAGGTAATTTTTGCGTTCCGATTCGATTTTATATTCGTCGATCGCCGCGAGGTTAATCGGACCCAAACGCGAGATTCTTTGACCCACGGTTTCCAGCTCGACTGCCAGTTGGTTTAGGTCCAGGTCCTTTTCCAGCTGCTGCAAAACTTCATCGACTTCGAAGGCCTCTTCTTTAAGTTGGTCGCGAAGCGCCGCCGCTTGCACCTCCAAAGATTGGGCCTCCATTCGCTGCCGCTCGAGATTGCTGCGAACCTGTTGTAAGCACTGCTCGACCTGGGCGCGTTTGCGTTCGGTATCGCGCAGCAGCGTCTCTACCTCTTCGACCGCCGAGCGCGCCTTTTTCAATTGGTCCTCGACGGCAATGCGCCGTGTAAGGTGTGCTTCAAGCTCTTCTTTGTGGGTCTCCACCGGCTCGAGACTGTGCCGCAGGGTTTCCTGTAAGGTTTCGCGCCGCTCGTGCAGGCGGGCCATTTGCTCTGCCAAGCGCTCCATACCTTGATGGGCGGCGCTCAGTTGGGTTTTCACCGCCTGCAGGCGCATCGCCAACTGGTGGGCGCGGTCTTTATCGTGGCGCGCTTTCTGGCGGGCGCTGTCCAAACTCTCGCGCAATGCGTCGCGGCGGGTTAACAGCCGTTCGCGCTCTTCGGTATCCTGCTCCATGGATTCGATGGCAAGCTCGAGTCGCCCTCGCGCCTCCGCCAGGTTCTCGGCCTCGAATTGCAATTGCTCGCGCGCCTCGGCAATCTCTCGCTCGGCGCGCTTGCGCCCCTCGAGAATTTGTTCGACCTTGGCGGTCAGAGTTGCTAAGCGCGTGCGCTTATCACTTTGCCAGCGGGTCAGTTGATCGAGCTCGGTGCGGGCGTCGTCGCGTTGTTTCTCCGTGGTCACCAACGCCTCTCGACACAGCGCAAATGCTTCTTGCAACTGTTGCAGTCGCTGCTCGCGCTGTGCCATTTGGGCGTGTAAGCGTTCGAGCTCTTGCTGCCTTGCGAGAACGCCCGAGGCGGCGTCGTCTTCTTTACTCACTCGCAGCCAGTTCGGCCCAAGCCATATGGCGTCGCGCGTGATCACCGATTCGTCCGCCTGCAATTGCGAACGCAGTGCCATAGCATCGCTCAGTGAATCCGCCGTGCGAACCTTAGCCAGCCAGGGGCGCAGATCCAGTTCGGTGTCGACCATACCCAACAAGGTAGACGCCTCTTTCGCGGGCGCGCCTGTCGGGCTCGCTCGGTCTTCAAATAGCGCCAGTTCGCCTTTGTCGAATGCTTCAACGCTCCCGACGAATTCGTCTAAAGCCCGCTCCGTACACACCGCCTGCAGACAGCCGCCCAGAACGGCTTCCACCGCTGCTTCCCAGCCGGGCGTGACCGAGAGGCGTTCTGCCAGGCGGCCGCTGCTTTCCAAGCCGGCTTGGGCAAGCCATGCACCGGTGGTGGTTTCATTTTGGCCGAGCGCCGCCTGCTGCAAGGCTTCGAGCGACGCCAAGCGCCCGCCGTCGAGCTGGTGTTGGCTTTTAAGCTGGTCCAGCTCCAAAGTGAGAGCTTTCTCTTGGGCACGCGACTCGGTCAGCTTTTCTGCCGCGGCACTGGCTGCACTGCGATGTTCTTCGAGCTTCAGTTCGCTTTCGGCCAGAGCCTCGTCCAACTCTTGTATTTCGTGCTCGGATTCGCCTACCACCAGCGCCTGCCGGTCGGCCTCGTGTTTGCGCGCCCGCTCGTGCAGCTTCTGCTGCACCTGCTCCAAGTACTGAATGCGCGACTGTTGCACCTCGGCCTCTTGGCGCGGCGCGGCCGCGTTCTGATTGAACGCATCCCACTCGGCTTGCCAGGCCTGCATGGCTTCTTCGGCTGCCAGCAATGCTTCGCCGCTGGTCAATTCGAGCTCTTCCAGGCTTTCCATCTCGGGCGCCATTTCGGCAACTTCCGCTTCCCAGCCGGTTGTCTTGGCGCGGTCGGCGGCGAGGTGTTCATCGGCCTGGTGACAGTCGCGCTCGGCCTGTTCTAAATCCAGTTTTAATTGCCGTTCGCGCTCTTGCGTGTGCGCAATGGTCTGTTCGATTCGGGCGATATCCGTACCCACGGCGTAGTAACGGGCCTGGACCTCGTTGAAGGTATCGCTCAATTCGGTGGATTTGGTACGCTCGATTTCGATGGTTGCATCGTGGTGCACCTGCTCGGTCACCAAGGCTTCGACCTGCAACTCCAGCTCGCGAATACCGCTTTGTTTCTGATCCGCTTGCTCTTTTAAGGACTGATAACGCAGAGCTTGAAGTTTTGCTTTAAGCTCTCTCTCCAACTCCTTGTATTCTTTATACTTTTCTGCCGATTGAGCTTGGCGCTCCAAGCGGGACAGTTGCCGCTCCAGCTCGTCGCGTATGTCGGTGAGCCGTTCCAGGTTCTCATGGGTACGGCGCATTCTGTTTTCGGTATCGCGGCGCCTTTCTTTATATTTCGAGATGCCCGCGGCCTCCTCGATAAACACGCGCAACTCTTCGGGCCGTGCTTCGATGAGCTTCGAGATCATGCCTTGTTCAATAATCGCGTAACTGCGCGGCCCGAGCCCGGTGCCTAGAAAGATATCGGTGATGTCGCGGCGACGGCATTTACTGCCATTCAAATAGTAAATATTCTGGGCATCGCGAGTCACCTTGCGCTTGACAGAAATTTCGTTAAAGCTGGCAAACTCTCCCACAATTTTGCCGTCGCTATTGTCGAACACTAACTCGATTGACGCTTGGCCTATGGGCTTTCGGGTATTGGAGCCATTGAAGATCACATCGGTCATGGCCTCGCCGCGCAAGTTCTTTGCCGAGGACTCCCCCATCACCCAGCGCACAGCATCAATAATATTCGACTTGCCACAGCCATTGGGACCGACAACCGCGCTGAGGTTGCTCGGAAAGTTCACCGTAGTGGGGTCCACAAACGACTTGAAGCCGGCAAGCTTGATGCACTTTAAACGCATAAATCGTTCGCTTTATCCATCGATTATTATTATCAGGGTATCGGGTCTGCGATCGTTAGAACGATAGGCGCGACAGGACCGCTCAGTTTAATCGGCCCGAGGCTTGCCTGCCAGTCTCCGCTTTGCGCGGTGGCGGAACCGGCCAATGACACCCGAGCCACAATTTCCAGCTCTTCGAAACTGCCGAGCGTCATACCCGGCGCCATCGCCATGGTGTCGTCAAGGGTGATCTCACGCGGCAAGTCACCCACGGTGAGTTTCACAATGGCGAGGGGCATCTTTGGGCCTTGCCAGGCTCGGGCGTAAACGAACACAGCCGTCGAGGAAGCTACCTGAATATTCGGTGCGATTTCGACCTGCACGGCGATACTTTGAACGGCCCCTTGCTCGGCGCTGGCCGACGGCTCCTCGAGGGTCTCGCCCGCAGCGATTAAGGCCCGCTCGGCGTTCTCAATGCCGCTTCGATAGCCGCGCGCGGCCCCGGAATTGGGGTTCAGCTGACTCACAGCAAGTTTCCAGTAGCGAATAGCACCGCGCAAGTCCCCCTGATTCTTCGCGTCAATTCCGGCCAGCCCCAGCATTTCGGGCAGGTTGGGCGCCAGCGCCAAGGCCTTTTGGGTGTAATCGCGAACCTCGGCCGTCACCGTGTTGCCCGCTCTGTAGAACAACGCTTGTGCCAGATTGGCAATGATCTGAGGGGAGTCGGGGTAGGATTCCAGGATTTGTCGGTAATTCGCAACCGCCTCGTCGTAATCTTGAAGCGCCATGGACGTCTGCGCCAGCAAATTGCGCAGCGGGAGGTTCTCAGGCGTTTGGTTCAGCCGCGCTTGTGATTTTAATACCAAATCTCGCAGTTTTTGTTCGTAAGCGTCTTGCGACTGAATTTGCGAGAGCTGTTGAATTTCTTGGTATATCTCCCAGTCGGGCTTGGCACCCCATCGAGAGTATATGAATAAGCTGAGCACCGGCACCAACACAGCCAGCGCCAACACCAGTTTTTTACCTTTGCGATTGAGTTGTTGCTCGCCGCCGACAGTGCCGTCGTCCACCAGTGACTTTTGCAGCTCTAGTACCAAAAGGTCGTATTCGTTCTTTTCGATCTCGCCGTTTGTCAATGCGCGGTCGAGATCGGCAAGGTGCTCTTTATAAAGGCTGCGCTGAGTTTCGTCTTGAGAGGCGTGGCGCACCCAGCTTTTGTGCAGGAAAGGCAGCTGAACCAGCGGCCATAGAATGAATAACACTCCTAAAGCGGAGAGTACTATGATTATTTGCCAAAACACTCAGCGAACCTTTTATTGTTGTGGGTGGGTATTCTCGGTATCGTCTTCTTTCAACAATCGACGTAGCGCTTTTACTTCCGCTTCCGTCAAAGTCGTGGGCTCTGCGCCGAGTTTGCGCCGACGGCGCCAGACGATAAGGCCCACAACCGCGATGCCTATCCCTGCAAAAACCGGAGGCCCGTACCAGAGCGCAAAAGTCGTGGGCTGCAAGCGCGGCCGGTAAAGCACAAAATCGCCGTAGCGCAAGACCATGTAATCGACTATCTCTTGGTCGGTTTTTCCCTCTTTGACCATTGTTTGCAGCTGCCGCCGAAGGTCGATAGCGATTTTGGAGTTGGTGCCTGCCAAGTTATTGTTCTTACACTTGGGGCAGCGCAATTCCTCCATAAATTTTTGATATCGCTGTTCCTGCGTTTCAGTCTCGAACTCATAGACCTCAATAGAGGCCAGAGAGTGCCCGGAGAAAACCAATAAAAGCAGTGCTGTTAGCCATATTTTTAACATGAGGTATCAAATGCTTTAAAAATAAGCGTGGATTATAGCAGCCGCCCCCCCGCATTAAACAATTGTTACAAAAAATGAATCAGAGTATTGACGGGTAGGTCAATTTCATTACAATACGCGGCTCTCTCGGGGTGGTTAGCTCAGCTGGGAGAGCGGCGGCCTTACAAGCCGTAGGTCACAGGTT
>CAZING010000170.1:0-6218 GCA_964540505.1 uncultured Cellvibrionaceae bacterium | reverse complement strand
TTAAAGGGGGCGACCGCATTGTGATGGCAGATAGCGATACGCTAACCGGTAAACGTTTACACAACAAGGCCGTGCTAGATAAGCTTAAGGGAGAAATCAATTCTAAAGTCAATTTAAAGGTCTATAGAAAAGGCGAGCCAAACCTCTTAAATTTCACAATAAAACGCTCTAATATTCCCATAAAAAGTGTTGATGCTGCTTATATGCTCACCGACAAGTTGGGGTATATAAAAGTAAACCGGTTTGCCGAGACTACTTACAGGGAATTCAAAAAGGGCTTAGATAAACTCGTGGCATTTGGAGCTACAGAAATTGCTCTTGATTTAAGGGATAATCCTGGCGGTTTTCTTGGAATAGCTGAGCAAATGGCCGATGAATTTTTAGAAGATGGTAAACTTATTTTGTTCACCAAAAATAAGCGTGGAAATATAGAAAATAGTTATGCCACAAAAAGAGGAGATTTTGAGAAAGGGAAGGTGTATGTGCTTATAAATGAAAATTCAGCGTCCGCCAGTGAAATAGTGGCAGGGGCCCTTCAAGATAATGATAAAGGAATTATTATTGGCCGCCGTTCGTATGGCAAAGGACTTGTACAGCGTGAAATGGATTTAGGAGATGGTAGCGCTGTTCGCTTAACAGTATCAAGATATTATACCCCCACTGGACGTTCCATACAGCGGCCTTACAATAAAGGTCACAAAGATTATTACGATGATTATTTTTCAAGGTTGGAAAGTGGTGAATTATTGGATCCCGCCAAAATAAAGGTCCATGACTCCCTAAAATTTAAAACACCTGGCGGGAAAATTGTTTACGGGGGCGGTGGTATTATACCCGATGTATTTGTGGCTGTTGATAAAAGGATGCAAAACGAAACGCTTACTTACATTCAGCATCGTGGTTATGTCGCAAACTTTGCTTTCGAACTTTTGGATAAAGACAGAAGAGGCTTTGAAGGGATGTCCAAACATGATTTTGTCCAAAATTTTGAAGTTACGGACTTCATGGTTTTTAAATTTCAAGAGTACTTAAATGCAAGAACCGGCTCCAATATCACGTTTGTGGCCTATAATGAACAAGTAAAACAATATATTAAGGCCGCCTTGGCCGATCAACTTTATGGGGAAGGCTCCTTTGATGAAATCATCAATCAAAAAGATGTTATGATTGAAGAACTTATTAAGTTGAGTGAGGAAGGTTTCAGTAATTAAAGTATGTTTTAAATCATACACTAGTGCTTTATATAATAGTGGTAATAAAACATTCTAATCAGAAAGAAAAAAACCTATATTAGATTTATATAATTAAAGGTTTTTATATGGTTAATAATTACATTGAAACAACAGTTAAAATTGTTTTATTATTTTTCACTTCTTTATCCTTTGCACAAGAATACCTAAATCCCATTCAAAAAACATCATTTGGGTTACATAACCATACTAATAGAGATATTTCATACCATTCACTTACAGACAATTTAGGAAGTATTTATAGCATTGGTACCACTGAAAGAGACTCATCTTTTACAGATATAATAGCTTCCAAATTTGACGTTAATCTTAACTTAATTTGGCAAAAGAGATATTCATTGGATACTGGATTGTCTTACGATGTTCCATTAGTTAGTTATTTAGATTCTTATAATAACTTATTAATAATTGGAAGGAGCTCTTTTAAACAATCATCCGGCAATGGCTTGATATTTATTGTAAAGTACAATATTAATGGTGAAGAAATATGGCAGAGAACAATTGGTAATATTGATGGCTCAGATTATTACGATTATGCCTATTTTAATTCTTCTTTTGAAGACGATACTTTAAGAATTACCTATATTCCTATCAAATGGGATGAATCAGGAGGAAATGGCACGTCTGAAGTCAAATTTTTAAAAATGGACAATGAAGGAAATATATCAGAGGAATTTATTGCTAGTGTTCTAAATAATGGACTAAATAGTATTTATGAAAACGGAATACATTATACCTTAATAAGGAAAGATAATGATACAGGGTATTCAGATTACTATATAAGTAAAATAGGCCATGGAATAAATGAGAGTTATTTGCTTAATTCTCAATCAAATTTCGTGCAAGAGAATTTTACTCAAGTTTTAGAACAAATTCAACTTAGAGTTGATAGTGATGGAAACTTGTATTTAATTAAACCTTTTAGTCAAGATTATCATGGCAGCAGCTTGTCTTACACCAGAATTAATAATTTAGGTGAAATCGAATATTCTAAAAATACGTCTTCAAATCATAATTTATTAGGGAGTTATGTTGATATTGATAATAGACTTGTTATGGTTTATGAAGACAGTTCAATTAGTAAGATAATCAAGAAAAAAGTTGATGAATTTGGAGATGATTTGGAAGTTCTTGAGCTTAATTATAATAATTTATCCGGTAGTAGATTTAATGATGATAAATCGATTTTTTTGGTTGATGAAAATAATTTAATATCCCTTTATAGCAAAAGTTTGTCATTCGTTAACAGCTTCAATTATTCTTCTTCTTTTCAGTTGTCAGATATTACAAACTTGAATGATTCAGATATTCTTGTGTCAGGAACTAGTTATGAAAAAATGTATCCGAACTCAGATTTTAATACTCAAAACAATATTGTTTTAGAAAAGTTAAGCCCTGACCAAATATTAAATACCTATTCATTTTCTGGAGAGGGGACTTCAAAGGCATTTCAACAAAAATTATTAATTGATAATAATGACAATTATATTGTAATTTCTCAAGAAAAGATGGGTCCCGATAATTGGTCTATTGGTGGGTCCCGAGCACCAATTAATAAAAGTATTAATAAGTATGACTCAAATTTCAATTTACTTTGGAAGATGGAATTTTCAAATGAATTGATAGGCTATGATAATGCCCTAATAGATTTAGAAAATAACATTTATATAAATACTGGCTTATATGGTTTTGGGGCTGAAGGGTATGAATTAATTAAAATATCACCACAAGGTAACATCCTATTTCAGAAAGCTAGCTTTCAGAATAGCACAATGTATTTCGATCAAAATTATAATGTTAATGTGGTTTCTTTTCCAACTAGAAATGATTTGACTTTTGATGATGATACTACGATTTACACTTTTGATGCAATTTCAGGTGGTTTATTAGAATCTAAATTATATGAAGGGTTGCAGTTTATAGATAATTATAAATCACAAAATGGCGATTTCTATATTTATATGTATACCGGACCTAATTCTTATGGAGATACTTCTCCTAGGATAGATGTTTATAAGAATCTATCTTTAGATTTTTCAATTAATATAGCTGTAACTGGAACTTATGGAGCAGCTGGAAGTTTTGATATTGCAGAAAATGGAGATTTGTTTTTTACTTCTTCTTGGGGTCAGATTAATGAAAAGTTTCATAAAATAAGTCTTTCAGGGTCTTATAATTATATTAATATTGAAAATGAAATATCCGAACTAAAAATCCTTAACAACGGAAAAATTTTTACAATCGAGAAAATTTCTTCTGAAAAAGGAAAAATTCAAGTTTATAATGATAATTTGACCTTATTTTCTAATGGTTCAGATGTGGTTTATGATCATCCAGAAATATTAGAGGTTAATGGTTATATTTGGTTAAATACACATTCTTATTACGGAGATGTAGTTGAAGTGTTTAATCAAAATAATGTAAAGGTTGATGAATTTAAAATTGCAAGTAGCTTAAATTATTCAGTATTTGACTCTAATAAAGATATCATTTTGACTGGCCAATTTGGTAATCAAATTTACATATTTCATGAATATAGTTGGGCTAGAGGATTACTTTACAAATATAAATATGAAGGCCCTCAAGATAGTGATGGAGATGGTATTGGTGATAACATAGATTTATGCAACAACACTCCTGCAGGGGAAACTGTTGATTCAAATGGGTGCTCTGAAACGCAGAAAGATGACGATGGAGATGAAATAATGAATAATGTTGACCAATGCCCTGATACTCCAGCCGGAGAGATTGTAGATTTAAATGGCTGTTCTGAAAGTCAGAAAGATGATGATGGGGATGGGGTAATGAATAATACGGATGAATGTCCTAATACGGTATTGATAGATTTAGTAAATTCAAAAGGATGTTTTGAATTGCTCCCTAATAACTTCTCAATTAAAAGTATTGCTGAGACCTGTCCTGACAAGAATAATGGAAAAATTATAATTTCAGCAATTAAAAACTTGAATTACATTACAACCATTAATGGCGTAGATTATGATTTTACTAATACCTTAACTATTGATAATCTCAACCCTGGAGCTTATAATTTTTGCATTAAAGTGCCATTGGAGAATTTTGAACAATGTTATCATGTTGATTTAGAAGAAGGAATTACCATTTCTGGAAAATCATCTGTGAAATCAGGGAAAGTATCAATTGATATTGAAGCGGGCACCGCTCCTTTTAATGTTTCAAAAAACGGAGTAATTCAATTTTACTCCAATGCATCATCCTTTTCTGTTGATGCGCTTTATGGAGATTTAATTGAAGTAACAACAAG
Source organism: uncultured Cellvibrionaceae bacterium (assembly GCA_964540505.1). GTDB lineage: Bacteria > Pseudomonadota > Gammaproteobacteria > Pseudomonadales > Cellvibrionaceae > CAYZQH01. Next base: position 1,685 of record CAZING010000170.1, on the reverse strand, counting down.
TAAATCTTGTGAAGGTAAATTGTCTAAAATGGTTGGCACGTTCGATAAAGTAATTGCTACTCCAAACCCTACGATAAACGATTTTGAAATTTTATTACCAATTTTAAATAGGGAAGTAACAATAGAGCTGTATTCAATTCAATCACAATTAATTTCGACATCAAAATATAAAGAGACAAATGGAAAAGTAAGCATTAGCCTAAAAGACCATCCTAATGGTATTTATTTTGTAAAAGTGTATTTAGATGAACCTATAACACTAAAAATAATAAAGCAATAGATATGAAGTGTTTTTTTAAATTTATTTTATTTAGTTTGGTTTTACATGGATGCAGTGGAGGGTCAGGTGATGATAATGTACCACCTCCAGTTAAAAATAATCCACCCACTATTCCTATATTGGTTTATCCTACTAATAATTTGTTATGTGTAAATAATATTTTAGAATTCGAATGGGGTGAGTCAACGGATATTGATGGTGATGACATAACCTATAGAATAGAAGTTGCTCTTGACAATCAATTTACTCAATTAGCATTTAGCTCTACCATTTCTACTACGAAAAAAGTATTTACACTTGGAAAGGGGATCGCCTATTATTGGCGAGTACAAGCCATTGACAGTAAAAAATATTCTAGTAATTATTCAACTATTTTTAATTTATATACTGAAGGAATTGGTGTTTCAAACCATTTGCCATTCGCTCCAGAATTAGTAAAACCAGAATTTAATTCAAACGAACCTTCAGGAGATATTACATTAGGTTGGATAGGCAGTGATGCAGATAAAGACACTTTAACTTTTGATGTTTATTTTGGCACCAACGATCAGCCAGCACTTGTATCTGAAAATCAAATCGAACAAAGTTTTGTGGCTACTACCATACCTTCAAGCACTTATTATTGGAAAGTTGTTGTTAAAGATGATAAAGGAGGAGAAACAATAGGTCAAATATGGAAATTCAATACAAACTAAATAGTGAAGGCAATTTTATCATGCACCACACTATGTTTCCACCATTTCAAAGCGCTAAAATATCTGTTGCTATGTATGCGCCAATTATAGAGGCTATGGAAAACTGACTCCGCCAACCGGTAGTGAACCCGCAACATATAAGCCTTCTGTAATTAAGTGATCATTATTTCTCAACACAAAGGAGGTCTTTTTCTTTTTCTGCTCTGGGATGTGGTTGTATATAATCAGTCAGACCTTTAATGATCAATAATTGGTATAACCTGCTGCAATCATAACGGGTTGAAGATCCGATGTTTTTCTCCATAGCAAAAGGCTTCTCTTTTGCAGAACCTAAGATTAAGGCGCAAGATAATCCTCCGGCTCCACCGCCAAAAATTAAAGCGTCAAACATTAGCCACGTTGTTTTGTCTTTTCTTCTATCTGTTTCGAAATCCTTAAAATAAGCATTAAAATTATAGCGCATAAACCTGCCAAAATAGTAATTAAGGCTACAGTACTTTGCCCTTCAAACGGGGCGTTAAAATCGACTTTCGTAATATTAAATGCAATTAATATAAGGGCAAGTACGCTAATGATGATGGATGCAATTTTCATAGGGAAATAGTTTGTTTATATTTTAATGTAAAAACTGTTAGCACAATTCAACTACCTATATTTTTAAATGATTTCCATTAAAGCCTTAACATTATGGGCAAATAGTTTAACGGCAA
>CAZING010000169.1:0-6235 GCA_964540505.1 uncultured Cellvibrionaceae bacterium | reverse complement strand
GACTACCAGTATTTTTTCCATCACACCACAGTGGCTGCGATCACGAAAAAAGCCCCATAAAGGGGCTTTCTGCGCACTGGAAACATCTGTTATTAAGCTCGGGGCGCTTATGGGTTGCGCGCTATGTCCGAGATGGCAAGTGGGCGCTCCGCTTCAAGCACCAAGCCGAGACTCAGCTTCTCGAAGGTTCGAAACACCATCACCAGCCCTGCTCTCTCGTCCGGCAAGGCCACCATATCGCCTTTGACGCGGTCTTTCACCATGCCACCGAACTTGTAGACCGCAAGCACGTTGCCAACCTCAAGGCCTTCTCGCTGGCCGCGGTTGATCACCACCACGTCCATTTTACCTACCTGAGAGACACCGCCTTCCACCGCGATAATCTTGGCTTCGATCTCGGATGCCGGTGCGGAAGGGAAGAAGGTGGAGTCGATCGCGCGCTCTTCTTCGGCCAGCAGCCGGTCACCGACTCGGACCTCTTCGGTGGTACGGGTCATCAGCAAGGTGGCGATCTCTCCTTCGAGTGCCCGCATCTTGCCCGAGCCTATGTCGAGCGCTTGCACCCCTAGAAACTCACCGGTTTCGGGGTCTTTGTAAGTCTCGCCTTTGCGGTAAATACCGTAAACGGGTATGTCCGCGTCGAAATTACCTCGGGCGTACAAGCGATCGCCTTTGCCGAGCACCAACCGCTTAGCTTCGCCGGAGACCACGTGCGGGGCGCTATCCAGCTCGTTGCCGGTGAGGATGCGGCTGCGCGAAAGGAAGTTGTTGATTTGATCGAGCGGGATGGTGGGGATCGCGCCGCCGTCTTCAATTACGCGAATTTCGGGTGACAACTTGGTCACGCGGTTGCTTGTGTCTATGACGATACGCGGCTTGCCGTCCAAGTACACCAAGCTCAGCAGATCGCCGGGGTAGATAAGATGGGGGTTGGCGATCTGGGGGTTTACGTGCCAGATCTCGGGCCACATCCACGGGTTTTGCAGGAAACGGTTGGATATATCCCAAAGCGTGTCGCCTTTTACTACCGTGTACTTCTCGGGGTAATTGGCTTGTAGCTCCGGCTCTTCTGCAATGGCGTAACCGAGCAACAAGAGTGTGCCCAGCAATCCCAAAATGCTTTTTTTCATCGTTGTGGTCCTATACCAAGGGGGGGCCGTTTGAATTTATTACAGTTATAATAGCCTAAGGCTGCGGCACCAACAGCTTGAAACAGCATGAAGCTTACCGAAACTTGCTGAATGAGTTTCGGTCAATCATTATGTTAGCAGTGGAATTTACCTTAATACTAGAAGTTTGTCACAAGCCATGGCTTTGTTATCAATACTAAAATTTCCAGACCCGCGCCTTCGTACGATAGCCAAACCTGTCGTCGAAGTCGACCAGCGGGTGCGACAACTCATCGACGATATGTTCGAGACCATGTACGCGGCGCCCGGCATAGGCTTGGCCGCTACTCAAGTAAATGTCCACGAGCAGATTATAGTAATAGATGTGACAGAAAATCATGACGAGCCGCTCGTATTTATAAACCCCCAGATAGAAATCCTCGATTCTGACCTCGCCGAGTACGACGAAGGCTGTCTGAGCGTGCCCGGCTTCTTTGAGACCGTCTGTCGGCCCCAACACGTTCGTGTAACAGCGTTGAACCGCGAAGGTGAAACCTTTACGATGACGCCCGAAGGCTTACTGGCCGTATGCATACAGCACGAATGCGACCATTTAAATGGCAAGCTGTTTGTGGACTATCTGTCCAACCTCAAACGCAACCGCATACGCGGCAAGCTGGAAAAGCAACAGCGCCAGCAAGCCTAGTGAGCCATTCGCAAAAAAAAGAGCCATGCGCCAAAGCAGTAGCGGCTGGTGCGCCACAGCGTTCATCTGCGCGCTGGCAATGCATGAATTAGGCCCACTGCAGCTGCGTTGACCCTACGCGCGGGCTTTGCGCCTTAGTTGCTAACTTTCCGTACAGGCCACCAACGGCGGTCAGCGGCTAAAGACGCCTTACCCCGAAAGCCTTATAGGTTTTACATGCCAGAAGATTCTCGTTTGAACATAGTGTTCGCGGGCACGCCCGACTTTGCCGCCGCCCATCTCGAAGCGCTGTTGAACCACCATCACAAAATCGCCGCGGTCTACACCCAGCCCGACCGGCCTGCCGGTAGAGGCAAGAGCCTGCGCGCAAGCCCGGTGAAAGCACGGGCGCTGCAGGCCGGGCTAAGCGTACGGCAGCCCTCCTCTTTGCGCGACGCCGCGGAAGTGGAAGCGTTGCGCGCGTTGGAACCGGACCTAATGGTCGTCGTCGCTTACGGGCTTTTACTGCCAAAGGAGGTGCTCGAAACGCCGCGGCTCGGCTGCATCAATGTTCACGCGTCGCTCTTGCCGCGCTGGCGCGGCGCGGCGCCCATCCAGCGGGCACTTGAAGCGGGCGACAAGCAAACCGGCGTGGCCATCATGCAAATGGACGAGGGACTCGACACTGGCCCGGTACTGCTTCGCCGCGAATGTCCGATCGCCCCGACCGACACCGCAGCGCAGCTGCACGACCGCCTCGCAGACCTCGGCACCGAGGCGCTGCTCGACAGTCTCGACAGCATACGCCAAGGCACCGCTAAAGCGACGGCGCAAAACCCTGAGCTTGCCACCTATGCCCCGAAGCTGTCCAAAGAAGAAGGACTGGTGCGCTGGGCAGACTCCGCCGAGCGCATCGATTTGCGAATTCGAGCGTTCAACCCTTTTCCCGTTGCGTTCAGCTTTATCGCGGGTCAACGACTGCGGCTGTTCGCCGGAGACGTGATCCGCAAGCGTCATAACGCCGCGCCCGGGGTGATAGTCGAGCTGGGCGATGCGATTCAAGTCGCCTGCGGCCAAGACACCGTCTTTGCGATAACCCAGCTGCAGTTGCCCGGGAAGAAAACTATGAACGCACGAGAGGCGCTTAACGGCGCTAGGGACCTGTTCAGCCTCGGTCGCGCTTTCGGCAATGAATGACTCACAAGATCGCACCGGTGCCGACTGTCGAGCCCGCGCCGCCAACGCCATAGACGCGATTCAATTCCAAGGACTGAGCCTCGGCGATGCCGTCGCGAAAACCCATTGTCGGGCGGATGAGCTTAGCTTTTTGAAAGAATTGTGTTACGGCACGTGTCGCTATTTTCCTGAACTCGACGGCATCTTAGCGCAATTGCTGCAAAAACCATTTAAAACCAAAGATCGAATCCTGCGGAGCTTATTGTTAGTAGGCGCTTACCAACTTCTTTACACCCGAGTGCCCGACCACGCGGCGATTAACGCCACGGTGGAGGCCACCCGTCTACTGGACCGCGCTTGGGCGAAAGGTTTGGTTAACGGCGTTTTGCGAAGGATTCAGCGGGCTAAGGCGTCCGACACGCCTGCCTGGTCCGTCACCGAAACCATGCAATACGCCCACCCCGAGTGGCTGCTTAAGCAATTGCGCGAGGCCTGGCCCGAGCACTGGCAGAAGATCGCCGATGAAAATAACACCCAGGCGCCTATGTGGCTGCGCGTTAATCGGTTGCTCGGCAATCGCGAAACCTACCTCGCCAGCTTACAAGAGGCGGGTTTGGGCGCGGTCGCAGGCGGGTTTACCAAGCAGAGCATTCGCCTGTTAAAACCCGAGGCCGTCGACCGTCTGCCGGGTTTTCACGCTGGCCGCGTAAGCGTGCAGGACGCTGCGGCGCAACTGGCGGCCAGCCTTTTGCGCCTGGAACCTGGACAGCGGGTTTTGGACGCCTGTGCCGCACCCGGCGGCAAAACCTGTCATATCCTAGAGCTCGAGCCCGACCTTAAAGAACTGGTCGCGCTCGAAGTCGATCCGACCCGCATACCCAGAATCACCGAAAATCTGCAGCGATTGCGTTTATCCGCGCGGTTGATTTGCGCCGACGCGGGCGAGGTGTCGAAATGGTGGGATGGCCTCGAGTTTGAGCGCATTCTGCTGGATGCGCCCTGCTCGGCCACGGGCGTGATACGCCGACATCCCGACATCAAACTGCTGCGCAGACGCAGCGACATTGATAAGCTGGCCGAGCTACAATTGCATCTATTGAAAACGCTTTGGCAAACGCTGGCAGACGGCGGAATCCTGGTTTACGCCACCTGTTCGGTTCTCCCCCAAGAGAACGAGAATACGATCGCGCGGTTTCTTGACGCGGTCGCGGACGCCCGGGAAATTCCCATCCAGCGCGAATGGGGCGAGGCCAAGGCTCACGGACGCCAATTGCTGCCCGAGCGCGACGGCCAAGACGGGTTCTATTACGCACGCCTGCAAAAGACGGTTTAGTGGGCCAACGACTGCGCCGGATGCACGCGGACGACCTGCTCGTTCCTCGAAGGCGGCAACCTACCCCAAAGCGCACCAGGGTTACGAGTCCGGCCAGGCTGCCCGGCGGTAAAAGGTAGAAACTGACGCATGAAGATTGTGATTCTGGGCGCGGGCCAGGTCGGCGGCACGCTGGCGACCAACCTCTCCAGCGAAGCCAATGACATCACCGTGGTCGACCTCAACGAGGACTATCTGCGCGAACTTCGCGACCGTTTGGATATAGGCGTGGTCTGCGGTCATGCGTCGCACCCTGGCGTGCTGCTGCAAGCCGGTATCGAAGACGCCGACATGTTGATCGCCGTCACCAGCGAAGACGAAATCAACATGGTCGCGTGCCAGATCGCCCACTCGCTGTTTCACACCCCCACAAAAATCGCCCGCGTCCGCTCGCAGCAGTACGCGTCCTACCCCGGCCTGTTTCGTCCCGAATCCATACCGGTGGATGTGATCATCAGCCCCGAGTTGATTGTCTCGAATTACATCTACCGCCTAGTTCGCCAGCCCGGCGCTTTGCAGGTGCTCGACTTTGCCGATGGTCGGGTGCAGTTAGTTGCGGTACGCGCTTACTACGGCGGCCCCTTGGTCGGCCAGGAGCTGCGCTTTTTACGCAAACACATGCCCAACATCGAAACCCGGGTGGCGGCCATATACCGGCGCAACCACGCCATAGTGCCGCAGGGCTCGACCGTGCTGGAGGCGGACGACGAGGTGTTTTTCATCGCCGCACGCGAAGACATTCGAGCGGTAATGAGCGAGCTGCGCCGTGTGGATCGCGCGTACAAACGCGTGGTCATCGCAGGCGGCGGCAATATCGGTTTTAGCCTCGCGCAAAAGCTCGAACAACGATACAGCGTAAAAGTGATTGAAAGCGCCCCGGCGCGGGCGGCTTATTTGTCCGATAACCTCACCCGCTCCATAGTGCTTTACGGCAGCGCCTCTGATCAAGACCTGCTGCTTGAAGAGAACATCGAAGACTGCGATGTGTTTCTCGCGGTTACCAACAGCGATGAAGCCAACATCATGTCGTCGATGCTGGCCAAACGTCTGGGGGCGCGCAAAGTTCTGACCCTGATCAGCAACCCCGCTTACGCGGATTTGGTTCAAGGCGGTGAGATCGACATTGCAATTTCACCTCAACAGGCAACCATCGGCAGCCTTCTGACTCACGTTCGCCGAGGCGACATTGTCAACGTTCACAGCTTGCGTCGCGGCGCCGCCGAGGCCATCGAAGTGGTTGCCCATGGCGACAGCAAAAGCTCCAAGGTTGTCGGCAAAGCCCTGGAAGACATCGACCTGCCCGAAGGCGCAACCATTGGCGCTATAGTGCGCGAAAAACAAAAACCGGGCGATTACGATGTCATCATTGCCCACGATGGCCTTGTTATCGAATCAGGCGATCACGTGATTGTTTTTCTCGTAGATAAACAATACACCCCCTATATTGAGCGCCTGTTTCAAGTAGGCTTTACATTTTTTTAATGCCAAGAGAATGCGCGTCGTTTGGGAGTACTATTTTGTATTGCTATAGGCACATAAGCGTCGGCCCGCGCAAACCGGTGCCAACCCCTCGTCGCAATGATCCGCCGCTCCGCTGGGCCCGTATCAAACCGGCGACCCTCGACCAAGAGTTCAACGCGTTGGATGCGCTATAAACCGTGCGCCATTCGGTGATCAGCAAAGTTCTGGGCGCGCTGTTGATGCTCTTTAGTTTGACCTTGATCCCCCCGGTCCTCGTTTCGCTTCTCTACGACGATAACAATCACTTAAGCTTTATTCTCGCCTTTGTTATTACGTTAAGCACGGGTCTCGCGCTTTGGCTGCCAACGCACAAAACACAACGAGAGCTTCGCACGCGCGACGGCTTTCTGGTAACGGCACTTTTTTGGATAG
>CAZING010000168.1:0-6246 GCA_964540505.1 uncultured Cellvibrionaceae bacterium | reverse complement strand
CTCAGAATGTAGCCAAAGACTATAAAACCGGGGAAAAGCGTTCTATTAAAATCACCACTGCGGCTGACATGGTCAAAAAGATTAATGCCTGCAAGGCTAAATCGGTTGCATCATTGGATGTGTTTTGTCATGGCACACCATATTCGCTAAATTTTTCCATCAAAGAAAACGAGAACTGCGGCTTGGCGACTGGTTGGGCAGCTAAACAAGGCTTGCGCGCCTATTATTCATCTCGGGACGGCGGCATATATAATTTCTCCTCAGATAGCCGCTATGTATCGGATATCGACTTTAAAGTTTTTGCCGATGTTGCACGTATTCAAATACACGGTTGTAATACTGCTCGTGGTTCGATGCCAGGAAACACGCTTGTTGAAGAGTTCTCGATACAGATTTACAACGCTGACAGAACGAGAGCTTACGTAATTGGTCATACTGACAAGTCAAACCCCAATATCATTGGCGCTAAAACAACCATAAAGCAGCAGGACTATCGTCACGGCGAACGCTCCATATACCACAACGGGAAAATGCTTAAGAAAACCACACAGAAAGGCATCATCCTCCATGATGGAATACAAGGGTTGATTAAGTAATGAAAATTAAGCTCATTTTTTTTGCCGTTGTTGTTCTCGTGGTCGGAGCATGGTTCATCGCTTCCACACGGCGACTTGAAGAAACAACCCTAGTTGCTCGCTACGAAATGTTAGCATGCGAAGACTGCAACCATATGACAGTCGAAAAGAGCGAAGACCGAAGTCTCGTCGGTAAGACGATTATTCCAGTTTCAAGCGTCATAGATATCAACCAACTGATCGAGAGTAACGCGCTGGCAAGAGAGCCGCTATGCCTTCGCGGAAAAGCTTACTATTTTAACTGGAACGTGTTCGGTATTAACCCCGATGGGGTGCGCTTTGAAATAACGGCCAAAGAAGACGTTCAGGTTTGCGGCGGTTTGTGATTGGCCAAGCTTCGAAGCTGGTCGGCGCCGACAGGACATGCGAACACTACTATCGTCGGCTGGCCCTGTGTATATGCGACATCATGGCCTGCAACGTCAACCTTTTGTGCTGGCGCCAGCAACACGGACAAACGAAAAACATCGTTGCGATGTTTTTAATGGCTTTGCTATCCACCTGCTCGCCTGCTGCTTTTCGTTGGCTTAGGTCGAGCTAGGCCTTGGCTTTAAAGGGCAAAATAAACTCGGCACCCAGAACCGGTACATCGTCTATGACCACCCTGCCATTTTGAATGCATTGGTAGTAATCACCATCTAGTAAAATGGCGGACAGCCTGGAGATTTCCCCTTCTGCTGGTATAGGGGTTAGATGTGCATCATCCGTAAGGGTTAGCTGATCAGGCTCGCGCGAGAAGGGTACCCACCCGTTCAGCAAATCACACAGGGCCTACTCTTTTGTTCTCCCGGCCCTCTACCTGTTCAGCACAATAAGCGAATTATAGCTCGACACAATAAGCGAATAATGATACAACACGATAAGCGAACATTAGATACGCACAATAAGCGAGAAGAAGCACAATGGCAACCCCCTCTGAAAAACTGGCTGATGCACTAGAAGCCCTTCACGAACTTCAGACAAATGGCTCAGTTGCCATACGCTCTGCCGATCTCTCGCGCACTCATCGTGAACGCCTCGTTCAGAACGGCTTCCTTGAGGAAGTTATCAAGGGCTGGTATGTGCCAGCCAGACCCGACGAAACGCTTGGGGAAAGCACGGCATGGTATGCATCTTTTTGGCAATTTTGTGCAGCCTACCTTAATCACTTGAAAGGTGACGATTGGTGCTTATCACCTGAACAATCTATCGCGCTTCATACTGAGAATATGTCTGTGCCAAAGCAGTTATTGGTTCGAGCCACCAAGGCTCGGAATAATGTAACAGAATTACCCCATGGCACGTCACTATTAGATATTCGCGCTGCACTCCCTGAGCCCGCTCAGGTTGGTATCAAAAATGGATTGCGCATTTACAGCCTTCCCGCTGCATTGATCGCCTGTAGTAAACAAAGCTTCACTCAAAACCCAACGGATATGCGCGCGGCATTATCCATGATTAGGGGTGCATCTGAAGTTTTGGAGCAACTGCTAGATGGAGGGCATAGCTCTATCGCTGGCCGTTTAGCGGGTGCATTCAGAAATATTGGCCGCACTCAAATTGCTGACGATATTGTGGGCACGATGCGCGCGGCTGGGTATGATTTGCGAGAGTCAGACCCGTTTGAGCAAAAATCAAGTCTAAACTTCTCTCGCCGCGAGCAATCCCCATACGTGAATCGTATTCGGCTTATGTGGCAGGATATGCGGGAAACAGTGATAGAGCACTTTCCTGCATCCCCCACGCACACAGTCGATAAAGCCGCTTACATGAAGCATGTTGAAGATGTGTATGTAACGGACGCCTATCACTCACTTTCTATTGAGGGTTATCGCGTAACACCAGAGCTGATCAACAGAGTTCGCACTGGGGATTGGAATCCTGAACAAAATGCCGATGATAAACAGCGGCTGAATGCTTTAGCCGCCCGAGGGTATTGGCAGGCTTATCAAGCCGTGCGCAAAAGCATAGAGCAGATACTCCATGGGCATAATTCGGGGGAAGTCGTCGATAACGATCATCGCGTATGGTATCGCGAAATGTTTGCGCCCGGAGTAACGGCTGGCATTCACAAGCCTGCGGATCTGGCAGGTTATCGGAATGCGCCCGTTTTTATCCGTCGCTCCATGCACACGCCGCCAAGCAAAGAGGCAGTGCGCGATGCAATGCCAGCGTTTTTTGAGTTGCTACAAGCAGAAGAAAATGCCGCTGTGCGTGTTGTGCTGGGGCATTTTATATTTGTTTATATTCATCCCTATATGGATGGTAATGGCCGCACGGGGCGCTTTTTAATGAATGCAATGCTGGCAAGTGGCGGCTACCCTTGGACGATTGTGCCGCTAGAAAAACGTAACGACTATATGGCCGCTCTTGAAGACGCGAGCACCAACCAAAACATAGAGCCTTTTGCGAAATTTTTGGGGTCTCTTGTTCAAGATGCACTGGAAGGTAAAGCAGAGCCTTCAATTTCAAGCGGTTAACGAATAATTTTAGATACTGCGCGTATGATATTAATAGATACGTGGCTTAATTCTGAGAAAGCGATTACCTGTTACCAACAGGCACGTAGCAAATTTTCAAACATGAGTGCAAGGAAGCGATGCAGCATTTGGCTGTTACCGCTTCCTTTGAAAAGAAAAGCCCCATGGATGAGATATTAAATGGCAAAAGCATTAAGGCAGACTTTGAAGCGCACCTAGTATCAAGTTTGAACTGCGACAATAGCCTACTGATTTTGACTCATCCGTGAACTCCAGCATGTCAGCCACTACTGCCGAATTGTTCAAGTTAATGCCCAGATTTACAGCTATTAAACCTCCGCCTCCGCCAAGTCCCCTTTTGACTCCAGCCAGGTTTTCCGATCGCCTGCGCGTTTTTTGGCGAGGAGCATGTCCATCATTTTGTGGGTGTCGTCACCCTCTTCTATGGTGAGCTGGACGAGTCGACGGGTGTCGGCGGCCATTGTGGTTTCTCTTAGCTGCAAAGGGTTCATTTCGCCCAGGCCTTTAAAGCGTTGGACGTTCACTTTGCCTTTTTTCTTTTCCGCGGTGATGCGGTCGAGAATGCCTTGTTTTTCGCTATCGTCGAGTGCGTAGTAAACGTCTTGGCCTATGTCGATTCGATAAAGTGGCGGCATGGCGACGAATACGTGGCCGGCTTTTACAAGGGCGGGGAAGTGCCGCACGAAAAGCGCGCACAGCAAGGTGGCAATGTGCAGGCCATCGGAATCGGCATCGGCCAGGATGCAGACGCGGTGATAGCGCAATTGGCTTAGGTCGTCGTTGCTTGGGTCGATACCGAGTGCTACGGAAATATCGTGCACCTCTTGCGAGGCGAGCACTTCGGAGCTGTCGACCTCCCAGGTATTTAGAATCTTACCGCGAAGCGGCATGATCGCTTGGGTTTCGCGGTCGCGCGCCTGTTTCGCAGAGCCGCCGGCCGAGTCGCCTTCGACAAGAAACAGTTCACTGCGCGCGGGGTCGCCGCCGGAGCAGTCAGCGAGTTTGCCGGGCAGCGCCGGGCCTTGGGTGATTTTTTTGCGGGCGATTTTTTTGCTTGAACGCACGCGTTTATGCGCGTTGTTGATGCAGTAATCCGCAAGTCGGTCGCCGTCTTCGGTGTGTTGGTTCAACCACAAACTGAACGAATCTTTGGTGACGCCTGAGACGAACGCGGCCGCCTCGCGCGACGAAAGTCGCTCTTTCGTCTGCCCGGAAAACTGCGGGTCATCCAGTTTGAACGAGAGCACATAAGCGCAGTTGACCCAGATGTCTTCGGGCGCGAGTTTAACCCCGCGCGGTAACAGGCTGCGCATTTCGCAATATTCGCGCATGGCGTCGAGCAGGCCGGTGCGCAAGCCATTGACGTGGGTGCCACCTTGGGAAGTGGGAATCAAATTGACGTAGCTTTCCTGGATAGCCTCGCCGCCTTCGGGCAGCCACTGGAGGGCCCAGTCCACGGCTTCGCGCTCGGATGCGAAGCTGCCCACAAAGGGTGTGGCGGGCAACTGCTCCCAGCCGAGGGTGGTCGCGGTTAAATAGTCTTTGAGGCCGTCTTCGTAAAACCAGTGGTCTTTCTCGCCTGTGTTCTCATCGAGAAACGTGACCGTAAGGCCCGGACAGAGCACCGCTTTGGCGCGCAGCACATGGCGAAGCCGAGACACAGAAAACCGCGCAGAGTCGAAGTATTTGGGGTTTGGCAGAAACCGGACGCTGGTGCCCGACACGCGCTTACCGCAGGTGTCGATCACATGCAAATCCTCCGCTTTGTCGCCGTTGGCAAAGCCGATGCGATAGACCTGGGCGTCGCGCTTGATGGTGACTTCCAGCGTTTCCGACAAAGCGTTGACCACCGATATGCCGACCCCGTGCAGGCCGCCGGAGAACCGATAGTTCTTGTTCGAAAATTTGCCGCCGGCGTGCAGGGTCGCCAGAATCACCTCGACCCCGGGCTTGCCCTGCTCGGGGTGGATATCAACCGGCATGCCCCGGCCGTCGTCTTCGACCGTGACCGATTGGTCTTTGTGAAGCACCACATGAACGCTTTTGGCAAACCCGGCCAGCGCCTCGTCCACACTGTTGTCGATGATTTCTTGGGCCAGGTGGTTGGGCCGCGTGGTGTCGGTGTACATGCCCGGGCGTTTTTTAACCGGGTCGAGGCCGGTGAGAACTTCAATATCTTCTGCGTTGTAATTCGCCATATAACGTCTATTCGCCTTGCACTAGAAATTCGTAAATCGCGGGTAGGTAGTTTTGGTAATGCTCAAATGCGTGATTCCCCCCTTCGATGACCGTCTGCTTGCTGCGTTCGAACACGGCCGTGGCTTCGCGATAATCCAAGGTTTCATCACCGGTTTGCACCAGCAACCAGTAGGCTTCGGCGCGGGTCGGTCGCGCGGGCCCCAGCTGCGCCATCAACTGTTCGCAGGCCGGTGTCAGGGTATAAGAGTGGTCGGTATAGTAGTTTTTTAACGGCTGGCCAACAAGGGAGCTTATCAGCTTGTAAGGCGCGGTGGCGGGGTTGATCAGCACCGCGCGCGCCTCGGTGCGCTCGACTATATAGCTTGCCCAATAGCCCCCAAGCGAGCTGCCAATAAGCTTAAGCGGCGAGCGGGCCTCGGCGATCAGCTGATCGATCATCGCTTTGGCCTCGCTTGGGTAAGACGAAATCTGCGGGCATTGAAATCTGCAATCGGGGCGCTTTTGGCCAAGCCATGCGGAAGTGACCCTGGCCTTATAGGACTGCGGCGAGCTTAAAAAGCCGTGTAGGTAGATGATCTCAGTCATTGCCACGCCCTGCACTACCCGCCGATCGGCGCTGAGTTTGGCCAGCCGCACGGCGTCCGACATAGAGGCGTGCCTGTGTGTTGCGTTTCACAAGTGGTCTCCTTAAAGGCGATGTCAAAAGGTTGCCCCAAGCAGGCGAGCTGGTGGGCCACTTCATCTAATTTTCTGCATGGTCCACGAAGCGCGATATTTGCGCACCCAAAGGGGCGAGCGCATATTATCAGAGGCATTCAGCCGCCCAGCATATCCGCCCACCCCCAGATAGAAAAGCCGCGCTAGGCCGGCGGGGCTCTGGTTTCGCTTTGCGGCGAGTTCGTTCTTATGCAGATAAAGAACGCGAACTGAGG
>CAZING010000167.1:0-6272 GCA_964540505.1 uncultured Cellvibrionaceae bacterium | reverse complement strand
ACGAACTGAGCCAACAGGCAAAGATACTCGAAGCGAGACTTGCGCAGGCCGAACTTCTGCGCAATCAACAATTGATCAGCGATGCCACCCAGGCGGGCTGGTACACCGATGAAATTAAAAACCTGCGCCAGGAATTGATGAACTTAAATGCGCAAATTGAAGGCTTAACCTTATACGCGCCGAATTCGGGACGGGTGCAATTTGTCGACCACCAGCTAACGCTCGGCGTGTTCGTCGCCAAAGGTGCGATGATTGCCGCATTGTTGAATGACCGCTTTAAAGGTGTTTTCGTGCTTAATGAGGCCGAGGTCTGGCGTTTGCAGCGCTCGGGCGCAAGCGTCCAAGTTAGGCTTAGGGCGCAATTCGATACACCCTTGCAGGTGCGCGATGTCGAGGTGACGCCCAGGGCGAGTGACACGCTGCCGCACCGCTTTTTAAGCAAGCGCTACGGGGGCGACTACGCCACCGACCCTGGCGACCCCGAAGGGCTGCGAACGCTTAAGCCCGTGTTTCTGTTCAACCTGGATTTGCAGGCTCCGGAACCGGCGGATGTTCCGCCGGGGTCGCGGCTGGTCGCGCGCATCGTTCATCAGAATGCGCCCCTGGCGCGCAGGCTCTACGATCAGGTGCGCAAGCGCATGATGGAACAGCTCGGTTGGTAACTGGCATTCAGGCGGTATATGGCTATGCTTTCAATGCTGAATTTCGAAAACGACACTATGAAAATTTTCATACTGATTGCCGTGCTTTTTATGGCCTTGCCTGTTAAAGCGCGGGCTCAAGATTTGTCGACCGCGGCCGACTGCCTCATATTGCCGCACCGGGTGACCAAACTGAGCGCGCCGGTGATGGGCGTTATCGACCAAGTGACCGTTAAAAAGGGCGACCGCGTAGAGCGGGGCCAAACGGTAGCGACTTTGGAGTCGAGCGTCGAGCAGGCCGCGGTGGCGCTTGCGCAAATCCGCGCGCAGATTACCTCCGAAATTCAAGAGGGCGAGGTCAATACCGCCTACGATCAGAAGCGCAAGGTCCGCATGGATTCACTGTTCAAACAGAAAAATATCTCTGAGGATGTACGTGACGAATTCGAACGCGATGAGCGTTTAGCGGCCGCGCGGCTTCAGCAGGCTCGCGATATGAAAAACGTCCGCGAGTTTGAACTCAAAGGTGCACAAGCGCGACTTGCGCAAAAAACGATTAGGGCTCCGTTTGACGGCTTTATTCTGGATGTGATGAAACAACCGGGCGAGTTCGTTGAAGAGCAACCCATAGTGACCATCGCCCAACTCGACCCGTTGAATGTCGAAGCCATCTTGCCGATCGAGCACTTCGGCAAAATAAAGCCAGGCATGAGCGCCGACGTGCGCCTAGAGGCCTTCCCCGATAAAAAGCTCGCGGCTCTTGTGCACCTGGTCGACCCCGTCGGCAATGCCGCTTCGGGTACCTTTGGTATCCGGCTCGAATTGCCCAACCCCGGTAATAAGATCCCGGCCGGCATGAAATGCCAAACCAAGTTCGGCCCCTAAACCGGTCACTTGGCCGCCATCACCTAAACGCGACTTAAAGCACCCGAGGTCGAGGCGCGCCGCCACAGGCGGCCGTTCGTCGCAAATCGGGGTCAAAACCCGACGATCGGCGTTTGTATCGCCCCGAGTATTTTGATAAGCGCGCCAACCTTGACTAACTTTAAAGCGAGTCAGACGGAGTATCAGGGATTGTCCTAAAGACATACTAAGCTCAGTAGCTTCCGTGTTTATTTTATCCCTGAGGTTTGCCGCTTGAAGTTTCGCAAAGCTGGTAAAAAAATTAAACAATCTCGGCAGGTCCATCGCCACGGTCTCAGTTTTGAAATATTTGAGCCGCGCATTCTGCTGTCCGCGGACGCGTTCGGTGTCGGTTACGACCAAGTTGATGACGGTTTTGGCCAGTACCCGCACGATTTCGACGACAGCGATTTTGAGGGCCTCTTAAAAAGACAGCTCGAACAAATCACCGGCGCCTCGCCTTTGTGGCGCAGCTGGGCGATGCCTTCGGGCGAGTCCGTCTCGCCTGGAACCTCTTTAGACTTGGACGCGCTTGCCGAAGTGTTCGAAGCGCCGACGCGCAGCGAGCTGATTGTTATTGACGCCTCGGTGCCCGAGCCCGAAGGCCTGCTAGCGGGCATCCGAGAAGACCCGAATACCGACTATCAGCTGTTGTGGATTGACGCGGACGCCAACCCCTTCGACACCATTGGCGAGCGGTTAGCGGGTGCCGCCGAACTGGATGCCATCCACATTGTCAGCCACGGTGCCAGCGGCGCTTTGCAGCTAGGCGCCACCACGCTCACCCTCGACAACTTCCACCAATTCGCGCAAAGCTTAGAAGCCTGGGGGGCTTATCTGGCCGACGACGCCGATCTCTTGCTTTATGGCTGCAACTTGGCGGCGGGCGAGCAAGGCGAGGCATTACTGTCGGCGCTTGGCGCGGCCACCGGCATGGATATAAAAGCGAGCACCGACCTTACCGCATCGTCCGCTGACGGCGATTGGGATCTCGAGTACCAAATAGGCGCGGTCGAGGCGCACTTGGCTTTTGATGAATCGGCCGTGGTCGAATGGCAGGGTTCACTTGCGACCATTATTGTCAACAGCAATGGCGATATGCCTTTGCCCCCGGGCATCCATAGCGTCGATCAGCTTCTGGCGAGTGAAAACAACGGCTCCGGCGTCTACACCTTGCGCCAGGCTCTTCAGGCCGTTCAGCGTGAGGGGCCCGGGGGCGAAACCCATACAATTTTATTCGAACTTGACGACAACACCATTAATATCGGGCCGCGTCTGCCCGTTATAGATAAAAGCCTGATCATTGACGGCACCTCTGATGCCGATTTCAATGGCTCACCTGTGGTGGTTCTGACAGGCAAGGGCGACCTACTTACCGTTAACGGCAATAACGTCACAATCAGAGGCTTGGTGATTGCCGAAGCCGGGGGCATAGGCCTCACCGTCGGCGGCAGTGGCCACTCGATCGTCGGCAACCATGTTCTTTTCAGCGACAGCCACGGCATTCGGGTAGTCGGTGAAAACATTACTATAGGCGGGGTCACTGAGGCGGATCGGAACGTGGTGTCGGGCAACGGAGGCTTTGGTATTTCGGTGGACGCACAGGCGTCCAATATCGTGATTCAAGGCAACTATATAGGCACCGATATCGGCGGGACCCTGTTCGTAGGCAACGAGCAGGGCGGGATTCTCGCCACCAAAAACGCTCGCCAAATCACCATAGGCGGTGATGAGGCCTCGGCCGGCAACGTGATTTCAGGGAACGCTGGCACGGGCATATTGCTTGAAGACAAGGCGCATCTAGTCAAGGTTAAAAACAATTTTATTGGCACCGCCGCCGGGGGCGAAGGAGAGCTTGGCAATAGGGGTGCGGGCATCCAGATTACTTCCACGGGCGGGTCGCCTGGATTCGAGGGCACCGAGATTAGCGTCGAACAAAATGTCATTGCCTACAATTATGGCGACGGCATCAATGTTTTCGCGCCGTTCAGCCGCGGCAATTTATTCATTCAGAATTTAATTTACGACAACAATGAACGGGC
Source organism: uncultured Cellvibrionaceae bacterium (assembly GCA_964540505.1). GTDB lineage: Bacteria > Pseudomonadota > Gammaproteobacteria > Pseudomonadales > Cellvibrionaceae > CAYZQH01. The sequence goes on along the minus strand of CAZING010000167.1, from coordinate 2,686 downwards.
GATCGATTTAAACAATGATGGCCGTTCGTTTAACGACCCAAACGATTTTGACGACGGCAGCAACCACACGCCCAACTTTCCGGTTATCACAGACGTCAGCATTGTTAACGGGCAATTGCGAGTGGTCGGCTCGGTTACCTTCAGTGCCTTTGTTTTCACCCCGATGACCTTACATTTTTATGGCGAAATTGCCCAGCCCGGCGCAACAGATGTTGAAGCGGCCGTGTATATCGGCAGCCATACTCTGAACACGCACCCCGTAGGCACGGAATTTTTTGACCTGCGGTTCGATGCTGAAGTGCCCAATAACTTTAATATTACCGCCACCGTTACCCATATTTATGGTACGTCCGAGCTTTCCGATGCGGCGTTGCTTCCGTTCGGTAATAGCAACGCACCGCCCGTTGGCGAGGTGCTGATTACCGGCAGCCTGCTGCAAGGCGCCATATTGAGCGCAAGCAATAATCTAAGCGATGGCAATGGTGTCGCGTCGCCGGTGAGCTACCAGTGGCGTCGAAACGGTGTGGATATAGCCGGCGCTAACCAAGCCACCTACAGATTGACCCAGGCCGACGTCGGCGCAGAACTCAGCGTCCAGGCGAGATACACCGACGGGCAAGGCAAACTGGAGCAGGTCTTAAGTGAGGGCTACGGGCCGGTTGCGAATGTCAACGATGCGCCAGGCGGCAGCTTGACGCTGTCGGGGCTCGCCCGCGAAGACCAAGAACTTGAGGTGGTAAACATGATCACCGATGCCGACGGTCTCGCCGATGCGGTCTTCGTCTACCAGTGGTATCGAGATGACCTGGCGATCGAAGGCGCCAACGACGCCACATACCGCTTAGGCGATGCAGATGTGGGCAGTGAAATAACGGTCGAGGCGAGCTACACCGACGACCACGGCCAGCTCGAGACCGTGCTCAGTGCGCCCAGTAGCGCGGTGATAGGCGTTAACGATTTGCCCACGGGGGATGTGTTAATCCGTGGCGAGCATGTCGAGGACGTCCAGTTACGCGTAGAGAATCACTTCTCTGATGCCGACGGCCTAACCGACGCGACCTTCAGCTACCAGTGGTTGCGCGACGGCTTGGCGATCACCGGTGCAACAGACGACACCTACACTTTGACCGATCAAGACGTGGGCAGCCGTATCCGGGTAGTCACAAGCTACACCGATGACGGCGGCACCCCGGAGTCCGTGACCAGTGCCGCTACGGGTCCTGTGGCCAATATCAATGACGACCCGCTGGGCGACGTGCAAATCATTGGGCAAGCGATAGAAGACCGGCTTTTGGAGGTGTTGCTCAATTTTACCGATGACGACGGTTTACCCGGGGTTTACCAGTACCAGTGGTGGCGCGACGGCGAGCGCATCGACGGCGCCGAAGACGCGAGCTACACCCTTGACGACGCCGATGTCGGCAGCGTGATAGCCGTGTCTGTGTCCTATGTCGACGGCCATGGCACAGCCGAGAGCATACAGAGTCAAGCGACCTTGCCTGTGGCTGGCATCGACGACCCGGTGCAAGGAGATGTGAGGTTGGTTGGCACCGCACGCGAGGACGAAGTGCTCACCGCGGTGAACGGTATTACCGACGACGACGGCTTGCCGGGCGAATTCACTTACAGTTGGTTTCGCGATGGCGCGCTCATTCGGGGTGCCAACACCGATACCTATAGACTGGACGATGCCGATGTCGGCAGCACCATCCGAGTCGAAGTCAGCTTTATCGATTTGCAAGGCGGGTTCGAATCGGTTTGGAGCGGGGCTTCAAGTGTGGTTGAGGGGGTTAATGACGACCCCACGGGCGCACTTGAAATCTCGGGCGACGCCATCGAATACCAGGTGTTGAACGCCGCGAATACTTTAGCCGATGACGACGGCATTTCCGGCGGCTTTGGCTACCAGTGGTATCGCGACGGCCTTGCGATAGACGGCGCCACAGGCACAAGCTACGAACTCAGCGCCGCCGATATTGGCGCGAAAATACAATTGGAGGTGCGCTACACCGACGACCAAGGAACGCTAGAAGTTGTAAGAAGCGCGCCGACCGACGCCGTTTTGAACGTCAATTCCCCGCCCACTGGGTCTGTCAGGGTGACGGGCATAGGCGAAGAAGACCAAACGCTGACCGCGTTATTGGACTTTGACGACGAAGACGGCTTGTCGGGCGAGCTCGGGTTTCAGTGGTACCGCGACGGCGTCGCGATAAGCGGTGCTAACCAAAGCGACTACACGGCCACTCAACAAGACGTTGGCCGCGACATCACTTTGACGGTCAGGTACACAGACGACCAGGGCAGCGAAGAGTCGATACGCTCAAGTAACGCTGTCACCGTGGCGAACCTCAACGACGCACCGGTCGGCACTGTGCAGATCAACGGCTCGGCAACCGAGGCCAGTCGCCTGGAAGCGCGCCTCGATTTCACCGATGGCGATGGCTTAACCGGTGAGTACCGCTACCAATGGTACCGAGACGACGCCCTTATCGAAGGCGCCAATGACGCGACCTTGCTGTTGACCGATGCCGATGTCGGCAGCGCCATCCGTGTGGTGGTGTCTTACACCGACGCCCAGGGCACAGATGAAACCGTCGCGAGCTTGGCAACCTCACAAGTGACGCCAACCAACCATTCCGCAAGCGGCACTGTTCGCCTTCAGGGCTTGATGCGCGAAGACCAGACG
>CAZING010000166.1:3007-6283 GCA_964540505.1 uncultured Cellvibrionaceae bacterium | reverse complement strand
TTGCAAGCCGGTAACGCCGTCAGCACCGCCGATTTAAGCAACGCCACACGCTTAGACCGCTGGTATCTTATCGAAGGTCTTGAAGTTCGCGCAGCCAACACCGCAGGCGCCGTGGTGGTCCTCGGCGACTCAATCACCGACGGTCGCGGCTCGGGCACAAGCCAGCACAATCGTTGGCCCGACGTACTCGCGAAACGGCTGCAAGCCAGCCCTTCGCACACGCATGTGGCAGTCATTAACAAAGGCATAGGCGCGAGCTGCTTAATCACGGAAGGCTGCCCGAACGGCGAGCCAGGCGTTGCGCGCTTTGATCGCGATGTGCTCGCACAAGAAGGTGTGCGCTGGCTGATTCTGGCCATAGGCATCAACGATATAGACGCAACCGGAACCGATACCAAAGCCGACAACATCATCAACGGCTACAACATTTTGATCAACAGAGCTCATGCCCGGGGTATAAAAGTGTTCGGTGCCACGCTTACGCCGATTAACGGCTCTTTTTACGATTCGCAGGGCAGCGAAAGCGCGCGCAGCAAAGTCAACAATTGGGTGAGAACCAGCGGTCAGTTTGACGGCATCATCGATATGGAGGCGGCCGTTAGCAACGACGGCAACCCGCCTCGAATTCCCGACCAATGGCACGATGGCGACCTATTGCATCCGAACGTGGAGGGCTACCGCCGGATGGGCAACCAAGTGGATCTGGAGTTGTTCAACCGTTAAGCCTGCCGGCGAGCTGGCTTACGCCATAACGCCGCAGCAGGCCCACCGCTCAATGCAATGGGTTATCCCTTGATCCGCCGAAACGCCGAAATTGCAGCGTTTGGGCTGTCAACCTTGGCGGCTTAGTGCACAGCCGCACGCAAGACCCGAAAACGACTTAACCGAATAGCGGCGGACGCAGCATTTCGCAAAAAAATTACGAAATTGTAATGTTGCACGCGAGGCCTATGAGACCTATTACCGCTTTATGCCGGCAAATGTCCGTAGGATGCGTAACAACCTCATTTAATCTTGTGCTTACAAGAACAAAAGGACATTCATGAAAGCTCGAATATCGGGCGGCCTCGCCCTCTTTCTCGCCCTTGTTTTGCCTTGGGTTCCGATAACCGCATTCGGTGCCGGCGACCTGGACATAAAAGGGCGATTGATGATCGATTACTCAACGTTTGACGGCGTTCATAACGAGGGCTCTCAAGCCGCGCAGTGGTACATAAGACGCGCGCGAATCGGTCTCGATCACGACTCGGAACGCGGCTGGCAGGCGGAACTGGAGATCGACTACGACCCCTCCAGCGGTGAAATCGACATCAAGGACGCGATGATCGAATTCGCGCTGAATCCAAACTTGGCGTTGATGGTGGGTCAATTCAAAGAGAATTTCAGCCTCGAGAACACCACAAGCTCAAACGACTTACAAACGCTCGAGCGCAGCGTGGCGACGGAAGCCTTCAGCCCCGGCCGAAATCTCGGGGTAGCGCTGGAGGGCGATTACGGCGATTGGTATTGGCAGCTGGGGCTTTTTCAAGCAGCGATAAACGACAAAGAGCGCGCCCGAAACGCGTTGACTGGCCGCTCGGCGCTTCGTCTGTTTAAAACCGATGACGGGTTGGTTCACTTGGGTGTCAGCTTTTCGCATCGCGATATGGGCGGCGAGGACTACGAGGTCAACGAACCCATTGCGGTTCCCAAAGGCGACAAAATCATCGAATCACGCGGTTATGCGGCCGAAACGATTAACACCATGGCACTTGAAGGCGCTTGGGTCTATAAACGCTTCTCGGTCCAAACCGAATATTTCGCCCAGCAAGTGGAACCGGAGGCTCGAACCATCGGAGAAGACCCGGTATTCGATGGCTTTTACATTTCCACAAGTTTATTTCTTAGCGAACACAGACGCCATTATAAAAACGGCTCGTTCGAGGGCTTTGAACCGGTTGCGGATGAGCGCGGCGTCGAACTGGTTGCCCGCTACAGCCAGATCGATTTGCGCGATTTGCAACACGGGGTAAAAGCTCACAACTATCTGGTGGCTTTGAACTATTACCTCTCCGAGGACGTCACGTTGCTGCTTGAAGCCTCCGCAAGCGACGTGGACAGTCCTAACCCCGATGAAGCCGGTGACGGCAACGCCATCACCGCCCGGGCAATTTATAAATTCTAACGCGCTCAGTAACTTCGCTTTCAGTTGAGCCATCGACACCGAGCGCGTCGGTAAACCGGGCCTCTAACGCGCAATCGCCCCGTACAGTCGTTAACCAACAACCTCTGCCTCATTGGCCGCTGCTGGGTGAATCGCACCGATGGGTTTATCGGTGCGCTGCGGTGTGCTTAAGCACCAACGCAAAAAATGTTCAATCGCGACGACCGAACACTCTGCACGAACTCCGTGAAACAAGTCGAACCCGTGTTGGCCACCCGGAAGCTCGGCGTAGGCAAAGGCCGCATCGGATTCGGCCGCCATGCACCTGGCAAAATCGCGAGCGTCGCCCACCGGCACTAAATCGTCGTGCGTGCCGTGAAGCACAAACATCGGTGGTGCGCTTTCATTTACGCGAAATTTAGGTGACGCATTGCGCCAAGTCTGCGGGTCTTGCTCTTGGCGATTTGGCATGACGAAGCGTCTCATCAATTCGACAATATCGGCCCCGGGCCGAGTATTCAAGCTGTTGGTAATATCGTAGACGCCGTACAGAGGCACGGCCGCCTGCACTTGTGTGTCGAGCGTTTCAAAGCCTGGCTGATAAGCTTTGTCATTGGCCGTCAAAGCCGCCAGCGCGCACAAATGGCCGCCCGCCGAGCCGCCGCTAATCGCAATAAATTTCGGATCCGCGCCATACTCGAAAGCCGAGCGTTTCAACCACGCAATTGCGGCCTTTACATCTACCAAGCATTCGGGAAACTTGTGGCGAGGCGCCAATCGATAGTTGATATCCGCGCAAAGCCAACCGCGCTGCGCCAAGTGCCAGAGCAGCGGTTGCCCTTGCTGATGCTTGCTGCCGACCACCCAGCCGCCGCCGTGCACATAAAGCAACACGGGCATTGGAGACGAATCTTGATACCCTGCACTGCGGTATAAATCGAGCGTCTGACCGGCCTCGGTCCCGTAAGCGACATCGACTATGCGCTCGACGCCGGGGCGCGCGAAACGAAAAGGTCTAAGCCAGGCTTTGGTGGTCAACAACTGCTGTACGGATTGCTCATAATCGGCCGCAAGACGCTCCCGTTCAATCGGGTTTGCGTCCCCTGCCAGGCCGCGGATGGCTTCCTTTAGCG
>CAZING010000166.1:0-2907 GCA_964540505.1 uncultured Cellvibrionaceae bacterium | reverse complement strand
TCCCGTTCAATCGGGTTTGCGTCCCCTGCCAGGCCGCGGATGGCTTCCTTTAGCGACTCGCGTGCTAGAAAGCTCAAACGATGCAGGTCAAACCATAGCCAAAAAGACGCGCCGGCGGTAACAAGCCCGAACCCCTCGATAGCGCCTAGCGCAGGGTTCAGAACCAGAATCGCTATGCTGCCGATAAACTGCACACCGGCAAACAACCAAGGCAGTTCAATGCAAAGCAAACTCGCGGCAAACCACAGGCCGCGGATACCGACCACCTCTGGCGGTCGGAACTTGCCGGCAAGCGCGAGCGCCAGCATAAATAGATTGAAAACGAAAAGTGTCAAATCTCCGCCTGTATGGACTGGGTGAGACAAGGGTCAGACAACCAGGCACAACTTTTGACTTTTTCTTGCCTATTGCGCTTTGGGTATCCCACAATAGCCGAGTCCCGCCCGCGGTAGCAACGCCCGGGCCTGTCAACTCAGATGCAAACGGATATTTTATGACACTACACATCGAACTTGTGCCCCTGATATCCATCATTGCCGGCATTCTTATTCTCATAAAGCCGAAGCTTCTGAATTACATAGTCGCCATTTATTTGATCACAATAGGCGTTGTGCAACTGTTCAACTTGCATATTTAGAAACCGAAGCCTGCCCGACGGCAGAACCCGTGGCAAAGCCGCGCATGCGGGAGCGGAGATCGCTGAGACGTTTGATTTGGTTTGTTTTGTCTTGATTCATCCGCTATGCATCGGCGATGCGCGACAGATTCAGCCCGACAGCTATAAGCTTGCCGCTTCGTGGCCGCAACCACTCGCCAAGCGCAATAGCCTACACAGACTTTAATACAGACAACGGAGCACTGCCCCTATGAAAGCCTCAGACTCCCTGGAAAAACGCAATGCCTCCGAATACGGTCTTCTCGATCGTGAGCTATGCGACACGGGCCTGCGTGCGCGCGTGATCGAGTCGATCAACCCGCTGTCGAACCACAATAATGCGTTGTCGGACCTCGAGCGCAGCGAAATCGCCACCTATATAACGCAACTGGAAGATGCGCTGCTTCGCCATCACTGGGGTGCAATGCAGCCGTTCCAAATCCATGAGATATTAAAATGCGCGACCGGCCTTGATATGGAGACGCTCTCTCAAGCACTGGCTGAAATGATTGCCGTGGACGCCTAAAGCTCGGGCCTCTGCTCTGGCGTAGCGCACGAATGAACTCAATCGGCAATCAATTCCGTGAGCCCGAACCGCCTACACCAATTGGGTTACAGTTTTTTATCACAACCCGGCCTTGAAGCAGATTACCCTTGGAGTACTCATTAAAGTAACAAGTATTGGTCTCGGGGTCGTAGTTTTCGATCCACAGATTATCGTCTTTCCAGGTCGCGGTAATGTGGCGCTGGCCTTCGGGTAGCGAAATCGTCATCACGCCACCGAAGCGCTTTACGAAAACCTGCTGAAAGTGAAAATAATAGGCGGTGGTGCCTATCAAAACCACGAGAAGCGCTCCGATTGCGCCGGGTTTCCAACGGTCCAACTTTCCAAAACCGCCAAGAATTGCCGCGGCGATAACGACAACGAGCATCCAATACAGGTAAGTAATCATCTTTTATGACTCCGTTCTTAGTGGTTTTATAAAGGCAAACCTTGCTACAGGCACCAGCAGGTTAGGGCTGCGCTTGCCGAAGTCACTTTTTCATCCGGCAGGGTCGAGCGGCTTTCAGTGGTTCGATATTTCAAACGATGCCAATGCCGCAGCGCGAAATAGCCGCAATGCGTGCCAACTTCACAGTCCAAAAGAATCGACCCGCCATGCAATTGCAAGCGCGCGGCTAATATGCGTGAATTATCACGTTATCATCAGGAAGTTGAAGCCCTCAACATGCGAAACCTAATACTGCTAGCCAGCCTGCTCCTTGCCAGCCCTATGGCAACGGCAAACGCCGAAACAAGCCCCGCACCGCGGCCCAGCACACAGACCGCCAATACCGACGCACCAGTGCAACCCGAAAAGCTCCACGAAACTCTGAAAACCGCCGAAGTGACAAGCGCAGACTTCCCGCAATTGCGCGCGGGGTTTATCGAGGACAGCCACGGCCAGCAACGCCCCGCCGTCGCCCTTCAGGGTGAAGAGCCAATCGTCTGGCGCTTCTCGCAACGAATACTCACAATCTTTCAATGCGAAGGCAAACCTTGTGTCAATGACGCTTCGGGCAAAGTTTACCAACTCAGGGGCGAGCAATGGCATAGGCTCGACGTCAAACTCCGACCGTGGACAACACTGGTCGACTCGGCCGGCTCATACACGGGCTGCATCAAGCCCACAGTGGTACGACACAGCGGCGTGCAGGCCTATTGTTACGCCGTCGATCGAAGCTGGCGGCAGAATTATATGGTCCGCTCCCCGCACCCCGAAATATGCGGAAAGTCGTTGCGACTTATTCAGCAGAAAGACGGCCAAACCTGGCTATTGGACCTGGCCCTGCCATCGGGGAAAATTAATTCGAAAATCGCCGTGAAAGAACCGTTCAAACCGGTTTGTGACTATAAAGGACCGATAAAACCGGCGTCTACAGATACAGAGCAACCTACAGCCACGGTCGACGACACCGCACCCGCCGAAGCAACCACCGCTGCACCCCCGACAAAGCCGGGCGATGTGAAAGCGCAGGGCCAATAGAGCCGCAACCAAACCGCGCCCTTAGGTCTGCTTAGGCGCGCGTCGTTTTTGGCCGGGGTCGGACGGTTCTTAGCGGGTTGGGCGACGGTTCGTTTTAGGTTCTAGTAGTGAGCGACTCATGCAGGTGAGTTAGAGTCGTAAGTGGTGCCCGAGGCCGGAATCGAACCGGCACGACCGTATTAGGGTCGGGGGATTTTAAGTCCCCTGTGTCTACCAATTTCACCA
>CAZING010000165.1:0-6291 GCA_964540505.1 uncultured Cellvibrionaceae bacterium | reverse complement strand
CTTTATGAACAGTTTTCGATTTTCACAGGTTAACGTATTTTCAGCCGAACCACTTTTCGGAAATCCGGTTGCCGTGATCCACAATGCGGACGCTCTTTGTGAAGGGCAGATGGCCGCACTTGCCCGCTGGACCAATTTGTCCGAAACAACCTTCTTGTTGAAGCCAGACAACCCAAAGGCAGATTATCGGGTGCGTATTTTCTCACCTGGACGCGAGCTCCCGTTTGCCGGTCATCCAACTTTAGGTTCGTGCCACGCTTGGTTGTCTGCGGGTGGAAAACCTAAAGAGCCCGACCTGATCGTACAACAATGTGAAGCAGGGTTAATCAGCATCCGAAGAGATGAGTCACTTCTCGCGTTTGCGGCGCCGCCTTTGGTGCGTTCCGGGCCGGTGGAAAACGATGTCGTCAACAAAATTGCCAAAGCCCTCGGTTTGCAGCCATTTGATATCGTTCGGCACCAGTGGGTGGATAACGGCCCCGGGTGGTGTGCCGTCATGCTGCCTTGCGCGCAGCAGGTGCTGTCTCTCAAGCCCGATTGGGCCAAACTTTCGCCACTCAACCTAGGCGTCGTTGGTCTCCACAGTTCCAACCATGATGCAGACATTGAGGTGCGGGCATTTATCGGGAGGGGAGGGTACGAAGATCCCGTTACCGGCAGCTTGAATGCGAGCGTGGCCCAATGGCTTATTGATGAAGGCTGCGTAAAGTCCGCATACACTGCCGCTCAAGGCACGGTTCTTCAGCGAGCAGGCCGCGTCCATCTGCGCCGAACCTCCGGTGAAGTCTGGGTTGGCGGTCAAGTCGTCGAAGTCGTTAATGGACAAATCAATCTATGAAATCGCGCAGCGTCGAAGAGTCAAAGCCGGAAAATGGGACTATTAATTTCAAGGTGAATGCCCTCGTTACCACGGATCAGTTTATTGGTTTGCTCGAGAGTTCTACCCTTGGCGAGCGTCGGCCGATTCACGACCGCGCGTGTATGGAGGGGATAATCGCGAATTCAAATCTCATCGTCAGCGCTTGGGATGAATCTTTGCTTGTCGGTATTGCCCGCAGCGTCACGGATTTTCACTATGTCTGCTATCTGTCGGACCTTGCTGTTCATAAGAGCTATCAGAGATCAGGGATCGGCAAACGACTGCAGTCACTGACTCAGCAGCAGCTAGGGCCGCTCTGCAAGTTGATACTTCTCGCAGCGCCGGAAGCCAATTCGTACTATGGACCGCTTGGTTACACGCACAATGACCGCGGCTGGGTTCTTGATCCGGAAGTGAGGATCGCTGATTAATCAATTAAGAAATCGTTCGGAGGCCGGAGGCGGCATTGACTGACCGCCACTGGTTCACTCTATAAAAAACATCCTGAACGGCGATACTTGCGTTGTTTGGGCTTGCTCATCTTTGGTGCTGGGGCGCGCGGAGTGTCCCCTTTGGCGGGGCGCAAAAAAGTGTTATGCGATTTTCTTGTCGTTTCCCCAGAGTTGCTCATAGGTCGCCCGGGGGCTGAAGCTCGAGGCAGAGAAAAAGTCTCAGCCAGCAGGCTCCGGGCTTTCAATATGTTTGTGTCGCTTTCGTTATAGCGAAAGGTTATGCTTTTAGCATTACCGACATTGTCGTCGCTGATGATTCCGCGATAAAGATAACCCCAGAGGTGACGACAAGCCTCAGCTCCTTTACCCACCTTCAGTGCAAGGCAGAACCTTGTTGATCAACTCTGGCAAGCCGCATCCTGCCGATTCTAAAAGTGTTACCTATCGGTGAATGTGAAGCGCTCGTGAAAGTAGGCGAGCGAGTACTGCTTCACATTTTCAGCGTCACCGAGCGCTTCGTCAAAGAGCTCCTTCAGGCGGCGATGTCGCCTCAGCGCGTTTTCATAAAGCCCATCCAGCATAAAAATGAACATGAGCAAATGTCGTCAGCGGTGACCCTTCGTTATCGCCCGCCGCTTGTGGTCGCAGACCAGGCGTACATTGAATTTGGACTAAGTGTCCGAGACACGTTGACACGTTTCGCATTCAAATTGGGCGCGAGAGGCGTCATAAGTTTGACGTATTAGTCCCAATTTTCGGGCGTTGTTGAGACCTTTTTCTAAAGATTTTTAAACTATTAGCGTTTTTATAATATTTAATGCGAATATATGAAGCAGGTCAAATTTTCCCCTCTGCTTCACCTCTATCATGACGACAGGTATGCCTTTGTGCGAGCGCGACCAAAGCCGTTACGTTGGGCGCTTGGATTTATGGACAAGCAACAACTAGGTTTGAAGCCAGTGTTTGGTAAGGCTTCCAGCGCTGAGCGGTGTGAAGCTTCCAAGAGTCGGTGTCGGTATAGGTGGTGTTTACCGAATGCTGAGTAGGCGTTTAGGTAGGTTTAGAAGGCGTTTCTGTCGTACAGATGACTTTAGCCTAAGTGCACCTTGAGTAGCCAACTAAAACAATAATCGGATTCGGTAAAACTCTATGTATACACGAATACTTGCGTCGCTTTTAATATTGGCACTGGCCGGATGTGGCGGTGTCGATGATCAACAAACCGGCAGCAGTAGCTCGTCCAGCGGTTCCGGTGGCTCCCCTTCCTCGAGTTCGTCTTCAGGTGTTGCGGCTGGTCCTAGTTATCGTTGGGAAAGGGCTTTCGGCATCAATGTGGGTGGTGACGAGTATGTCTCGGCATTGGGTTTTGTGTACGAAAAGGATAGGGACTTTGACGGCGGAAGCCTTAGCAGTACTGTCGATGCAATTTCTAATACCAGCGATGACATGCTCTATCAGTCTGAGCGATACGGTAATTATTCTTATCAGTTGCCGGTCGCGGCTGGCCGATATCGCGTTATTTTAAAAATGACGGAAATATTTGCAACTGCAAATGCCGCACGAATATTCAGTGTATCCGTAGAAGGGCAACCAGTAGTAAGTAATATGGACTTGCATGCATCTTTTGGCCATGACGTGGCCCACGATGTTGAATCGCCAATTATTGAGGTGAACGACGGCAATTTAACAATTGAGGTGTCCGCAACCGTAGATAACGGAACTCTTTCGGCTATCGAGGTTTTTCGTGAGGAAGAAGTTGGCGAAGGGGAAAACCCTGGTTCAGTTTCCAGTGGTAATGGCCTTTACCACGCGCAATGTGCAACCTGTCATGGCACTGAAGGTGAAGGTACTGTCGTTTTCCCCGCGCTAACTCTACCTTCATGTGAATCATGCACATCGTATGAAGACCTCGTTGCTAAAATCGAAACTACCATGCCGCTGGGCGGCGTTTTGTGTACGGGCTCATGTGCCGCCGACACAGCGGCTTACATACTAGCGACATTTACAGAACCAAAAATCATCGCTCCGCGCATTGCGCGACTGACACATTTTCAGTGGCGGAACGCGGTCCAGGATCTGCTGTACTTGGACACGCCTCCCGATGAGCAGGTGGAGAGCTTTTCCCCAGACGCCATAGTCGGCTACGACACCAATACCGCGCAGCTGCGTGTGACGAGCACTCTGCGGGGGGACTACCAAAATGCCGCAGAAGCACTAGCCGCGCAGGTGGCTGCAAGCAACGAGGCGATCAACAAGCTTGTGCCCCCAGGCGCGCCGGAAGAGCCATCCGCTCGAGCCCGGGCGTTTATTGAAGACTTCGGACTCCGGGCGCATCGCCGCCCGCTGACGGCGGCTGAGGTCGACCAGTACTTCGCGCTGTTCCAAAGAGGCCCTGAGCTTGCGCCCGAGCTCAGCGCGTTCGCGGGCGGAGTCAAGCTGGTCGTGGAATCAGTCCTCCAGTCTCCCTTCTTCCTTTACCGGACGGAGCTAGGGCAAGGGGCCTCCAACGGCCGCGTCCCTCTTAATGGCTACGAGGTGGCCGCAAAACTCGCTCTCGCAATTACCGGCAGCGGCCCCGATGAGCTCCTGCTCAACGCTGCCGCCTCGGGCGAGCTCGAAGCCGGCAACGCCGGAGCTGCAGTCGCGGATCACGCCGAACGCTTGCTCGAGACGCCCCGAGCTCAAGCGACTGCCCTTCACCTTCACACTCAGACCTATGCACTGTCTCGATACAGCATCGTTCAGCGCAATCCCGAGAACTACCCGGATTTCGGGGAAGGAACAGGCGCTTCGATGAAAAAGTCGGCGGAGCTGTTCTTCCAATCTATCTTTGATGAAGACCTGGGCGTGAACGCCATTCTTACATCGCCCACCGCCTACGTGGACGCGAACTTGGCACCCTTCTACGGGTTGTCGGGTAGCTACGGCAGGGAGTTCTCGAAGGTGGACCTTTCAGGGCAGGGTCGTTCTGGATTTCTGATGCAGCTCGGCTTTCTCACGCTTTTCTCCGGCGAGTTCCAACCTGATCCGATCCATCGCGGCGTATTCATTAACGAACACGTCCTGTGCGTGGACGTGGGCAGGCCTGCCGTGGACATTCCCCCGCCTCCCGAAGTGCAACCCACCCAGACAAATCGGCAGGCCATCAACGCGGTCACGGGGCCCGGGACCTGCGGCGCAGCCTGTCATGCAACCGTAATCAATCCTCTGGGCTTTGCTTTCGAGAACTACGACCCAGTCGGTAGGTATCGGTCGACCGACAACGGCCTGCCGGTCGATGCCTCAGGCCTCTATGCAATCGATGAGTTCGAGGCAGAGTTTTCGAACGCAAATGACTTGGCTCAGCAATTGGGAGAGAGTGACCTGGCGCATCGCTGTTACGCCGAGCACTGGCTTTCCTACCTTTACGGCCGCCTGGCACAGCGGAGCGACGATTCGCTTCTCGACGAAGTGGCAACTCAGTCGAAGTCTGAGAATCTGTCGGCCAAGGACGTCATCCGCGCCTTGGTCCAAAGTGAGTCTTTTCTTACGCGCGAAGCACAGGAGTAAGGTATGAAGAATAATAATACGACCCTATCGCGCCGCCTATTCCTTCGTGGGGCTGGCGGAATCACGCTCGGCCTGCCGCTACTCGATGCTTTCGGCCCCAGCAAAGCGGAAGCCGCCGTGTCAACTGATCGATTTGCATTGTTCGTGGTAGGCTCAAATGGCGTGGCCATGGCAGATCCGAGCCGGGGCGAGCCCGAGAAATTTTGGCCAACCCGCACCGGGCCGCTCACCGCAGAGTCGCTTAGGGCGGACGACTTCCAGCAGCAGCGCACGGTAGGAATGTTCGCGGACTATGCTTCGCGCCTTCTGGTGGTTCGCGGAGTCCACCAACCTTATGGCAGCGCCGGCTGCGATCACCAATCAGGCGACAACATGTGCCTTACTTCCGCCAGAATCAATGGCGGCGGCAATTCATCGCTAGCGAACGGAGAGTCGATTGACAACCGGATCGCCCGAGAGCGCAATCCGGCTGGGCGCGAGCCTATCACCCTGCGCGCGGGATGGCGCCCGGACGACGGAACGGGCTTCGACAATGCTGGGTTTTTGTCGTTTCGTGGTCCCAACAATCCCCGCGCGGCGGAGAAGAGCCCCCTCAAAGCTTATCAGCGCATAGTGGGCGCTATCGGTTCGGGCGATCAGCCGCAGCAGGACGCGATTGCACTGCGACGCAATAGCATCAACGATGTACTCCGAGTGCAGATCAATGAATTGATGTCGAGCCCCGCCCTCAGCGCGGCTGATCGGCAGCGTCTTGAGCTGCACCTGGATACTATTCGCGACATAGAGAGCACTATCACCCAAATCGCGCTGGATGAGGCGATTCAGGCGGACATGTCCGAGGTGGAGAGAAACGTACTGGCCATGGACAACCATCCCAAGGTGATACGGTGCCACCTCGCGCTCTTGGCGTTTGCCGTTACTTCGGGATACAGTTTGACCGGGACGCTCAAGGTGGGTGACCGAATTGACTCGCATCAATGGACCATCAACGGCAATAAGCTGCCGCAGTTTCATATGATTTCTCACCGAAATCTAAGCGACGCCGCATTTGGTGCCGCAATTCCGAATGCGACCGAGTTGCACCGGCAAATCGATCGCAGGCATGCGGCCGACTTTCTCTACTTCTGCGACCGGCTTCGAGATGTGGACACGCCTACCGGTCCGCTCATCGACCAAGGCTACGCTGTCTGGACAAATCAGATTGCCACCGGATGGCACAGTCACGACAACCAGCCGTTCGTAATCGTCGGCAACGCGGGCGGGTTCCTGAAGACGGGGCAATACGTCGACGCGGGCGGCGTGAAGCTCAACAAGATGCTCAATACACTTCTGACAGCCGCAGGGGTAACCGGCTCAGGGGGTGGGCCCGTGACGGACTTCGGCGAACCTTCGCTCCCCGGTGGCCTGATTCCGTCGATGATCGCGTAACTT
>CAZING010000164.1:0-6300 GCA_964540505.1 uncultured Cellvibrionaceae bacterium | reverse complement strand
AACGCCGCCTTTGATTATCAAAGAGGGTTTGACGCCGAAAAAGGCCGGCTTCCAAAGCACGAGGTCCGCCAGTTTGCCAAGCTCGATCGAGCCCACTTCGTGGGCGATGCCGTGCGCCAGAGCAGGATTGATGGTGTATTTGGCGATGTAGCGTTTTACGCGGAAATTATCCGCCCCGCCTGTGTCGTCAGGTAAGGCGCCGCGCTGGACCTTCATTTTGTGAGCGCTCTGCCAAGTGCGGCAGATCACCTCACCGACACGACCCATCGCTTGGGAATCTGACGAGATCATCGAGAAAGCTCCGAGGTCATGCAGAATGTCTTCGGCGGCGATCGTCTCTTTGCGGATGCGCGAATCGGCAAAGGCAACATCCTCAGGAATGTTGGGGTCCAGGTGGTGGCAAACCATCAGCATATCGAGGTGTTCATCCACCGTGTTGATCGTATAAGGCCGGGTCGGGTTGGTGGACGAAGGCAGGACATTGGCCAGCCCACAGGCCTTGATGATGTCTGGGGCGTGGCCGCCGCCTGCGCCCTCTGTGTGATAGGTGTGAATGGTGCGCCCGGCGAATGCGTTGATAGTGTCCTCGACGAAGCCCGACTCATTCAAAGTATCTGTGTGTATGGCCACCTGAACGTCGTACTTTTCAGCGACACCGAGACAGCAGTCGATCGCCGCCGGCGCCGTGCCCCAGTCTTCATGCAGCTTCATACCCATGGCACCGGCAACCAACTGTTCTTCAAGTGCAGCGGGCAAGCTGGCGTTGCCTTTCCCTAAAAAGCCGAGGTTCATCGCGAAGCCGTCGGCCGCTTGCAACATTCTGGCTAGGTGCCAGGGCCCTGGGGTACAGGTGGTCGCGTTGGTGCCGGTCGCGGGACCGGTACCGCCACCGAGCATAGTGGTCACGCCGCTCATCAACGCCTCTTCAATTTGCTGAGGGCAGATGAAATGGATGTGCGCGTCTACACCCCCGGCGGTGAGCAGCTGGCCTTCGCCGGCGATAATTTCGGTGCAAGGACCTATGACGATGGTCACATCGGGTTGAATATCCGGGTTGCCCGCCTTGCCTATGCCATTGATGCGCCCGTTTTTTATCGCGACATCAGCTTTCACTATGCCCCAATGATCGACGATCAACGCGTTGGTTATGACCGTGTCCGGCGTTTGGGCGCTGGAGAGTTGGCTCTGCCCCATGCCGTCGCGAATCACTTTGCCGCCGCCGAATTTCACCTCTTCACCGTAAACCGTGTGATCTCGCTCGACCTCGATCCAAAGTTCTGTATCGGCCAGACGGACCCGGTCGCCCACCGTGGGGCCGAACATATCCGCATAGGCGCGTCGGTCAATTGTGGTCATCGCATCGCCCCATTACCTCACCACGAAAACCGTATATTGTTCTTGCCCCGGCAAGGGCCACCAGTTCTACCTCGCGCTCCTGCCCCGGCTCAAAGCGCACGGCTGTGCCGGCGGCAATGTTCAGGCGGTAGCCGATGGTGTTAGCCCGCTCGAAGCCTAGGGCCGGGTTGGTTTCAAAAAAATGATAGTGCGAACCGACCTGAATGGGGCGGTCGCCGGTGTTGGCCACTCGCACCCGAATGGTTTTGCGGTCGCGGTTGAGCGTCAAAGTGCCGGGGCGGATGTCAAATTCACCTGGAATCATCGGGGCTTCCTAAACAATCGGCTCGTGGACGGTGACAAGCTTTGTGCCGTCTGGGAAAGTCGCTTCGACCTGAACTTCGGGAATCATTTCGGCAACGCCGTCCATCACATCGCTGCGCGACAGCAGGGTTTTGCCGTAACTCATAAGTTCGGCGACCGATTTGCCATCGCGCGCGCCCTCCATAATTTCGGCGCTGATCAGCGCCAGCGCTTCCGGGTAATTCAGCTTGAGTCCCCGCGCCTTACGGCGTTCGGCGACTAGGGACGCGGTAAAAAGTAGAAGCTTGTCTTTCTCACGAGGGCTGAGCTCCATCGGCAATCCTCAACGGTTATTCAACGGTAATGCCGCGAAGTCGCGAGCTGTTGTGGCAATGCGGGTATAAAACTGTGTTCGGCTTGGCACTGCGCGTTCGCGCCGCCCGGCTCAGGTTGCCCAAATTCGGGGCACACAGGCCGGACGATTGCACCAAAATGGACGCAGGAATTGCCATGTCCGCAAAAACCCCTCGCGGCACTGCGAAACAGAGTTGCCGCGATAACGGGCAATAAAAAGGTCTTTTTTGCGGGTTAAACCCCAATGGCGCTCACCGCCAAGGGTGCACAGTTGCGCCCAAAGCTGATCGAGTTCGTCGCGTCCAGGCACGGGCTGGCGAAACGTAGCTAAAACTGTGCCACTGGTGTGGCAGTTATCCAGCCCCCAGGGTTCGCTGATGATCGGATGACCGGCTGAGAAATCGTTTTTCTCGACAAACGCGAGCTCGCGGTCTTGAAACACTTCAAGGGTTTGCAGGCATCGCCCGGAAACAAACGGCAACTCAGAGGCGGGCCTGCCGAGGCACAAGATATCCCAAGAGAACAACTGCGCGTTTTTTTCGAGATAGACCCGGGTACTCAGCCGAGCGTCGGCGCCGTCAAATACCAGCGTCTCCTGTGGCAGCCACTCGATGAAACTGTTGGGTTCGGCGCGAATGGTCACCCGCTGCGACTGAACAGCACCACCGCTTGGGACCTTGTAGAGCTTGCCCGCCGAGGGCGTGGTCACCAGCGCGTGGCTGCTGTCGGTCAACTCGAGGTCGACACGCAGCTCATCTCCGACAACCAACCCACCCGGCGGGTGCAACAAATAGACATGACAGCAGGTTTTGCCTTCGGGGTAAAAGGGGCGTTGCACGCGAAGCGGCCCGAGATGCGCCACGTCCGTCAAGGCCGTTTTGCCATCGCGCAGCTGAAAGCTGAGATCGAGACGCGCCAGCCACTGTCGGACCGGGGGCGAGAGGCTTTGCGGAATCTGTGTCGGCATAGAAGGCCTGAGGGGAAAAACGCGACAGTAACTTATGATTTTAAAAAGCTCAACCGCGAAGCGGCGCCCCGTGCAGAGTTGCGAGTAAACCAAAGCTGGTAAACTGACGCCGAAATTGAACCGGCCGAGGTCACTATGTTGCTCGATTTATCCCGTCAGATAGTCAAAGATATTCAATCCACGCTCGAGAAAACCGGCCAAAGCCTGTCGCAGGGTCAGGTCCACCAACTGCTGCAGAGCGCGCTGGCCAAGCAAGGGTTAGTGACCCGAGAGGAGTTCGACGCGCAAAAAGCCGTGTTGCTTCGCACCCGCGAAAAGGTGGAAGCCTTGGAACGACGGGTCGAGGCCTTGGCCGCAAATTCGAAGCCGAAGACCGACGCCAACCCGAGCGCGAACGGGCCCGCTAATTAAGAGCCCTGAGGCCGGCAAGCTTGCGCGTTAACCGCAAGTGCGCCCCTCGGGGCCGTGCTGGAAGTCAGCGACTAAGGTGCACATCCCCTTAGAAGCGTCGCGTCGATTTGTAGGCGTCGTAGGCCTTCTCGAGCGCGGCAACGTCGGGGAGCACGTAATCCTCGGCGCCGATCTGCAGCCTAAGCTTCTCAAAGATCCTATGGCCCTTGCTGGCATTTAGAATATCGTCTTCGCTTATTCGGACCGTTTTGGGGATCCCTTGGGTCGGTATAGCGATAAACGGCACATCGTCGGTAACCCCGGTGTTGTTAAATACCGCAATGCGCCCGTTCGGGTTGATGCCCGCCACCGATTCGCCATTGAGCTTTTCGAAACTCAACAATGGCACGCGCCCGTTGCGCCAACTGTAGAAGCCGAGAAACCAATCGGGGCCGCTGTTATCGGGGAAGATAGGCGCCACCATGGCGGTCTCGGCAACCGTGACTTTGGGCACAATCAAGGTATGCGTCTTAATTGGAATCAGCAGACATTCAATTTGGTCGTCTTCGATACCCACCGCGGTGGGCTGATCGTTTTGCTCGGTCATGGCTTTTCTCTTGTTTGGGGCTTACCGCGCCTATTGGCGCCCCTGCTTTTGGTACTGAATAAACTGTTGCGCCAGTGCCCTCGGGTCGGCTTGCAGGTGGTGACAACCTCGAACCATCACGCTGACCGGCATGGAATCCACCGTACAGGTCTCTGGGCTCTGCACCCAAATTTGGCCGCCGCGGTGGCGCAGCATCTTACAGCTGTCCGCGCCGTCATCGCCCATCCCCGAGAATACGATCGCGCCCCCTTTGGCGCCGTAGACGCGCGCGACCTTGGCGATTACTTGATTCAGCGAAGGCTTAAAACGCCCGCTCCAGACCTTTTGAGTGGCGGCAATGGTGCCGCTTTCCAGCAGCTCAATCTGGTGCTCGGGCGACACCACATACAGGCACTTTTCCGCCACCTTAAAAGTTTTGTCGACCTGCTCGACCTGATAGGTCGTGCTTTTTTGAACCGCTTTAATCAAATGACGCAGCCCGGACGGCTCGATATGTTGAGCATAGACAAACGCGACCCCCGGCAGTGGCGCGGACAGTTCTCGCAGGAAATCGATCACCGCCTCCGGCCCTCCGGTAGAGGCCGCCAGCACCCAAAGCTCACGCGCGCGCTTTTGCTCGGCCGTGTGATGCGCGGCGCTCGGCTGCGGCTCCACCCATTGGCGGATCTTCTGCGCGAGGCGTCTTTGCCGACGCAGCCGCAACTCCGCCGGTAACGGGGCTTTGACCTCGTCTTTTTCCGGCGCAGGCGGTTGCAGATCGTTGTCGAAAATAACGTGCGCACCGCGCAAGTCCAGCGCCTCGACTATCGCCTGCGCCGCAGCGCGATGCAAATCCAAATTCACCACCCAGATGTCGGCCTGCGGAAGCTCGTCAGGCGCGCCGGGCGCCTCGATCGACACCGACACGGTAAAGCCCGCGTCTCTGACCAGACGCACCAGTTCGGCCAAGTGCGGGACGGTTTCAGCCATCACCCCTATTCGGCAGGTTTCGCGCATCGCTCGCGTCAGCCGTTTGCCGATTGCTTCGCGAGCAGCGTGTTAATCGCCTTTAGCAGTGACTCTTCCTGATAAGGTTTACCCAGGTATTCGTTGACCCCTATGCTGAACGCATGTTGGCGATGTTTATCGCCGGTGCGCGAGGTAATCATGATGATCGGCGTATGCTTCCAGCGCTGGGTCGAACGCATATTTCTGGCCACCTCAAAGCCGTCCATACGCGGCATCTCGATGTCGAGCAGCATGAGATCCGGGGTGGTTTCGTGCAGCACCTGCAGGGCGTCGACGCCGTCTTTCGCGGTAATGACATTAAAGCCCTCTCGCTCCAAGAAGCGGGAGGTGACTTTGCGCACAGTCACCGAGTCGTCCACCACCATGATGGTGCGCAGCGTCGATGGCAAAAGTACGCTCTCTTTTGGTGACGCGTCGTCGGCGCCGCCGAGATAGCCGCCTTGGGTGGCCATTTCCTGGCGCACCAAGGCGTGCGGGTCGAGAATAACCACCACACTGCCGTCGCCCATCACCGTAGCCCCCGAGATGGCTTGCACGGCGGCAAACTGCGGCCCGAGCGTTTTCACGACGATTTCTCGAGAACCCGACAGGGCATCTACTTGCAAAGCCATGGTCAGCTGCCCCGAACGCACCAAGATGACCGGCAAGGGCAACAACTGGCCTTCGAGTTTCGGAAGTAAATCGGGCGTCACCATAGTGCCGAGATAGCGAACCTGATAGTTCTCGCCCGCGTACTCGAATCGGGCGTCCTTGTGATTGTAGTAATGTTCGAGCTCAAACGGGCTCACCCGCACAATGCCCTCAATGGTGTTGAGCGGTATCGCGTAGGATTCGCTGCCCAGTTGCACCATCAGCGCCCGGTTGACCGACACGGTAAACGGTAGGCGCACCACAAACTGGGTGCCGACGCCCGCTTTACTGTCGATGGTCATCGAGCCGCCCAGCTGTTTGATCTCTGCGGCGACCACGTCCATGCCCACGCCACGACCCGAAATCTGGGTGACGCTCTCGACCGTGCTAAAGCCCGCTTGCAGAATGAACTGCATGACGTCGTGATCGGTCAGTTGCGCGTCTTCGGTCATCAGGCCGCGCTCGATGGCTTTGCTGCGCACGCGCTCCAGATTGATGCCACGACCGTCATCGGCGAGGCGCAGCAAGATATCGCCGCCTTCTCGGACGAGGCTTAATAGGATTCGTCCGGTTTCGGGTTTGCCCGCGCTCTGGCGCTCCTGCGGGCTTTCAATGCCGTGGTCGACGGCGTTGCGCAGCATATGCTCCAGTGGCGCCACCATGCGCTCAAGCACCGAGCGGTCCATTTCGCCCTCGACGTTGTCGA
>CAZING010000163.1:3246-6581 GCA_964540505.1 uncultured Cellvibrionaceae bacterium | reverse complement strand
AAGGCGGTAAACCTGGATCAAGGTTTTCTAAAGCGCGGCGTCAACGAGGGCTTTTCCGGGGGCGAGAAAAAGCGCAACGAAATTATGCAAATGATGTTGCTTGAGCCCAAGCTTGCGGTGCTGGATGAAACCGATTCGGGTCTTGATATCGACGCTTTGCAGGTGATTGCCAGAGGCGTGAACACACTGCGCTCGCCCGAGCGTTCGTTCGTTTTGGTGACCCATTACCAGCGCTTGCTCGATTACATAGTGCCCGATTTTGTGCACGTACTTGCCCAGGGGCGAATCGTTAAAAGTGGCGATAAAAGCTTGGCGTTGGAGCTTGAAGAAAAAGGCTACGGCTGGCTCGAAAGCGAGGTGGCCTGATGGGAGCCATAGCCGCGTTCGCCAAGCTCGCGCCCGTGGTGGCTCCGCAGTGGCTGGCGCCCGTTCACAAAAGCGGGCAGGCCGTCTGGCGCGGCAGCCTGTGGCCGGGTCGCAAAACCGAAAGCTGGCGCTACACCAAACTTAAGGCACTGGAGACCGGCAATTATCTCGCCCAGGTCGGCACCCTCGAGGGCGTCGAGCCGGCCGCGTTGGCGCGCCTGTATCAAATCGAAGGCTTAAGCGGCGAGCGCTTGGTGTTTATCAACGGGTGCTTCTGCGCGGCACTCAGCAGTTTCGATGCGAAAACGCTGACCATGACGCCTTTCAGTCAGGCCAACGCCGAGCAGAAGGACGTCATTTTGGCGCATATGGGCTCGGTGATCGACACCGAACAACATATATTTGCCGCCCTGAACAACCAGTTGGTCAGCGAAGGTGCGTTGATTCACCTGCGCGCCGGCCAGACGCATGCCGAGCCGCTGCACGTGGTGAATATCGCCACGCCGCGCGAAAGCAATTTTAACGCGCAACCGCGCCTGCTGGTGGTTGCTGAAGAGCGGAGCGAAGCCTCGATAATCGAGCATTTTGTCAGTACGGATGAAACGCAAAACGGCTTCATTAATAATATTACCGAGCTGTATCTCGCCCGGTCCGCGCGCGTCAATCATTATCGATTAAACCAAGAGCACGGCAGCATGCTTCACATCGGCGCGGTGCACGCGAAGCTAGGTGAGCGAGCGAGCCTCGATAGCTTTTATATGGCGACCGGCGGCGAGCTTAAGCGGCTCGACGTAGTTGTGGATTATTTCGGTGAGCACGCCGAAAGTCGCATCAACGGCGTCTACTTGCCCGTCGGCAACCAGCAGGTGGATTTCCACACTTGTCTCGAACATCGCGTCGCTCGGTGCACCTCGTCTGAGACCTTCAGGGGCATCATCAGCGACAACGCCAAAGCGGTATTTAACGGTCGCATTCACATTCACCGCGACGCCCAGAAGACCGAGGCGCGGTTGAACAATAAAAACCTGCTGACCAGCGACCGCGCAGAGGTGAACACCAAGCCAGAGCTCGAGATTTACGCCGATGATGTTCAGTGCGCGCACGGCGCGACCGTCGCCGAACTCGATGCCGGTTCGCTGTATTATTTGCGCGCGCGCGGCATTGCGCTGCAGGACGCGAAAGTCATGTTGAGCTTCGGCTTTATCAATGAGTTGTTCAACACAATCCAGTTAAAACCGCTAGCCGATCATCTGCGGCCGCAGTTGGTGCATCTTTTTGGTCAGGGCTCGCAACTTGCGAGGTATCTTAGATGAATGCAGTAACACCGACGCGCAGCGCCGACCCCTACGCGATAAAACGCGATTTTCCGATCTTGCAGCAGCAGATCAACGGTCAGCCTCTGGTGTATCTCGATAACGCCGCGACCACGCAAAAGCCGCAAGTTGTGATTGACGCCATTTCCGATTACTACTCAGGCTACAACGCCAATGTGCATCGAGGCGCCCATACGCTAAGCGAACGGGCGACCTCGGCGTTTGAGGCAGCGCGCAGCACCGTGGCCCAGTTTATCGGCAGCCCCAGCGCCACTCAGGTGATCTGGACGCGCGGCACCACCGAATCGATCAATCTGGTGGCGGCGACCTGGGGCGCGCAAAACCTAAAGCCCGGCCAAGTAATTCTCGCGTCAACGCTCGAGCATCATTCGAACATAGTGCCCTGGCAGATACTGGCTGAAAAAGTCGGTGCTCGAGTGTTGCCCTTGCCGGTCAGTGAAACCGGCGATATCGATCTTGCGGCGCTGACCTCTGTACTCGAACAGCAAGACGTGGCGATGGTGGCGGTCAACCACGCCTCTAACGCTTTAGGCACGGTAAACCCGCTTGCGCAAATCATCGAACTCGCGCACGCCCGCGGTGCCAAAGTATTGGTCGACGGCGCTCAGGCCGTCGCCCACTTTGCGGTAGACGTCGAGGCGCTGGGGTGCGATTTTTACGCGTTTTCCGGCCACAAACTTTTTGGCCCCACCGGTATCGGGGTGCTTTGGGGCAAGCGCGAACTGCTGGACGCCATGCCGCCTTATCAGGGCGGCGGCGAGATGATAGAAACCGTGAGCTTTAGCGGCACCACTTACAACAGACTGCCGTTTAAGTTCGAGGCGGGTACCCCCGATATAGCCGGCGCCATAGGCTTGGCGGCGGCGGTGACTTACCTTCAACAATTTGACCGGGCGGCGCTGCTCGAGCAGGAGCACGAACTGCTGCGCGAATGTGTGGCCAGAGGCGAGCAGGCGGGGTTGAAGCGCGTCGGCCGCCCACAAAATGCCATAGGCGTGTACAGCTTTCTACTGGCCGGCGCGCACCCTTCGGATTTGGGGATGTTGCTGGACCAACAAGGCGTGGCCGTGCGCACCGGGCACCACTGCGCCCAACCTTTAATGGCGCACCTGGGGATCACCGGCACGGTGCGGGCGTCGTTTTCCATTTACAACACGCCGGATGATATAGACCGGCTGTTCCACGCGCTGGAAAAGTCGAGAAGATTTTTAATGTAGGGGCCGGCGCCGAGGCTGCGCCGAGCGAAACGGGTTAACAAACGGGTTTTCATATGAGTGTGCAAACGTATAGTCAGACGCCGGACCAAATTGCCGCGACCGTCTCGGTGACCGAAGCCGCAGCCGAGCATTTGCGTGCGCAACTTGCCAGTCGCAAGCGAAGCGGCGTGCGCCTGAGCTTGAAAGAGGCCGGTTGCACCGGTTTTAAGTACGTTATAGACGAGGTTGACGCGCCGGTTGAAGGTGACCTGCAGGTGCAGGCGGCCGAGGGCGTGACCGTGTTTATCGACAGCGCTCATCTGGCGGCCCTGAAAGGCCTGCAAATCGACTACGTCACCGCCGGGCTCAACCAGCAGTTGGTTTTGACAAACCCGAACGTCAAAGACGAATGCGGTTGTGGCGAGAGCTTCAGCATATA
>CAZING010000163.1:2016-3146 GCA_964540505.1 uncultured Cellvibrionaceae bacterium | reverse complement strand
ACGACGGCTTCAGCGCCGTCAGCTGAAATTATCGAAAGGGTGCCAACAGGCCCTAACAATTCGTGTCAATCGCACGTCAATACAGCAGCATCAGGAAGTCAAATGTCAGAACAGCGCATGGTCTCCACAACCCGGGACTGCCCCGGCCGCTTAGTGCCGGTCGGCACACCTGTCACCATTCCCGCCAACCGGTTCGTGACCATTACCCAGTCCTTGGGCGGCAACTACACAGTCGTCTACCAGGGCAACATGGTGAGAGTGGACGGCACCGATGCGGATGCGCTCGGCCTCGAGCGATTCGAGTTGACCTTCTCGCCGCCCGCGGACGATCAAATCGACCGCGACCAGGTTTGGCAGGCACTCGCCACAGTCTACGACCCCGAGATTCCAGTCGATCTGAAAAGCCTGGGTTTGATATACGACCTGCAAATAGACCAATCCCGACGCCACGTGCAGGTGCTAATGACGCTTACCGCGCCGGGCTGCGGTATGGGGCCGGTGTTGGTGGGCGATGTTAAGCATCGTATCGCGCTGGTGCCGAATGTCGAGTCGGTGGATGTGGAGCTTGTGTTCGACCCGCCCTGGCACCGGGATATGATGTCGGAAGAGGCGCAACTTGCCACCGGAATGTTTTACTGATGTCCGCCGGTAATGCTGCTTTAAACAACCCCTTTGGTGTCACCATCACCGCCGAGGATATACTCGACACCCTTTCGTTTTTTGACGGTTGGGAAGACCGCTATAAGTACATTATCGATCTCGGTAAAGAATTGCCGCCTTTAGACGCGTCTGTCAAAGACGATACGCATTTGGTGCGCGGCTGCCAAAGCCAGGTCTGGATCGACAGCGTAGAAGCCGAAGGTAAGCTGTATTTCGCCGCAGACAGCGACGCGTTTATCGTCAAAGGCCTGCTGGGTGTCGTGCTGGCGGCCTTTAACGGCAAAAGCCCGGCGGACATAGTCGAGTTTAATATCGACGAGTATTTCGAGCGCTTGGGGCTGATGCGCCACCTCAGCATGACGCGCGGCAATGGCTTAAAGGCGATGGTCGCGCGCATTACGACCCTAGCCGAGCATCAAATAGCGTTCCCGAAGACGTCCTAGGGGACCCATTTCAAGCTCTGCCAGCGC
>CAZING010000163.1:0-1916 GCA_964540505.1 uncultured Cellvibrionaceae bacterium | reverse complement strand
CGTTTCACGCCGAAGCCTTACAAACCATCGCGGTTACGCATATAATTGCGCCATTTTGCCCATAGCAGGTAGGATCAGGAGAACTTAATGGCTATTGAACAAACTCTGTCGATTATCAAGCCCGATGCCGTCAGCAAAAACGCCATTGGCGACAT
This sequence comes from uncultured Cellvibrionaceae bacterium, assembly GCA_964540505.1. Classification (GTDB taxonomy): domain Bacteria; phylum Pseudomonadota; class Gammaproteobacteria; order Pseudomonadales; family Cellvibrionaceae; genus CAYZQH01. The sequence goes on along the minus strand of CAZING010000163.1, from coordinate 1,761 downwards.
CTATAGTCGCTTTGAGAAAGCGGGGCTCAAAATTGTCGCCGCAAAAATGCTGCATCTGTCCAACGAACAAGCCGAAGGCTTCTACGCCGAGCATAAAGAGCGTCCGTTCTTCCAAAGCCTTGTCGAGTTTATGACATCGGGTCCGGTCGTGGTTCAGGTGCTTTCGGGCGACAACGCAATCGCGCTTAATCGCGAGTTGATGGGCGCCACCAACCCAGCCAACGCAGAGCCCGGCACCATTCGACGGGATTTCGCCAACTCTGTCGAGGCCAACGCCGTACACGGATCAGATTCCGCGACATCGGCCGAGCGTGAAATAAGCTACTTTTTTACAGCTACCGAAATTTTCCCGCGCTAGAGCGCATTGAGCCGTCCATGACCGAAGTCGCGCAGCCAGCCAAAATAAACCTATTGGGCATGACCCAACCCAAACTCGAAGCGTTTTTCGAGTCGATGGGCGAGAAGCGTTTTCGCGCGACTCAGGTGTTGAAATGGATCCACCAACTCGGTGTGATCAATTTTGAAGAGATGACCAACATCTCGAAGCCGTTGCGCGCGACCTTGGCACAAGTGGCGGAAATCGTGCCGCCAGAGGTCAGCCGCCAATGGGACTCGGCCGACGGCACCCGCAAATTTCTGATCGGCGTCGCCGGCGGCAGCGCCATCGAAACGGTGTTTATACCCGAGGGCGAGCGTGGCACTTTATGCGTATCCTCCCAAGTGGGCTGCTCGCTTGACTGCAGTTTTTGTGCGACCGGCAAGCAGGGCTTTAATCGCGATCTGTCGGCCGCGGAGATCATCGGTCAGGTGTGGGTGGCGGCCAAGTCTTTGGGGCAACTCTCGGAGGGCGGCCCGCGCAAGGTCACCAATGTCGTGTTTATGGGCATGGGCGAGCCGCTGTTGAACTTCGACAATGTCGTGGATGCGATGCATCTGATGATGCACGACAACTGCTACGGCATTTCCAAACGGCGGGTCACGCTGAGCACCTCCGGGGTGGTACCCGCCCTTGATCGCTTAGGGCAGTATACCGACGCCTGTCTGGCCATTTCGCTGCACGCGCCCAACGATGCGCTGCGCAACGAACTGGTGCCATTGAATCGCAAGTACCCGATTGCAACTCTGCTGGCCTCGGCGCAACGCTACATCAAGGGCCTGCCCGACGCCCACCGCAAGATTACCATCGAATACACCTTGATAGACCAGCTCAATGACCGCCCGGAACACGCGCGAGAACTTGCCGAGCTGTTGCACGACATACCGGTGAAAATCAACCTTATCCCGTTCAACCCGTTTTCGCTGTCGAATTACAAGCGGGTCAGCAACACGGCGCTTCGGCGGTTTCAACAGATACTCATCGATGCTGGCTACACCACCACAGTACGCACCACACGCGGCGACGATATAGACGCGGCTTGCGGACAGCTCGCCGGTCAAGTTAACGATTTAACGCGCCGCAATGCTCGCTACATGGCCCAGCGGGCCGGGCAGGAGGCGCCCATCAAAGTGATTCCGCCTGCGTGGTGAACCCCGCTTTTGGGTGTCGGCGGGTACCAAATCCGTAAGGGCGCTAAAAGTTCGGAATTCAGGCACTGTAAAAGTGACTAAAGCGACATGACTATTCAAACACTGTGAGAGAGCCATGAGAGACATAAGAATAATATTCTGGTTTGCGATTATGGGTTGCCTGCTTGGCGGCTGTGTGACCACCACTAACCGTCAGCCGGTCGATCTTGACGGCGCGCTCGAGAAGCGTATCGA
>CAZING010000162.1:0-6623 GCA_964540505.1 uncultured Cellvibrionaceae bacterium | reverse complement strand
ATTACGCCAATCAGCAACACTAAAGCCGCGCCCAAGCGTAGCGCCAGGCGCGTCGATGCTTTCAGGTAGTGGCCCATCCGTTCGGGTCAGCGCTCCTCGCCTGTCGGGCGAACTAAAGGCTCGCGCTCGCGCTGCAGAAGATAGAGGCTTTTTAAAATATTGACCGCTTCGTATAACTGGTTGTCGCGACTTTGCAAAGGCGCTTGCTTGGGGTCGCCCGCGTCGGGGCCGAGGTCGTTCGGGCTGGGCTTTTTAGCCGGCTTCCGTTGAGTGTTGTCCAGATGACCGGCCAATTGGGCCTCGCTCATAGTCGGCAGTTTATCGAGCGCGGTCACCTTGGCGCGCTCAATCACAAGATCCGGCGCTATACCTTCGGCCTGAATCGACCGCCCTTTGGGGGTGTAGTAGCGGGCGGTGGTGATTTTGATTGCTTTGTCTTCGGTCACCGGAATGACCGTTTGCACCGAACCTTTGCCGAAGCTTCGCGTGCCGAGCACCAAGGCGCGACGGTGGTCTTGCAGTGCACCGGCAACGATCTCAGAGGCCGAAGCCGAGCCCTCGTTGATCAGCACGATCATCGCAAGGCCGTCGGTGAGATCCCCTGGTTGCGCATTGAATTGAACGTTACTTTCGCTCAGACGACCCTCGGTGTAAACCACCAGTCCGCCGTCTAAAAACGCATCCGCCACGTCCACCGACGCCTGCAGCAAGCCCCCGGGGTTGTTGCGTAAATCCAACACTATGCCGTGGCGTTTGGGCAGGTCGAGTTTTTTTAACTGGTCTTTTAATTCCTGACCGGTTTTGAGCTGAAATTGGGCGATACGCACGTACGCGAAATCGTCTTCCAGCACTTCCGAGCGCACGCTTTTGACTTTGATGATATCGCGGGTAAGGGCGATTTCAAGCGGCAGGTCGGTGCCGTCGCGAATAATCGTGAGCACCACTTTGCTGCCTTTTGGGCCACGCATTTTATCGACCGCCTCATTCAGACTAAGGCCTTTAATTGCGGTCTCGTCGATCTTAACAATCAGGTCACCGGCTTCGATGCCCGCTTTTTGCGCAGGGGTGTCGTCGATGGGGCTGATGACTTTGACAAAGCCGTTCTCCATGCCCACTTCAATACCGAGACCACCGAACTCGCCGGTGGTGTGCACCTGAAGGTCGTCGAACGAATCCGCGTCCAGGTACCCCGAGTGCGGGTCGAGCTCACCGAGCATGCCGCGAATCGCATACTCGAGCAATTCTTTGTCGCTGATTTCTTCGATATAGGATTTACGAATATAGTCGTAGGCTTTGGTAAAAACGCGCAAGTCTTCCAGGGGCAATACGCTTTGGGTCGAAACAAGCTCGTTGTGGTCGGCCTCGGTCAAAGGTTGCAGGTTGGTATCATGTGCCCAGCCCTCGCCAGAGGCGCCGACTAAAACGCAAAACAACAGCCCCCGAGCTGGGGGGCGTAACAGACCAAAAGCCATACTGACTCCTTTAGCCCGCGCAGGCGCGCGAGCACAAATTTATTTTTAACGCGCATTTGGGACGGCTCGAACCCGCTTAAGCCTGCTTCAGCCAGCTTCGTGGGTTGGTGGGTTCGCCTTTGAAGCGCAATTCAAAATACAGGCTGGCGGTCGTTTGACCGCCGCTTAGTCCAACCGTTGCAATCCGCTCGCCGGGCGCCACGCGATCGCCCAGTTTTTTAAACAGGCTTTGATTATGCGCGTACAGGCTCATAAAGCCGCCGCCGTGGTCGACTATAATCAATAGGCCTTGGCCGCGAAGGTAATCGGCGAAGACCACGCGCCCGGCGTGCACGGCGCGAACGGGTGTGCCTTCACTCGCCTCAATTAAGATCCCCTGCCAGCGCATTTTGCCTTTGACCCGTTCAGACCCGAACGCGCGCAGCACCTTGCCTTGCGCGGGCCAGGGCAAATTGCCCTTTAATGAGGCGAACGGTGTTTCGGGATCGAACCAGCGGTCCTCGCCTCTGACGATGGTGGTGACCACCGACTGCAGCTCGGAACGGTCGCGCTCTAACCCGAGAAGCCGGTCGCCTTTGCTGTTGAGCGCCGCTTCGAGTTGCTTAAGTGTTGCTCGGCGCTTTTGCTGGTGCTGGGTTAAGTTATTGCGGCGCTCGGCAAGCGTCTCGCGCCGGCTGCGAATGGCGTCCACCTCGGCCGCAATTGTGGGTTCGAGCCGGTCCAGTTCGTTGAGCGTCGCCAAAAGCTCGGTGATTTTTCGGTTTCTGGTGTCGACTATATAGTCGAAGTATTTTAGGTTTCGCGAAAAGCTGGCGGGGTCTTGCTGGTTCAGCAACATTTTTACCGTGCTGTGTCGACCCAGGCGGTAGGCCGCATCAAGATGCGTCGCTGCCGCCTGGGTTTGCTGCTTTTTTACAAGCGCCAGCGCCTCCTGTTCGTCTCGCAGTTGTTTGAGCCGCGATTGCTTGTCCTCGAGCTCGGATTTCAATTCTTCGACTTTCTGGTTCAGCTCACCGATGCGAGTCTCGGAAGCTTCCAGCTCTTCAAGCATTTCGCTATGGTCGGATTTAACGCTCTCCAGCTCTTTTTTTACTTGCGCTATGGTTTCGCGCAAGGCTTTCATCTGCGCTGCTTTTTCTTCTTCGGTCAGCGCGTGGTTTAGGGGCGAGAAAAACAATGCCCATCCGAAAACCAAGGCCAGGCTCAGCTGTTGGGTTGTCGATTTCATAAGTGTTTGGCTCGATGCAGGTTCACGCCGTCCTTGGCTGGAATTGTTAGAATAGCCGCGATGTTGACCGGTTGCCGCCTTTGGCCAGCCCCTGTTTTTTTATCGGCACCCAGGCGGCCAGTGGTCCGTGCGGAAAATCCGTTAACTGTTCGCTGTGCCAGTGCGTTCATCTTTGCGTTGGGGTACTTGAAATAGGCCCACTTGGGACGTTTTCCGTGACCTCATTCGGTGGCGGCAAACTCAATCAATGACTCGCCGGTCATCTCCGCAGGTTTGGCAATCCCCATCAGTTCAAGCAGGCTTGGCGCTATGTCCGCAAGGCTTCCGTGCTCGCGAAGTGTGAGCGCCCTTGGGCCCACATACGCCAAGGGCACAGGCAGGGTGGTGTGTTGGGTATGCGGCTGTGCGTTGTGCTCGTCGTACATCTGTTCCACATTGCCGTGATCGGCGGTAATCAGGACCTCACCGCCGACCTCGCGCATCGCCGCCAGCACTTGCCCGAGGCACTCGTCTACCGCTTCCACCGCGGCGATCGCGGCTTCATAGTTGCCGGTGTGCCCGACTTGGTCGCAATTTGCGTAATTGCAGACGATGGCGTCGAATTTACCGCTGCGAATGGCCGCCACTAATTTCTCTGTTACCTCTGGGGCGCTCATTTCGGGTTGTTCGTCATAGGTGGCGACTTTGGGTGAGGGCACCAGTATTCGCTCTTCGCCTTGGTAAAGCGCTTCGCGACCGCCGCTGAAAAAGAAGGTGACGTGCGCGTATTTTTCGGTCTCGGCAATGCGCAGTTGGGTTTTACCCGCGCTTTGCAAAGTTTCGCCGAATGAGTTGCGGACATCTTCGGGCGGGTAGGCGCAGCTGGCAAATTCGTTGAGCTCGGCCGAATATTCCGTGGTCATGACCAGCGCAAGTGTCGGGCGAGCGGCCCGCTCGAAACCGTCGAACTCGGGGTTCACCAGCGCGTTGCTCAGTTGGCGGGCGCGATCGGGGCGGAAGTTCATAAACACCACGGCGTCGCCGTCGGCCATGGTCACTGGTTGGCCGCCGTCGGCGACTATGGCCGTCGCTTTGACGAACTCGTCGTCTTCGCCGCGTTCATAGGCGGCGCGCAATGCGTCGAGTGCGGTATCGGCGACATGGTCACCGACGCCCCGGGTCAGCAAATCGTACGCGGCCTGGGTTCGGTCCCAGCGGTTGTCGCGATCGAGCGCGTAAAACCGCCCGATCACCGAGGCCACGGTGCCGCCGCCCTGCTCGGCCAGCGCGTCTTCGAGTTTTTTCAAAGAGCTTTCGGCGCTGCGCGGCGGCGTGTCTCGGCCATCCAAAAAGGCGTGCAAGTAACATTTTTGAGCGCCGCGTTTGCGGGCGAGCTGCATCATCGCAATTATGTGGTCTTCGTGGGCGTGGACGCCGCCCGGCGACAGCAGCCCGATGACGTGCACGGCTTTATCGGTTTGTACGGCTTTGTCTATCGCGGCGGTATAGGCGGGGTTTTCGAAAAAGTCGCCGTCTTGGATAGCTTTATTTATGCGCGTAAAGCTTTGGTAGATCACCCGTCCGGCGCCTAAGGTCATATGGCCGACTTCGGAGTTTCCCATCTGGCCTTCGGGCAAGCCGACCTCCAGTCCCGAAGTCGATATCAAGGTTTTAGGGCCTTTTTCCCAAAGCGCCTGCCACACAGGCGCCTTGGCGTTGGCAATGGCATTGTGTTGAGTGCGGTCGGAGTAGCCGAAGCCGTCCAAGACGATCAGCGCCACAGGCGCTTTGGGGGAGACTGACATTAGCGAATACCTGTATTTGAATCTAGGACGATCGCCGCCGGCGGCGGTGATCGGGGGTCAATTTTGAGAGGGGTTTATGATAACGCGTTTTGTCGGCCTTTGCCGCCGCAGACCGAGTCTCAATGATATACTCGCGCCCCTTTAATAACTGTCTTACCGAATCAGAGCGAGGTTTTTTAAGTGAGTTGGATGGATTTTGTGTCTCAACAATGGCCGTTGTTCGGCGTGCTCGCTGTGCTGGTGGCTGCGTTTTTGACTGTGGAATCGCGTAAAGGCGGGCCTAAGGTTTCGTTTCACCAGGCCACGCGTCTGTTGAACAGCGACGAGGCGATCGTCCTGGATGTGCGCGACGCGAGCGAATACAAGGCGGGCCACATAGTCGAAGCGGTTAATATCCCGCACGCGGTGCTCGACAAAAGAAGCAGCGAACTTGAAAAACACAAAACCAAACAAATAATCATAGTCGACAAAATGGGCCAGCATGCCGGTGCCGCGGGTAAAATTCTGAGAGAAAAAGGCTATAACGTGGTGCGCCTGCAGGGCGGGATTAGCGAGTGGACGCAGCAGAACTTGCCATTGGTAAAAGCCTGAGGTTCTGTTTTTGCGGCACTATAGCGCGTCAACCCTTGGCGGCAAACGGCGGCCGAGGTCGCAGGTCGAGACAATCAACCCCCAATACAAGGTTATATCATGACGGAACAAACCCCTCCCGGCGGCAATGAATCAGCGATGAACGCCGCGCAGTTTTCGCTGCAACGCATTTACCTTAAAGATCTTTCGTTCGAGTCACCCATGGGCGTGTCCGCGTTTAAACAAACCTGGCAGCCAAAAATCGAACAAGACATCAACACCTCGGTGAGCAAAGTCGAAGACGATCTCTACGAGGTGGTATTAAAACTTACGATTAACGTGCAGTTGCAAGAGAAAACCGCGTTTCTGGTCGAGGTTCACCAAGCGGGGCTGTTTGCTATTAAGAACGTAGAAGGCCCGTCTTTAGCACAGATTCTAAACACTATGTGCCCTCAAATTTTATTCCCATACGCCCGAGAGGCGATCGACAGCTCTGCGGTTAAAGGCAGCTTCCCTGCGATCTCGCTGCCGCCTGTGAACTTCGATGCCTTGTTTGCGCGCGCGGTGCAAAGCGCGCAACAAGCGCAGAAGGAAAAAGCCGAAGGCGCGACGCAAAACTAAGCAGCAGCCCGAACGCGGTGGCGAGGTCGCACGGGCTCAGTCGTCATCGCCGTCGTCGCTGTCTGACATACCCAACTCTTTGAGTTTTCGCGTTAAGGTATTGCGGCCCCAACCTAGCAGGTTTGCCGCGTCGCGTTTGCGCCCAGCGGTGTGCTTCAGCGCGGTTTCAATCAGCGCCCGCTCGAACGTGGGCACCGCTTTGGAAAGCAGGTCGTGTTGACCGTTGGCGAGGCATTGGTCCGCCCAGAGACGCAACGCCTTCTCCCAGTCGCCCGAAGGCATACCGGCATCTTTGCGCAGCATCAGCTCGGGCGGCAGGTCTTGAAGGTGAACTTCGCGCCCCGAGGCCATAACCGTTATCCAGCGACAGGTATTCTCGAGTTGGCGGACATTCCCGGGCCAAGCGAGATTGGCGAGGTAAGCTTCGACCTCGGCGGACAGCACTTTCGGCTCGACGTTAAGCTCCGCCGCCGCTTTGTGAAAAAAATATTGTGCCAGCTTCGGAATGTCTTCGCGGCGGTCGGCGAGTTTCGGCAGATGCACCCGAATGACATTCAAGCGGTGGAAGAGGTCTTCGCGAAAGCGGTTGTCGGCCACCAGGTGTTCAAGGTTTTGATGGGTGGCGGCGATGATGCGCACGTTCACCTGGATGGGCGTGTGCCCACCAACCCGATAAAATTCACCATCCGCCAACACCCGAAGCAGTCGCGTTTGGGTTTCGGGCGGCATATCGCCGATTTCGTCCAAGAATAAGGTGCCGCCATCGGCCTGCTGGAAGCGACCCTGGCGCAGGCCCGCGGCACCGGTAAACGCGCCTTTCTCGTGACCGAACAGCTCGGACTCAATTAAATCTCGCGGAATGGCCGCCATATTTAACGCGATAAACGGGCTGTCGCGGCGCGGACTGTGACGGTGTAGCGCGCGCGCCACCAGCTCTTTGCCCGTACC
>CAZING010000161.1:4702-6637 GCA_964540505.1 uncultured Cellvibrionaceae bacterium | reverse complement strand
GCCGATTTGGCGTTAATGATTTGCCTCGGCACAGGCGCGTTTTTTAGTTATTCGGCGCGGGTAAACGAACTGCCAGACAAGTTCAGGCGCTTAAACTTATTGGGCGCGCAGCCAAACTCCTCTTTGAACAATTTGTTGAAGTGTGTCACATTCTTGTAGCCGACCGAGGACGCAATTTCGCTGATGCTGGCGTTGGGTTGGTCGCACACCAAGCGGGCGGCCTCTGTTAAGCGAAGCTTGTTGACATAGGCTTTGAAGGTGAAGCCCATTTCCTCTTTCAGAATTTCATTGATTTTCTTGCGGTTCATGCCCAGCTCGTCAATTAATACGTCCATGCTGAGGTCGGGGTTGGCGTAGTGTTTCGCCAAGTAATCGAGCAGGGCGCCGTTGCCCTCGTCCTTATGAGACGCAATCGAGAGCTTTTGGTAGGCGGCCAGCGGTTTATCTTGAACAATTTTTGTGTTTATCGTCTTGATAAGGCTTTGCGTGTGAAGCCGAAAAGCCCATACCCAAAACACCGCCCAACCCAGTAAGCTGGCCACCGCGAACAGCAGCAGGTACTCCCAGCGATAGAAGTGCAGGCGGATTTCAGAGACGGTTAAGACCGCCGCTGTGCCCACTTGGCCGTGCTGAGAAGAGTCAAACGACACCGCGAAGACCTGATCGAGCCGGTAGCTCCTATCGTGAGCACTGCGACCGTTTGACACCAACCACCAGAGCGGCACCTCCAGCGCGTGCAAATCGACTTGCTCTTCACCCCATTCGTTCGAGCAGTCAAACCAATGCGACGCGTACCTATAGGTGCCGAGCTCGCCCATCTGGGTCGCCTTGTCATCAAAGGTACGCAAGTTGAAGGTGGCGACGTTGTCCGGTGTGCATTTTATTCGAAACGACGCTTTGTAATAGTGGGCGAAATCCGCCGTATTCCGTGGGCTTTCGGGGCGATCGAAGACCAGCAGCAGCTTGACATAAGGGTTGGTGCCTTCGGTATCTAAGATGTACTCAAATTCGATTTTATCGGTTTGATCGAGCACCGAAATCGTGGAATCGTTGCCAGAGAACCTGTCGTTTATCACCTCCACGTGCCAGGGGATAGCGCTCGCATGGGCGGGCAACAGGTCGTCACTGGCAAAGAACATCAGCGCGCAAAGCCCTGCCAGCAATACGGTGGCAGCCGCGAGCGCGAGAAAAACTCGCCCGATCTGTCGATAAAATTCGATCATGGTATGTCGAAGGCCATTTATTATGATTTATACGCGCTTGGCTATTGTGCGCCAGCTTCGCTTGCTTGGGCAAACCCGGGTGCCCTCGGCGCGCACTCGTTGAAGGCCGCGACGGCTTCGACTCTTTGTCTAGGGCCGTTCTGTGCCTTATTAGCTCACCAGGCCTCCACCTCGATGGACCTTGGGCTCAGGCGGCCTCTCGCAAAATCGTTGCCGGCGGCGTGTCCAGGGTGCGTCGCAATAAGAGCATACCAAACGCGCAAATCGCGAAAGCGGACGCCAAGGGCGTCGCCAGCCAGTAGGCAAAGTGCGGTTGCAAGGGTGTTTCAAGCACAAAGTGCTGCATGCAGAGCAGCAGAATTTCAGCTCCGAAAGCCCCGAGGATGCCGGCGATCAGCCCCAGCAGCGCGAACTCGAGCCCCAAACTTTTCAACAGCAGCGCGCGCGGGCTACCCAGGGTGCGAAGCAGGCCGATTTCCTGCCGGCGCAGCGCCAGGCTGGCATTGACCGCGCTTGCCATCACCAGCCCGCCTGCGATCAGTATCAGAATCAACACCAGAAGAACGCCGTTGCTGACTTGCTTCACTATCGTCTGAATCTGTTGAATGATTTTATCCACTTCGACGACAATCGCGGTAGGGTGCGCCGAGATCAGGTCGTTTATCAACCGTTTGTGCGCGTTCGGAAGGTAGAAACTGGTCATATACGTGGC
>CAZING010000161.1:1664-4602 GCA_964540505.1 uncultured Cellvibrionaceae bacterium | reverse complement strand
TTGGCCTCGCGGTTGATGCCCGTACGTGTCTGCTCGCTTGCGTCGACATCTGGGTCGGGCGCGGCCTGATCGGGTGCGGTGACCGTCTGCAGCCGGCCTCGGACCATAGGGTAGAAAGGTTCGCCAGTGATCGCGTGCCGAGCGAAAAAGCGTTCGGCATCGGCGCGCTCGGCAGGCGGCAGGTTCACCAGAAAGTGGTTGGGCGCATCCACTGGAATCTTCATTTGCCAGTCTTGAATCAAAGATTGCCGGGTGACCACCATGGTCACCAGCAGCAGTATCGCAACCGCGAACACCACCAGCTGGGTCACGCTCTGGTCCAAGCGCCTGTATAGGTTGGCCATGGCCAGCCGCCAGACGCTGCCGGCGCGATCGGCCACCTTGCGGCTTTGCCGCAACAGCAGCCAAGCGCAGACACCCGCGGCGACCACCACCAGCACCAAGGCCGCCATGACGCTGAGCGCGAGTGCCAAATCGCGGCTGAACAGCAGAATCAGGCCCACGATCGCGGCCGCAGCTAAGCCGATTTGCCAGCGCACTTGTGGGGCGTTCACCTTAAGCTCGCGGCGCAAAATTTTAAGCGGCGGTACCCGAGGCAAATGCCAGATCGCGGGCAGGGCAAAGCAAGTCAGACACAGAAAGCCGCAGAATAGGCTGGTAAGGTAGGGCAGGGGGCGGGCGTCGACGAGACCTATGCCGTAGAGGTCTTGCACCGTCCAGGCCACCAGTCGTTGGAGGCACTCGCCTATAACTAACCCAAGCAGAGAGGCGCCACCGGCCAGAATGAGCAGTTGCAGCGTATAAAGTCCCCGCAGTGCGCGCGCGCTGATACCAAAACTTTTTAGAAGGGCGACCTGATCGGTATGGCGGTGGCCAAATTGGCGCGCAGAGATGCCAATGGCAATGCCGGCTAGCAGTACCCCCATCACCGCCGCCAGCAGCAAAAATTTCTTACCCGTGGCGAGCGTCCGCTCTAGGCCGCGATTGGTGTCGGCTACGGTGACAATCTTGTCGTGTTCGGAAAACCGGGGTTGCACCCAGTCGAGAAACTCGGCCAGCGCGCTCGCCTGGCCCGCCACCAGCAGTTGATACTGGACGCGACTGCCGGGCTGGACAACGCCGGTGCGCGCGAGGTCTTCAAGATTCATCATAAGCCCCGCGCCCAATAGGCTGAACGGGCTGCCGGCGTCGGGCTCGGCTAAAAGCACTCGGGTGGCGCGAAACCGTGCCTCGCCTATGTCGAGCTTGTCGTCTATGGCAATGCCCAATTGCGGTAAAAGCCGAGAGTCGACCCAGACTTCTCCGACGGGGGGAGCCGCGCGGGCGATTTCGATCGCGTCGGCCTCTGTGGCGAAGGGGGTTCGACTGATTTCGACTTCGCCGCGCAGAGGGTAGCCTTCGCCTACGGCGCGGACCGAGGCCAACTGTAAGGCGTCACCGGCGCCGACCATGGAGCTAAACTGCACCGTTCGGGTGGTTTTCAGCCCAAGTGCGTCGGCCTGCTGGCGCCACGGGGTGGGCAGTGCGCGCGAGCTTCGGATAATGACATCGGCGCCGAGCAGGGCATTGCTTTGGCGACTGAGCGTGTCCTCGAGTCGGCCGGTGAACACCGCAACGGTCGCGACTACCGCGACCGCCAGAACCAAGGCGCTCGACAGCAAGGCCAGTTCGCCGCTTCTCAGGTTGCGCCATGCCAGGCGGGCGGCAAGTCCTATCATAGCGTCGCTTCCTGAATCTCCCCGGCGCCCAATTCCAGGCGACGCTGGCAGCGCTCGGCCAGTCGCGCCTCGTGAGTGACCAGCACGAGGGTCGTGCCTTGGTAGTGGTTGAGCTCAAACAGCAAGTCAATCACTCGGGCGCCGGTATGGCGGTCGAGGTTGCCCGTAGGCTCGTCGGCAAATAGAACTTTGGGTTCATTAGCGAACGCGCGCGCGATGGCCACACGTTGTTGCTCGCCGCCGGACAGTTGCGCGGGGTAGTGGCCAAGGCGCGCGTCCAGGCCCACGCGGGCCAGGTATTGACGGGCCAGTTGCTTCGCCTGCTTCACTTTTTTAAGCTCCAAAGGCAGCATGACGTTTTCGAGCGCGGTGAGACCCGGCAGCAGCTGGAAAGATTGGAACACAAAGCCGATGGTTTCGGCACGTACGCGCGCGCGCGCCTCTTCATCCAGTGCGCTCAAGCGGTGGCCGTTTAAGATCACTTCGCCGCTAGAGGGCAGATCGAGACCGGCCAGAAGGCCCAGCAATGTCGATTTCCCCGACCCCGACGCGCCTATGATGGCGAGCGACTCGCCTGCCTCGACCCGCAATGAGCAAGGCGGGAGGATCGTCAGGGCACCATCGGCGGTGGTCACAGTCTTAGTGATGTCTTCGGCCTCTAGAATGGGATTGGCGAGCATAGGGGTTCTCTTAAAGGTTAAATATTCGGGCGCTCGGCGGCGCACTTTGGCGAATCTCAACGGCTACGAGCAGTGAAACGATTCAGATCATCTTCCGGGAGAATGCATTGACTCAAGTTTTGAATGGCATTTGGTTAAGCGGGTACCACCGGTGGTTGCACGCCCGCAGAATGATAGACCGCAGCCGCTGGCTTAGGTGCGCCATCTTATTATGGCTTTGCGGTGTGTCGATGTTTGCCTGCGCCCAAAGGGGCGAGTCGGACACCATTTTGATTCTAGGCGATAGCTTGAGCGCCGCCTACGGGATCGACATCGACAGCGGATGGGTTCGCTTGCTCGAGCAAAAGCTGGCGTCGCAGCAGCGCTTCGAGGTGATTAACGCCAGCGTCAGCGGTGAGACCACCAGCGGCGGTCTCGCCCGCCTGCCGGCACTTTTGGAACGCTACAGACCTGCGATTGTGGTCATAGAGCTCGGCGGCAATGACGGTTTGCGAGGCCAGTCGACGCAGCGCATGACGGCGAACCTGCGCGAGCTGGTGC
>CAZING010000161.1:0-1564 GCA_964540505.1 uncultured Cellvibrionaceae bacterium | reverse complement strand
GTTAATCTTTTACAAACAGCAGAGTCATGCGGTTGGACTCGCCTATGGCTTGGTACTTGGCGCGCAGTTCCGGGTCGTCCTTGCTGGTGCCGAGGCTAGGCGGTAGGCGCCAGACGCTATCTTCCAGGCCGGGTTTATCTTTCGGGTTTTCATTGATGTCGCTTTCGCGTAGAAGCCGGAAGCCCGCCTGCTCTGCGGCCTTGATCACGCTGGACTTTTTCAGATAGGCGCGGGCACCGCTCGCCCATTCGTCGCTATAAGATTCGGGAGCTTGATGCTGCACTATGCCCAAGGTGCCGCCGGGCTTAAGCAATTGATAGGCGCGCGTCAGCGCTTTGGTGCGAAACCCGCCTTTGTCCTCAAAGTTCGAAAGATTGTGCAGCGCGCGGATAAATAACACAGAGTCCACGCTGGCATCGAGCGACGTCGGTAGCGTGCTCAGGCTGAAGGCTTTAAGCTTGGCCGGTTCCCCGCCTGGCCAGGACGCGCTTCCGGCTTGCCATTGGTCGCCCCACTCGGCACGTTTTTCGATGAATGCTGGCGTCGCCCAATCGAACCATTGAAAAATCTCGAGCGGGTAATCTGCGGCGATCAGAGTGCCCTCGGGGCCGAGATAGGGCCCGAGGATACCGCTGTACCAGCCGCCGCCGGGCAACACTTCCACCACCGTCATGCCGGGTTTGATCGCGAAAAACTCCAGCGTCTCTTTCGGGTGTCGGGCGTCAAAGCGGGCTTGGGTTTCGGCGCTTTGGGCATCGAGCACCCGCTGCAGATGCGCGCTGTCAGAAGCGCTAAGAGGGCTTGTGGCACTGGTGGTTGGCGAGGGTGGGTTGGCGCAGGCGAACAGCGAGGCCGCCATCAACGCGGTGATCAATCGTTTCATAAGGTTTCCTAATGGTTTTATTTTAATAGCGGCGCCAGGCAGCGGCTCGCCGACCGGTTTTTGGTGCCGCGCTCAGGTCTCGGTCGCTTCTTCTGGATTTTTGCGTCGCAATATCGAGCGCCCAAATAGCACGCCCAGTTCGTAGAGTAACCACATAGGGATCGCCAAGATCGCTTGCGAGAAAATATCCGGCGGCGTTAACAGCATCCCCACAACGAAACAGCCCACAATGACATAGGGGCGCTTCTGCGCGAGCCCTTCGGGGCTGATCACTCCGGAGACCATCAAAATCACAGTGGCCACGGGGATCTCAAACGCGAAGCCGAACGCGAAGAATAATTTGATCACCAAGTTTAGATGCGCGGTGATATCGGGCATCACGGTCACCGATTGCGGCGCTGCGGCGGTGAAAAACTCAAAGATGATCGGAAATACGATGAAATAGGCGAAGGCCACGCCGAGATAAAATAATAAGATCGAGGAAAACAGAATGGGTAGCGCAAGGGATTTTTCATTCTGATAAAGCGCGGGCGCAACAAACGCCCACAACTGATAGAACAAAAACGGCATGGCAAGAAAAACAGCGGTAAAAAACGTGAGCTTAAACGGCGTCAGAAACGCCGCCGGCACATCGGTCACAATCATACTGCTGCCGCTGCCCTCGGGCAGGTGTGCCAGTAA
>CAZING010000160.1:0-6645 GCA_964540505.1 uncultured Cellvibrionaceae bacterium | reverse complement strand
GAACCGCGTATTGAACCATAAATTCAATATCGACGATACCGCCCGCATCCTGCTTTAGCGCGAATTGCCCCTCGGCCAACGCTTTGGATTTGGAGCCGAGTTGGGTGCGCATTTTTCTGCGCATTTCAACCACATCCTGACGCAGCTTCGAAAGCTCGCGCTCGCGCCCAAGCACTAGGTGTCGCAACTGCTCGAACCGCGCCGTGAGCTGCGCATCACCGGCGATTGGCCGCGCCCGCACCAACGCCTGATGCTCCCAAGTCCAGGCGTCGTTGAACTGGTAGCGCTCAAACGCGGTAAAGCTTGACACCAATAAGCCCGAGTTCCCGGATGGGCGCAAACGCATGTCCACCTCGTACAGTTGACCGCCGGGTGTAAAGGTATTGAGTATGTGGATGACTTTTTGGCCGAGACGCACATAAAAGGTGACGTTATCCAGCACTTTGCCACCCAAGGCGTCGCCTGAGGTCTCGCCCTGGACGGTGGCGTCGTGAATGAATACAAGATCGAGATCCGAGCCGTGACTGAGCTCGATGCCGCCGAGCTTGCCGTAACCAATAATCACGAATTTGGGCATTTCTCGGACTTCGCCGTCGGGGTAACCGTGGCGGCTGGTCATCTCTCGCCAAGCCAGCTGCAGCACGTAGTCGAGAATCACCTCGGCGAGTTCGGTGAGATAATCGCTGACGCGCATCAACGGTAAGCGCTCGGTAATCTCGCAAGCCGCGACCCGCAATGCGTGCGAGGAGCGGAAATAACGCAGCCCCTCCATTTGCTGCTCGAGATCGTCCGCCGGTATGCGCAACAGCGTCTGGCGAAGCTCTTGGTGCAAATCTGCGCAGCTCGGCACATGAAAGAGCGTGGCCGGGTCGAGCAGTTCATCGAGCAAAGCCGGGTGCGCGGTCAGTTCATCGGCAATCCAGGGGCTGCCGTCAATCAACTTGGTTAACTGCGCCAGGGCGCCAGGGTTTTCGGTCAGAAGCAACAAATAGGCGCTTCGCCGCACAATCGCTTTTAGCAGCTCCAGCAGCCGGGTGAGCACCACCAACGGCGAGGCGACGCCGGTCAGCGCCGCCAACGCGCGCGGCATAAAGTCGTCTAGGCGCTTGCGCCCCGTGCCGTCCATGGCCAGCACCCGCGGGTGGGCCAGAAAGTCACGAAGCAGTTTGCGGCACTGTTCGGGGTCGTCGAAACCCTCTTTCTTAAGCTGCGCAACCGCCCCAGGGCTGTCGGCCACCAACCCGGCCCAAAGCGTCAACCAGCTCTTTTGAAGATCGCCCGGCGCGTCGTTATGGTCGCGATCGGGCTCGGCGATTACCGCTTGGAACTGGGTGCTGATATAGCGGCGATGGCCCTCGAGAAGTTCGCCGAGAGCCGAGTAGTCGGGTAGACCCAACGCGAGCGCAAGCCGTTCTTGGGCCGTTTCGTCCTGGGGCAAATTTTGCGTCTGCTCGTCATTTTGGGCCTGAATGGCGTGCTCGAGGTTTCGCAAAAACTCGTAGGCTTCGGCAAGCCCCTTAGCAACGTCCGAGGGTAGGCAATGCATCGAGCCCAGCAACTGCAGCACCTTAAGGACCCGGCGCTCTTGGAGTTCGGTGTCGCGGCCACCGCGGATGAGCTGAAACGCTTGGGCGATGAATTCGACTTCACGAATGCCACCGCGCCCGAGTTTGATGTTGTTTTGCAGCCGACGGCGGGTGACCTCCCGGTTGATCAGCTGTTTGAGATTGCGCAGAGCATCGATCGCCGAGAAGTCCACGTAGCGGCGATAACTGAAACGATTGAGCATCTGCATCAGTTCGCCGGCGTAATGCTCGCTTGTGCCCACCCGACCGCCCACCTGCGCAACAATACGCGCCTTGATCATTGCAAAGCGCTCCCACTCCCGGCCCTGGGTTTGGTAATAGCTCTCGAGCGCGGCAAAGCTGCTGGCCAGCGCACCGCTGGTGCCGTAGGGGCGCAGACGCATATCGACGCGAAAAACAAAGCCGTCCCGAGTCGGGGCGTCCAGGCTTTTAATCAGTTGCTGGCCCAAGCGCGCGAAAAACTCCTGGTTCGACAGTGGCAAAGGTCCGCCAACTGTGTCACCTGCTGTGGGGTAGGCGAACATCAGGTCGATGTCGGAGGACAGATTCAATTCCCAGGCGCCAAGTTTGCCGAGACCGATCACGTAAAACGGCTGGGGCGCGCCCTGTGGATCGCAGGGCACACCCAGCTGCTCGGTGAGCGCGCGGTAATGCCATTCGAGACCGCATAGCAGCGCCCACTCGGCGAGCTCGGTTAAGGCGGCGGTGGTTTGCTCAAGCGTCACAAGGCGGTTCAAGTCTCGCCAAATGATGCCGCACATAGCGCGGTGTCGGTGCTCGCGCAACCAACGGTCGAAACCCTCGAGCCCGATGGACTCGTCCGGGGTTTTGGGCAGTGGTAAGCGGGCCAGCGGCGTCTCGATAAGCCCAAGCAATAGCGACGGTTCGCGGCACAGCCGCTCGGTTGCGTACCGGCTGCCGATCACCACTGTCGAGAATTGCCGTACGGCCTCCGGCTCGGCCAGCGCCGCCAAGGCTTCGAGTTGTGCACTCGTGGCATTGGCGGCAAGCAGCTCGCGAAGGCTTGCGACTTCGGCCGGAGGCACAGATTGACCGGTCTGGAACCAATCGGTCATCACGGGCAGCTACTATTGCACAGTGTCACTCGCAGCCAACTCGTCCGCTATGGGCGGGTGTAGAGTATCGGGGCATCGGGATTCAGCCATTGGTTCAACTCGGCGACCTGCTCGCCGCCCAATATGCCGGCGGCCTGGCGCAAGCGCAAAGTCGACAGCACATAGTCGTACAACGCAGTGTAATAATCGCGCTGCGCGGTGTAGAGGTTGCGCTGGGCGTTTAGCACATCCACTAGGTCGCGCGTGCCCACGTCATAACCGGCTTGCGTCGCTTCCAAGGCACTGCGGTTGGAGACAATCGCCTGTTTGCGCGCCTTGACTGTTGCCGCAGTGGTGATCACGCTCAAGTGGTTGGAGCGCACATTTTGGACGACATCGCGCCTGGTTTGAAGATAGGTTTCGCGCACCGCGACATAGTTGGCGTAAGCCTGGCGGCGGCGTGCCGAAACTGCGCCACCGGAAAATAATGGCACGTTTAACGTCACCTGCACCCGGCTGCCGTCTTCGTCGTAGCTGTTAAAGCCCTCGAGCGTATCCTCGTGGTAGCTGGCCCCGGCGGTCAGGGTCGGGAAATGCTCGGCTCTTGCCGCCGCGGCATTGGCTTTGGCGGTTTGCATGTTCTGCCAATCCGTTTTCAGAATCGGGTTGTTTTCGATCGCGAATGCCTCCCAGGCTTCGCGTTCGAGCGGCTCGGGCGGTAACACCGGGAACGCGTCCTGAAGCGGCGCCAACGCGTTGTAGCTTTCGCCGGTCAACACTTCGAGCGCCTCAAACGCAATACCGAGCTGGCCTTCGGCGACCAGTCGGTTGGCGGTGGCCGAGTCGTACGCGGCCTGGGCTTCGTGGACTTCGGTAATGGCCGTCAGACCGACCTCAAAGCGCTGCCGGGTCTGCTCGAGTTGGTGCGAAAGCGCTTCTTGTTCGGCGCGGGCGGTCTCGAGGTAATCGACGGCATTGAGCGCATCGAAATAGGCTTCAGAGGTGCGCACGACCAACTGCTGTTCGGCCGAAGTGTAAATGTAATCCGCGGCCTTAGCGGCCGACTTACCCGCCTGATACTGATTCCAAGCGGACAAGTTAATCAGGGTTTGGCTCACACCCACGCTGTAGCCTGTGCTTTCGGTATCTATATCAAACGGCTCTGTCAGGGATTCGTCTCCGGGGGTGAGCGGGTTGTCTTCGCCCGGTTGGTATTCGCGCGGACCGCTCGAATCCGACCAGTAGGCCTCGCCGCTGATACTGGGCAACAAGGCCGCGCGCCCAAGACCCAGCTCTTCGCGCCCAGCGTCAGCCCGCGCGGCGGCGGCTCGCAATTGGTGATCGTTCTGCAACGCCTGTTGGTAGATATCCAGAAGCGTTTCGGCATGCACAGGCAAGGCGCAAGCGCTCAGCACACACAAGACTGCCAGCCTGACAGCTGATGGTTTTCGGTTTTTCATTAAATCCCCTTGGCAATGGCGGGTTCATGAACTTCGCATCAACCCCGCGAAAGCGGGCGTCGACAGAGAATTCATTAGGCATATACGTTGATAATTGAGTCGCCACCAGAGTAATGGGCGACGTTTAAAAAGGTGTCGATCGCTGTGGCGTGCCTTGGATTGACGTTCACAGAGGTAAGTTCCCGGATGAGTTCGTTGACGGCTCGCCCGCCGCCCGCGACAACGCGCGCGGTTGTAGGCGGCGCGTCGGCGCTCAAATGCCCGGCCCGCGCGGCATCCCCCGGCAGCGGTGAGCTTTGGCTGCGCGACGGTTGGGCGACCCCTGCCGAGGCGCCGCGCGGCGCGCTGGCCTGATGAACGGCGGCCGCAGGGGCAGCACGTGCATAGGGGTTCGCCTCTAGGAAGGGTTGCACTTTCATAGGTCGGACATAGGTCAGAGCTGGGTGGGATTCGGTTAAAGTGTAGACGATGCGGCCCGCCCGGCAATTATACGCGGGCGCATCAGGAAATTCGACCCCGCAAAACCTCGGGCCGCTCTTGTCGATGGCAACGGTTTCATTATTTCCGGCCAGTCGGTAGACTGTCTTCGAACCGCTGGCAATGCTGGCGGCTGTTACTTCTTGTCGGGGTGCGGTCTAACCGCTGAGAAAAACCCGCTGACCTGATCCGGTTCGTACCGGCGTAGGGAACGAGAATTCGCCTTGTGAACACTTGCGCAAATTCCCCCCGACAGCGCATCAACATGATCACAAAGGCCTCCTCTTGCAACCGTCCTCCACCAAGCAAACCCCCATTGTGCTCGCCATTGCCGGCAGTGACAGCAGCGGCGGTGCCGGCATAGCCGCCGATTTAAAAACCGGAGCTGCTTTTGGCGTTTTTGTCTGCACCGCCATCACCGCGATCACCGCCCAGAACGCTTTCAAAGTCACTGCGATCGAATGCGTCGACGCGAATTTACTCAAAGCGCAAATCCAAGCGGTCTGCGCCGCTCACCCGCCGCATGCCATCAAGCTGGGCATGCTCGGCAACGAAGCGAACGTACGAGTGGTGGCCGATTACATCGCCCAGGCGGGTGTGCCCGTGGTGGTCGACCCGGTGCTTGGCGCCAGCAGCGGCTCGAGTCTTTGGCAGAATACCGGCGCGGCCGAGTGCTACCGCGAATGGCTATTTCCCCACACCACCCTGCTGACTCCGAATATAGACGAAGCCGCGCGCTTACTGGGCGAGCCGCCCGCGAGCGATTATGCCCAGATGGAACAACAAGCCATGGCGCTTCGCGCCCTTGGGCCCAAAGCGGTGCTACTAAAAGGCGGGCACCTTACCGGCGAATCGGCGACGGATTGTCTCGCCGAGGCCGATGCCACAATGCCGTTTACCGCGCGACGAATTCAAACCCCTCACACGCACGGCAGCGGCTGCACCCTCGCCAGTGCCATCGCTGCGGGGCTGGCCCAGAACCTTTCGATCAAACAGGCCATGGCCGCCGCCAAAACCTATATCAACGGTGGGCTCAGCCACGCCGAACGCTTGAACCTTGTCGCGGCCAACGGACCGCTACACCACTTTTATTCATATTGGTAAAACCCGGAGCACCGCAATGACCCAAACTGGCGAACACCGTTTTCTGAACACCCAGGCCAAAGTAGATGAATCTTCGGTTCAACCGTTTCCGCGCTCGCAGAAGGTTTTCGTGGACGGCACCATGCCCGGCGTTCGAGTGCCCATGCGTGAGATCAGCCTCGCCGATACCTCGACAGAGCTCGGCGGCGAAGCCAACCCGGCGCTACGGGTCTACGACACTTCTGGCCCCTACACCGACCCAAACGCGCGCATTGATGTCCGCGAAGGTCTGCAAGACGTTCGCACCGCCTGGATCGAGGCCCGCGGGGATACCGAACTGCTCGATCGCAACAGCTCGCGTTTCACGCTCGAGCGCCTCCGCGACCCGGGCCTAGACAAGCTTCGCTTCGAGCATCAGCGCAGCCCCCGCAAAGCCATTGCCGGCGCCAACGTCAGCCAAATGCATTACGCGCGAAAAGGCATCATCACACCCGAAATGGAGTATGTCGCCATCCGCGAAAACATGAGCTTGCAGCAGGCAAAAGAGCAAGGGGTGCTGGCCGATCAACACCCTGGCATGAGCTTTGGCGCGAACATTCCGAAAGAGATCACCCCCGAATTTGTTCGCTCAGAAATCGCACGCGGTCGCGCCATCATCCCGGCCAACGTCAACCACGTAGAGCTCGAACCGATGATCATCGGGCGCAATTTTTTGGTCAAAATCAACGGCAACATAGGCAATAGCGCGGTGAGTTCTTCAATCGAAGAAGAAGTCGCCAAGCTTACCTGGGGCACACGCTGGGGCGCCGACACCATAATGGACCTTTCGACCGGCAAAAACATTCACGAAACCCGCGAGTGGATTATCCGCAATTCCCATGTGCCGATCGGCACAGTGCCGATCTACCAGGCGCTCGAGAAAGTCGGCGGCGTCGCCGAGGAGCTGACTTGGGAAATTTTCCGCGACACCTTGATCGAACAGGC
>CAZING010000159.1:0-6691 GCA_964540505.1 uncultured Cellvibrionaceae bacterium | reverse complement strand
GCGCGCGATATCCTGGTCACCAGTGCCCTGCCCTACGCCAATGGCGCCATTCATTTAGGTCATATGGTCGAAACCGTCCAGACCGATATCTGGGTCAGGTTCCAGAAAATGCGAGGCCACCGGTGTATCTACGTGTGCGCGGACGACGCCCACGGCACAGCGATTATGCTCACGGCAGAGAAAAACGGCATCACCCCCGAGCAGCAAATCGCTCAGGTAAAAGAAGAGCATCTCGCAGATTTTGCCGGGTTCCACATAGGCTTCGACAATTACCATACAACCCACTCGCCGGAAAACAAAGCCCTATCCGAGCTGGTGTACCAACGCCTGAAAGCCAACGGTCATATTGCCGAACGCGAAATCACCCAGGCCTACGACGCCGAAAAAGGCCTTTTTCTTGCCGACCGGTACATCAAAGGCCACTGCCCGAACTGCAAAGCGCCCGACCAATACGGTGACAACTGTGAAGCCTGTGGCGCCACTTATACGCCTATGGAGTTGATCGACCCGGTGTCGGTGATCTCAGGCTCCACCCCGGTCGCCAAAAACTCCAAGCACTTTTTTTTCAAACTGCCGGAATTTACCGACTTTTTGCGCAACTGGACCCGCGCCGGTCACCTGCAGCCCGAGGTGGCCAATAAGCTCGCCGAGTGGTTGGATGCAGGCCTGCAGGAGTGGGATATCTCGCGCGACGCGCCCTATTTCGGCTTTGAGATTCCGGGCGAGCCGGGCAAATTCTTTTATGTCTGGCTGGATGCGCCTATTGGCTACATGGCAAGCTTCCAGCAATTGTGCGACCGCGAAGGCCTGGACTTCGACCACTTCTGGGCGCCCGAGTCGACCGCTGAGGTCTACCACTTTATCGGTAAAGACATCATTAACTTCCACGCGCTGTTCTGGCCGTCGATGCTGCACTCTGCGGGCTTTCGCACCCCAACCCAGGTGTGCGCTCATGGGTTTTTAACCGTCAACGGCAAAAAGATGTCAAAGTCGCGCGGCACCTTTATCAACGCCCGCACCTACCTAGAGCACCTAAACCCCGAGTATTTGCGCTACTACTACGCCACTAAATTGAGCAACACCATAGACGACCTGGACCTAAACCTGGAAGACTTCGTCGCCCGGGTCAATTCAGACCTGGTCGGCAAGCTCGTCAACATCGCCAGCCGCTGCGCCAAGTTCGTTCAGAAAAACGACGGGCGCCTGGCAGCCAGCAACCCCGAGCCCGCGCTTTGGCAGGCGTTTGTAGACGCAGCGGAACCTGTGGCCGAGCTTTACGAGCAGCGCGAGTTCGCCCGCGCCATGCGTGAGGTAATGGCACTCGCCGACACCGCCAACGAATACATAGCCGCCAAAGCCCCTTGGACGCTTGCCAAAGAGGGCCGCGATGAGGCCGCGCTGGCCGTCTGCTCGCTGGGGATCAACCTCTTTAAGGTGTTGATGACCTACCTGAAACCCGTGCTGCCGGTGACCGCGCAAGCGGCCGAAGCTTTCTTGAAGGTCGAGCTCCGCTGGGCCGAGCGTGGCCACTACCTCGCCGACCACACAATCGAACCCTTCCAAGCCATGATGCAACGCGTGGAGATGACCAAAGTGCAAGAGATGATCAATGCCAGCCAAACCGAGGCGCCCGAGCCGCAAAGCCTTGCAGAACCTCAAGGCTGGCTTGCCCAAGAGCCCGTTGCCGAGGAAATCCAATTCGCGGATTTCGCCAAGGTTGACCTGCGGGTGGTCCGAATCACAGACGCGCAGCACGTAGAAGGCGCCGACAAACTTCTGCGCCTGACCCTCGATCTCGGCGGCGACACGCGCAATGTCTTCGCCGGCATTAAAAGCGCCTACGAGCCTGAAGCGCTGATCGGCAAACTGACCGTGATGGTCGCCAATCTTGCCCCGCGCAAAATGAAATTCGGCGTCTCCCAAGGCATGGTGCTGGCCGCCGGGCCCGGCGGCAAAGACATTCACATTCTCGAGCCGAATTCGGGGGCTGAACCCGGCATGCGAGTGATGTAAAATGCGCAGGCTCGTTTATCGGCGAAGCCGTTAAGTTTTATTATTAAAACCCGTTTTACTTCTAAGAGGCCCCGCACTATGGTGTGGGGCTTCATTATTGGGTTACCCCTCGATGGACTTTTTGGTCATTTTACTTGGCACCGTGCTGGTGAATAACTTTGTACTCGCCCAATTTTTGGGCCTGTGCCCGTTCATGGGCGTGTCCAATAAACTCGAAAGCGCCATAGGCATGAGCGCCGCCACCACCTTTGTGCTCACGCTTGCCAGCATCTGCAGCTTTTTGGTTTACACCTGGGTGCTGGTGCCCCTGGGGCTCGGCTTTTTGAAAACCATTTCGTTTATCTTGGTCATCGCCGCGGTGGTTCAGTTCGCGAAGATGTTTATCGAGAAGACAAGCCCGCTGCTCTACCGCGTGCTCGGCGTGTTTCTGCCGTTAATCACTACCAATTGCGCGGTGCTCGGCGTGTCGCTGCAAAACACCAACAAAGCCCACACCTTTTCGCAAAGCGCGCTCTACGGTTTTGGCGCCGCGCTTGGTTTCAGCCTGGTGCTGGTGTTGTTTTCGGCGATGCGCGAACGACTCGCGGTGGCCGATGTGCCCGCGCCTTTTCGCGGCGCGTCCATCGCTATGATCACCGCCGGGTTAATGTCGCTGGCGTTTATGGGGTTCGCGGGGTTGGTATGACCGTGACGGCACTTTTAAATCAATACCCGGTAATTTCCGCGCTGATCGCACTCGGCGGGCTGTCGCTGGTGTTCGGCGCGGTGCTGGGCTTTGCTTCGGTGCGCTTTAAGGTCGAGGGCGACCCATTGGTGGAACAGGTCGACGAGCTGTTGCCCCAAACCCAATGCGGCCAGTGTGGCTACCCGGGCTGTCGGCCTTACGCCCAGGCCATAGTCGGCGGCGACGCCATCAACAAATGCCCGCCGGGCGGCCAAGCCACCATCAACCATCTGGCGGACCTTTTGGGCGTCGAGGCGCCGAGCCTGGACGCCGAGCACGGCGAGTCGCCCGAGGTGAAAAAAGTCGCCTTTATTCGCGAAGACGAATGCATCGGCTGCACAAAGTGCCTTCAGGCCTGCCCGGTCGATGCGATATTAGGCGCCGCCAAACAAATGCACACAGTGATTGCCAGCGAGTGCACCGGTTGCGACCTCTGTGTCGAGCCCTGCCCGGTCGATTGCATCGATATGCTGCCGGTGCCAACCACCGTGCAAACCTGGACCTGGGAGAAACCCAAAGTCGCCATTATCGCCACCGACCGCGCCCGCAGAGGTGACCAGGGCGACGAGGCCGCCGCGTGAATTCGAAACTAAACCCGCCAAGCCCGAACCGGCGCGAGAAACTCTGGGACATCCACGGCGGCATCCACCCGCCCGAGAACAAGCAGCAGTCGCTCGCCAGCCCCATTGCAACTCTGGCGCTGCCGCCGGAGCTTGCGATACCGCTGAACCAACACATAGGCACACCCGCTCGCCCGGCGGTTGCGGTCGGCGAATACGTGTTAAAAGGCCAGGTGGTGGGCTTGGCTCAAGGGGTGTTCAGCGCGCATGTTCACGCGTCGAGCTCTGGCACTGTTGTCGCCATCGAGGACCGGGTTATCGCCCACCCCTCGGGTCTTAAGGCCTTGTGCGTGGTCATTCGCACAGATGGGCTTGACCAATGGTGTGAGCTTAACCCTTGCGAGCACTACCAAGACCTCGACCATTTTGCGCTGATCGAAAAAATTCAAACCGCCGGCCTCGCGGGCATGGGCGGGGCGGGCTTTCCGACCTCGGTGAAACTCAACCCCAAGTCCGTCGATAAAGTCGACACGCTCATTTTAAACGGCACCGAGTGCGAGCCCTACATCACTGCCGACGACAGACTGATGCGCGAGCATGCCCAAGGCATTATTGAAGGCGCGCGTTTGCTGGCGCGCATTGTCGGCTCTCCCAAAGAAATCCTGATAGGCGTTGAAGACAACAAGCCCGAAGCCGTTAAAGCCTTAAGCGACGCCGCCTCGGGCACCGACATTGAAGTGGTGGTGTTTCCGACCAAATACCCCTCTGGCGGCGAGAAGCAACTGGTTCAAATTCTTACAGGCAAGGAAATCCCAAGCGGCAAACTGCCCGCCCAGGTAGGCGTTTTGGTGCAGAACGTCGGCACCGCTTACGCGGCTTGGCGGGCAGTGCGCTACGGCGAGCCGTTAATTGCCCGCGTGACCACAGTGGTCGGCAAGGCGTTGCGCACCGAGCGCAATGTGTGGGCGCGGATCGGCACGCCTGTGGCGCACTTGCTGCAAGCCCACGGCTTCGATGCCAGCCAAGCCGCGCGCGTGATAATCGGCGGGCCGATGATGGGCTACAGCCTGCCGGATTTAAACGCCGCGGTCACCAAAACCACCAATTGCGTCTTGGCGCCCAGCCACGCCGAGATGCCGCCACCGCCGCCCGAGCAAGCCTGCATACGCTGCGGCGCCTGCGAGCAAGTCTGCCCCGCGCAACTGTTGCCGCAGCAACTTTATTGGTATGCGCGCGCGGAGGATAGCGAGCGCCTGCAAAGCCACAACCTGTTCGATTGCATCGAGTGCGGCGCCTGCGCCTACGTGTGCCCCAGCGCCATTCCACTGGTGCAGTATTACCGCGCCGCCAAAGGCAGCATACGCGCAGAAGCGGCAGAAAAAGCCAAGTCCGACCGCGCCCGCGAGCGGTTCGACCAGCGCAAAGAGCGACTGGCCAAAGCCGAGGCAGAAAAAGAAGCCAAACGCGAGGCGCGCAAAAAGGCCGCCGAGGCCGCCAAACAGCAACTGGCCGCCAAGCCCGATGCCGAAGACAAACCCGCGAGCCAAAACCTTATAGCCGACGCCCTGGCGCAAGCCAAACAAAAGCCCAAAGATCCCGCGGCCGAACGCAAAAAGCTCGAGCGCGCTTTAGATTCCGCGCAAAGCCGAGTGCAACGCACCGAATCGCTGCTCGAAGCCGCAGACGACCAAGCGCAGAAAGAAAAATTGCAGGCCGCCTTAAAGCAGGCGCAACTGAAACTCGAAGACGCCCGTAAACGCTTGCAAGAGGCCGGCGACGCACCCGCCAGCGCTCCGGCGGACGCTTTAGTCGAGACAGTCACCGCCAAGCTCACGGCGTCGCCGCTTGCGGCACAAGAAAAAGCCGTGCAAACACTGGAGGCGCGCGCGCGCACCGCGCTTGCCAAACTCGAGCAAGCCAAAGCCGAGGGCGCGCCCACGGTGGCCGCGCTCGAGCAGGGCTACCAAAAACTGCAAAGCAAACTGACCGAGGCGGGCGCAGACCTAAAACGCCTGCAGGCCGACCCCTCGGCCAGCGAGCCGGTCACTCAGCCTCAAGCGGTGCAAGACGCCGCCACCCTCGCAATCGCCAAAGCCAAAGCCAAGGCCCAAGAGGCGGCCGCGCTGTCGCCAGAAGCCAAACGCGAAGAGCAACTTAAATCGCTGCAAAAACGCGCAACTAAAGCGCAACAGCGCCTGGAACAGGCAGAGGCCGACCAGAGCGAGCAGGTCGAAGTGCTGCGCGAGAGCCTCGCCAAGCTTCGCGCAAAAATCGACGAGCTCGCCCAATCATGACCGCAGCCGCTTGCCCAGCCCACCGGAGTGCCCCCTGATGGCCTTTATCCGCGTCAGCTCCCCTCACGCGCAAAGCGGCGCCAGCACCGCCAAGGTGATGCAACAAGTGTTGCTGGCCACCCTGCCCGGCATAATCGTGATGACCCTGTATTTTGGCGCAGGCACGCTCGCGAACATCGCACTGGCGGGCAGCTGCGCGCTTTTATTCGAAGCGGCGATTCTAGCGGTGCGCAAGCGCCCGATAGGCTTTTATCTGAAAGACTGCAGCGCCTTGGTCACCGCACTGCTGCTGGCTTTGGCAATCCCGCCCGCCAGCCCTTGGTGGGTGGTGGTCACCGGTGTGTTCTTTGCAATAGTGGTCGCCAAGCACCTTTACGGGGGCCTTGGCTTCAACCCGTTTAACCCGGCCATGGTGGCCTACGTGGTGCTGCTGATTTCTTTTCCGGTCGAGATGACCCGCTGGGTTGCCCCGGCGGGCATCGACGGCGGCCAGGGCCTGCTCGGCCCGCTGACGGCGCTTTCGCATATTTGGATGGGCACGGGGCTCGATGGCTACACCGGCGCCACGCCGCTGGATATAGTCAAACAAAATGGCGCGCTGACGCTAGACGCGGTGTATCAGAACGAGCCGATTCTGGAGATGGGCCGCTTTGCCGGCGGCGGCTGGGAATGGGTCAACCTCGCGTTTCTCGGCGGCGGCCTGTGGCTGCTGTATAAAAAAGTGTTCACCTGGCACGCACCTGTAGCCATGCTCGCCGCACTCGCGTTTATGGCCGTGATGTTTTACGACGGCGGCAGCTCGGCAAGCGGTGGCGCGCCGGTGTTTCATCTATTAAGCGGCGGCACTATGCTCGGCGCATTTTTTATAGTGACCGACCCGGTCACGTCATCGGTCAGCAACCGGGGGCGGCTGATTTACGGCGCCCTGATCGGGCTTTTGGTGTATGTCATCCGGGTTTGGGGCAACTACCCCGACGCGGTCGCCTTTGCCGTTTTGCTATTGAACTTCGCCGCGCCGTTTATCGACTATTACACCCTGCCGCGTACCTACGGCCACCGCAAAGCCCAACGCGCCACCGTGAAGAAGTGACTTATGCTCG
>CAZING010000158.1:0-6763 GCA_964540505.1 uncultured Cellvibrionaceae bacterium | reverse complement strand
TTTCAGGCTCTGCGGAGGTGGGTGTCATGTCCATGAAAAGAATTGCCTTAACACTGGGGTTGTTGGTCGCGGCTTTGTTGCTGGCGGGTTGCGGTGCGTCCAGTGGCGGCGGTTTGGCTTCGGGCTCGTCGAGTGCTTCGAGTGGCGCGTCAAGCGGTGGCTCTTCCAGTTCTGCGAGCTCGGGCGCGTTGGCGCTTCAGCCTTTGCCTGGCCGCTGGGACGCCCAGGATTATCACCAAGCCAGCGCGGCAATTGTCGCCCGCGGTGGCGCCGCTGATGGGCCTTGCGGTCGCGGTGAGGTGGATCTTGAGGCCGCCGAGGATGTCTGTTTTGTCGCTGGGGTTGTTGCCGGGGAGTGGCTGGAATTTGAAACCGCCAGCAACTCTGACGCGCGGTACGACCTAAGCTTGTGGCTCGCCGCACTTGAACCCGGCCAGAGGGTTGTGGTGGAGGTCGACGGCCTGGAGGTGGGCGGCGTCACCGCGCCTGGCGATGGTTGGGGGCATTACCGCAGCCGTGTGATTCCTTCGGTTCTTTTGGCGGCGGGCGAACACAGTGTTAGGGTAACTTTTGCAAGCGGCGCGGTACGCTTAAATTACCTGGAGCTTACCGAAAGCAGTGCCAGCTCAAGTTCATCATCCAGTTCCAGTTCCAGCTCCAGCTCCAGTTCCAGCGGCCTGGTGGGTTACCACCCCGACATAACGCGTATCGCGGATATCCCGACCGAAGCCATTGTTCAAACCCCCGCCAACAATTGGCTCGACAGCTACTCGGTGGGCGACCGCTGCTATTGCGATTCCACTTTCGATCACGATATTGGCCCCATTAGGGTTGATACGCCTATCGGCCGCATTTCTGTGTTGGAGGCTTGCAATATCGTAGGGCCTGGGCCCGGTCGCAACGGGCGGCCCATTTATAACGATATCCAATGCGGAAATGGCCCCGCGAACGATGCTGGCGATGAAGATTATTGCCCCGGTCGCGTCGATCTTGGGCGCGCCGGTTGCGTGCAAATCGGCCCGAAATGGAAATTCGATTAACCCGCAGGCCGCAGGCAGTGTTGGTTAAAGCGTGCACGAAAAGCGGTGCTTACTTGCCTTGAATGTGCGCGGCGGATGGCGGTTCAACGTCGGGCCGGCGAAGCGGCTATGAAACAGCGGTTCGACTGGGCATTGTGTTTCACCCGATGGCGACGGGGGCCACTGGGCTTAAGCTTCGCTAAACCTCGCTAGCGCCAAGTGCTGAACTAAGCAGCGGTGCGGCTCTTGTCTTTAGTTTCTGTTCTATCACTAGAATCTCATTTCTTTGCGCTATGCAGGCGCGCCTAGCAGTACCTTGTGCTTGTTAAGGATATTGACACCTGGGGCGATCGCTAACGCATTTCTCAAATTCGTGTCGTTTTACACCGCAAGGCTGCACAACAATAAAAAATTGCGATAAACTCCGCCCACAATAATTTATATGATAATACCGCGGGTGGCTGTTCAGCCACCGTCTGCAAGCCCGTCGCAACACAGCCGTAACGCGTTCATCGCATCGTTGAACACGTTTGCCAATCACTGAAGGGACAACTGATGATCGAGTTCAGCGCATTAGACTACTGGGTACTGGCCGGATTCTTTGCTTTACTTCTTGGCGTAGTCATTTGGTCGGTCAAACAAAAAGAAGAAGATACAAAAGACTATTTTCTGGCCGGTCGAAACGCTGGCTGGCTGGTAATTGGTACGTCTATTTTCGCGTCGAATATCGGCTCTGAGCATTTGGTTGGGCTCTCGGGAGCCGGCGCGCAGTCTGGTATGGCAATGGCGCACTGGGAGCTGAATTCATGGCTGATTTTAATACTGGGCTGGGTATTTGTGCCGCTCTATTGGTCCAGCAAAGTCTACACCATGCCGGAATTTTTGGAGCGACGCTACAACGCCTCCGCGCGGAACTTCCTTTCGGTAGTTTCGTTGGTCAGCTATGTGTTAACCAAAGTTTCTGTGACCGTGTATGCGGGCAGTATTGTTCTTAAAACGGTGCTCGGTATCGAGTCTCTGTGGGGGATCGATTTTTTCTGGATCGCGGCCGTTGGCCTGGTTGTTATTACCGGGCTCTATACGGTTCTTGGCGGTATGAAGGCCGTGCTTTGGACATCGGTGCTGCAAACGCCCGTGCTGGTGATAGGCTCGGTGTTCATTTTGGTATTGGGCTTGGATGCCCTGGGCGGTTTCAGTGAGTTGGAGCGCATTAACGGTGAAAAAATGCACCTTATCCGCCCAGCCAGTGACCCTGATTTTCCTTGGCCTGGGGTGATTTTCGGCTCGATGATTATTGGCTTTTGGTATTGGTGTACCGACCAGTACATAGTGCAGCGGGTGCTAACCGCAAAAGGCATACAAGCGGCCCGTCGCGGTACCATACTGGCGGCTTACCTTAAGCTGTTGCCGGTGTTTATCTTTTTAATTCCGGGGATGATCGCGTTTGCGCTTAATGAAAAAGGCATCATACAGTTCGACAGCCCCGACCAAGCATTTGCAACCATGGTCTCGACGCTTCTGCCCGCGGGTATCAAAGGCGTGGTTATAGGCGGTTTGCTTGCCGCATTAATGAGTTCCTTGGCGTCGCTGTTTAACTCTTCGGCAACGCTTTTTACCATCGATTTCTACAAGCGTTTCCGTCCGGATGCGTCAGAGAAAAAATTGCTTAAGGTCGGTCGCATGGCCACGGCGACAGTGGTCTGCCTCGGTATTTTATGGATACCGGTCATGCATTTGGTGGCCGATGTGTTGTATGAGTACCTGCAATTGGTGCAATCGTTAATCGCCCCATCCATTGCCTCGGTGTTTTTATTGGGGGTATTTTCTAAAAGTATTACGCCTCAGGCGGGCTTTATTGGGTTGGTGGCCGGTTTCGTACTTGGCATGTTTCGTCTGGTGCTACAAGTCTTTGCAGGCAGCATCCCCGAAACCCATTTTCTCTTTCCGCTTGTCGATATGAACTGGCTGTACTATTGCACAATGCTCTTTGTTATTGTCTCGGTCATTGTTGTTCTGGCCAGTATGGTTACCGAGAAAGCCAGCGACGCGCAATTGCGGGGCCTCACCTTCGGCAGTATCGACAAATCCATGCGCCAAGAAATTCGAGCTGGCATCAGCCGGTGGGACGTGTTTCATACGGCGGTGATCATCGGCATTACGGTGGTGATCTACTGGCGTTTTTGGTAGCGTGGCGGTGGTTCGCCTTCCCCAATAAGGTTGCCCTTCACCTCGCTCGGTTCGGCAAGGTGAAGGAATTAAAGGTCAGAACTATTTCGGTGGGTATAAAAGTGGTACTTCTGCCATGCTCAAAATACTGCGGAAATGGCGCTGTGTATTTTTTCCGGTGCTGGGATTTTTAGCCACTTCGTTTTTATTGTGAAGACTGACTTCCTGCATGGCCCACCAAATTGTGGTTGACGAAGAATTCATCACCGATTTCTATGTTCCCCCTGTAGTCGCAATAAAAAGGGGAAAATTATCGGTGTGCCTTTTATGTTGGGCCGAATCGCGCGTAGCGCGAGACGTTAAAGCTCTCGAAGAACTCGAAACCCGTAGTCGACCGTGCGCACAGAAGCTTTCGCGTTAATGCGATAACTGTTGGTAATGCCCACGGGTAGGCTTGCCCAGGAGGCGCCTCGAAGAGTGCGGTCGCGGCATCCGAGGGTGTTGTCGGCGAGCCGGGTCGGTATGGTCGCGGGCGGGTGCGGCTGGTAGCAGTCTGCGACCCATTCCCAAACATTGCCGTAGGTGTCGTAAAGCCCAAACCGGTTGGCCGGGAAGCTGCCCACCGGCGAGGTGGTGAGGTAGCCGTCATCGCAGGGCGACACGCCGGTATCGGCAGCCCAGGCTTTCACCATTTGATGGTCGGCGTGGTTGATGTGTTCGCAAACCCGATTGGCGTCATCGCCGAAATAATATTTTCCACGAGCGCCGGCACGCGCCGCGTATTCCCATTCGGCTTCGCTCGGTAACCGGTAGTGAAACCCTGTGGTGTGGCTCAGCCACTGCGCATAGGCATTGGCATCGTCCCAGCTGACGCAAACCACCGGGTGATTCTCGCGTTGTTTAAGGTTGTTGGCTCGCCAGCTTTGGTTGGCCAGCCAACCCGCGTTTAGGTCGTCTTTGATGCCCCAGCAGCCCTCGTCGGGGCGGCGCTCTGCGGTGCTGGCGTATCCGCTTGCGTCCGCGAACGCGCGGAACTGCTTTAGCGTTATAGGGTATTTTGACATTGCAAAAGGTTTATCGATTACCACCGATTGCGGCGGACGTTCGTTGTCTTGTCCGTCGCCGATGCTATAGGTGCCGGCCGCGATTTTGATCATTTCCGGGCAGAACTTGCAATCGGCGAACTGAGAGTCGGGCGCGACAACGCGAGGTGCCGTCGCGCAAGACGAAAACAGCGTGGCAATCAGGGCGAGGGCGTATCGATTTAGGCGCATGGCGTTCTCGGTCCTATGAGGCATTCAAAGGGCATTGCCGGTATGCACAAAGTTAGGCAGCTGTTCGCGCCGCCAGAACGTTCATCGGGGCGTTTGGAAACGCTTGGAATAGGCCCAGCGTTGCTGCGTTGCCTGCCTTGCTCTGCACGCGTGGGCTATGCGCCTTAGTTATTAACTTCCTCCGTGGCCCACCGGCCGCCCGGGCAGCCTTCGGGCTTAGGCGTCTTCTTTGGCTTTCTTTTTGTCCCGCACCAACCATTGGTTGCCCTCTTTTTTGGTTTCGAAAAGGTCGATGGCTTTAATCAGGTCGCTCAGTTTTTTATAGCCGTAATTTTGTGGGTCGAAAGAGGTGTGGTTGGCGATGTGGGAGCCGATGGCGGCGAGTTTGGCCCAGCCGTTGTCGTTCTCGGTGGCTTCGATGGCGTTGCGCAATAAAGTGACGAGGCGCGCGTCGCGTTTCGGGTTAACAACCCTGGCGCTGGCCTTGGCCGAGGGCTCGTCGACGTAAATAAAACGCGAGCAGGCGTTGACCAGTGCTTCGGGCGTTTTGCGCTCGCCAAAGCCGATGACCAATTTGCCTTCGGCAAGCATGCGGGTGACCAAGGGCGTGAAATCGCAATCTGAGGTCACCAGGCAAATCACGTCCACGGCGCGGGTGTAGAGCACATCCATCACATCCACCACCAACGCAATGTCGGTGGCGTTTTTGCCTTTGGTGAGATCGAACTGCTGCACCGGTTGAATGGCAAACTCGTGCAGTTGCTCGGTCCATCTTTTCAAATTGGGGTTCGTCCAGTTGCCGTAGGCGCGGCGAATGTTCACCAAGCCGTACTTGGCGAGCTCTGAGAGAATGAATTCAATTTTTGCCGCCGGAGCGTTGTCGGCGTCGATAAACAAGGCAATTTTTTTTCGGTCGGCTTCGATAATGTCCATAGTGTTCCTTGTAGCGGGCGCGGCGCCGGTAACTCAGTAGGGCAGAAAATCGAACGAATAGTTTAATTGGGTCTGCAACACATCCGAGGCGCCGAAATTGATTAAGCGAATCGCGGCCAGCAGTTTGGATTCAAGATCCGAGTCGTTTAATTGACTCGACACAATCGAGGCGTCGGATACGCTGCCGTCGGGCTCGATGACAATATTAAATTCCACTTTGCCTTGCAGGGTCGGGTTTTTGCGTAAAGCCCGGTTGTAGATGCTGAAGATGCGGCCTTTTGACGCGTCCATTTTTTGCCAAATCGCCTGCTCGGACCTGTAGGTTTTATCGCGCGGGCCCTCGCGTGCTTGTTTAATCGCATCGCCCACCTCTTCCAGTTTGCTCTCCACTTGGGTGTTCTCGCGCCCGGAAAGCGCGACACCACCGGTGTCGCGACTGAGTGCTGCGGTATTGATGCCGCCGCTTCGGGTTTTGGCGCCGCTTGAAATCACACTGCGGTCGACCTGTGCGGCCTCGCCCGTGGCGCGGGTCATGGCTTGGGATTCGGTTTTAAGGTCGCTGACATCCAGCGCATCGCGCATCGCCGAAAGCTCGTCGGCAAATTGCAGCACGCCAGACTTTTTGGCGGTCTCTTTGGCTTTTTGCAATTTCACAGGCTCAGGTTCGGGTTTGGGTTCAGGCTTGGGCTCGGGCTCTTTATCGGCCACGGGTTCGGGCTCGGGCTTGGGCTCCTCCGGTTTCGGCTCTTCTTTGGGTGGTGGCGGCGGCGGTGGCGGCAGCACTTTTTTCTCTAACACGACCTTGGCCAACTGCGGCGGCAGTTTCTCTAACTCGTCGCGCTCGGGTTCCGGCACGTTTATCAGTGGAATTGCGATTGATAGAATCAGAAAGGGTATCAGCAGTATGCCGAGCGTGTACCAAAAACGGCGGTCTTCCGGGGATTTGTCCCAGGGCAGCTCAAGCTCGGGGGTCGCGACCGGGCGCATCTCAGTTCACCTCCGAGGCGTCCGGCTCTTCGGCGGGAATCTGGGTTACCGCAAGCGAGATATTGCGAAATTCGCTTTGCGCGCAAGTGGTCATGATTTTTTTAAGCAAGGTGTAGGGAATGGCCGCATCGCCCATTATGGTGATATCGCGGCCCTCGGCCTGTTCTTCGGGTGAGCTGTAAGGACGACGTTCGGCGAGATAGGTCAACTCCTGTTTCAGCGCCGCGAGCTCCTGCTCGTCACTGGCCATTGCCTCGGCAACGCTCGCCACCGGGCGCCCGTCTACGAGTATGTCTTTATTGCTGACCGCGACGACCACGGTGGTGGCTGGTATTTTCTCGGCAACCGATTCGGGCAGTTTAATCGCGTTGTTGGTTTGCAAAA
>CAZING010000157.1:1600-6773 GCA_964540505.1 uncultured Cellvibrionaceae bacterium | reverse complement strand
CTGGCGGCCGAGCGCGGGGCCAAAACCGGCAGGCTGGACGAGGCGTAGCGGACTTTCGGCATTGCTGAAGCCGAGGTTAACACGACAGGTTAATGTGACTGTCCCACTAACTCTCCCCCACTAACTCCACCACTAACTCTCCTGCTGCAGGCTTGAGCTCGTGTTTAAGTGCCTGTCCCACTTTATCTTTTAACGTGACTGTCCCATTATCTTCCTTGACTGTCCCATTATCTTCCCCTCATTAACAAAAGAGCCAAGCCCCCCGCGCTCGGCCCTCGGCAGCGGCCTCGAACAAATGGCACCGCAAACGCATTCGAAATATCTTACACTTTCATCAATACACCCCAGGCCCCCGCGGTTAGGACTTCCTCACAATTCGATATTTGCAAGGAAGCCAACAACTTTAGACATAGCTTTAATAAACATTTTCGGATCAATTTTAATACTATAGTGTTGGTTTTGGCGGTGGTGCGGCGTGAGAGTTAAACGAGGCACGCTAATTGCAAAATAGCATTTATTAAAATTTGACGATTTTCACCCGCGCCATTTGAATTCAGCGGCACACTGAAACCCGCCCAGAAGGCGGCTGGCACCGGTGCATAATAGTACGAGGTAGCGACTGTTCAGCCGGCGTGGCGCTTTCTACGCGCGCACGAGCGGCACTGTCGCATACCGTGACTTCGAGGTATTGCAATGAAATCAGCCACATGGGAGGAACAACCGGTTTTATCCGCTGACGCTGCTGAATACTCAAACAGGTTCCCGCACCAAACGATCGAACGCCTCGCCGAAGCGCACCCAGATAAAATTGCGGTGGTTGGCGAAGGCGAATCGCTCAGCTTCGCGCAGCTCAACCGCCAAGCCAACGAGCTAGCCGAGCGCCTGCAACAGCGCGGCCTGAATAAAGGCAAAGTGTGCGGCGTATTGTTCAAGCCCTGCCGCGAAGCGGTGGTGGCGGTGCTTGCAATTCACAAGCTTGGCGCGACTTACCTGCCCCTAGACCCCGAGGCGCCTTCGCAGCGCCTGGAGTTTATGATTGCCGACGCGGCCCCAGCGTTGGTGCTGGTGCGCGATAACACAGTGGCCACCTCGGGCCTTGGCACAACGCCCAGCCTCAACCTGGACGACGCTCCGCTCACCGGCAGCGACGCCTACCGCGCGAATATAGACGTGTTAATCGGCGCCGATGACGTTGCCAATATTTTCTATACCTCTGGCACCACCGGCTTCCCGAAAGGTGTGCTGGCCACATTTAAAAACTTCCGTTACTACGCAAATTCCGCAATTCAGCGGTTTTCCATGAGCTCGGCCACCGTTATGCCCACCGTGGCCAAACTGACTTTTAGCATCAGTTTGTTTGAGCTTATAACGCCTTTGGTGGCGGGCGGTACGGTGCGAATTGTCAGTCGCGATACGGTGCTTTCGCCCCGCGAGATGCTCGGCGTGCTGGAGCAATGCACCATGGCCCACATAGGACCAAGCCTTTGGTTGCGGTTGGTTCAGGCCATATCCACCGGTGAGTTTAACGCCGACGCCTTTGACCATATGCACCATGTGTCCACTGGCGGCGATATGGTGCCTCCCGAACTTCTGAACAAACTCCGAGTGATATTCAGAAACGCAGAGCTTTTTGTGGTTTACGGTTGCAGCGAAGTCTCTTGTATGGGCACCGCGCACCAAGTTGATATCAGCCAACCGGTGGTGAAAACCTTTGTCGGCAGCCCGTTCGCCAACTCCCAAGTGGCCATTTGCAATTACCAAGGCACGGGCTTAACCGAATGGGGTGACAAGGGCGAAATTTGCATTTCGAGCGAAGGCGTAGCGGCCAGTTACATTGGCAAAGACGCCGACTTTAAAAACAAGCTGGTTTATATCGGCAATAGCTGTTTTTACCGCACCGGTGATATTGGTCGCATCAGTGAAACTGGCCAGGTGGAAATGCTTGGCCGCGAAGACTTTCAGGTTAAGGTGAACGGTGTTCGCATCGAGCTTAGCGAAATTGACTACCACCTGCGCAAAGCGCCGGGCGTGACCGAGGCGATTTCAATGTTCTGGGCGAATGAAGACGGTGAAAACCGCATTTACGCCTATGTTACAAAGCAGTTCAACGCGGAAGAAATCAAGCGCATTCGCGAATACTTGAACAACCATTTATTAGAGCAAATGCTGCCGCGCAATTTCATTTACCTGGAAGCGCTGCCGCTAAACCCCAATTTAAAAGTTGACCGAAACGCGCTTCCGAAACCCGATTTCGACAATATCATTCGAGAGAGCGCGTTTGGCAAAGCCGCGTCGCAAACCGAGCGAAACTTATTGAGCATTTGGCAAAAATTGCTGAAGCGAGATGACATTGGCGTCGACGACGATTTCTTTTATTCCGGCGGCAGCTCGCTTAATTGGGTAGACCTATTAAGCCAAGTGGAACTTCAATTGGGCGTGGCGTTAAACCACAACACGCTGCTGACCCACCGCACCATTCGCGCCTTGGCGGCACTGGTCGACAACCACCAAACGCCTTTGCAAAGCCCGCGAATTGTGCCGATTCGGAAGACCGACAACAAACGCAGCGTATTTTTTATTCACGACGGCAACGGCGATTTAACACCTTACTTTACGCTTAGCCAACAGCTGGACACAGACGACTGCATTTACGGGGTAACGCCGCTGGCAAAAGCTAATGCGCCCATCTACACCCTGACCTTTGAAGAGTTGGTTGACGACTACGCGACGCAAATTCAACAGTTGAGCCCAAACGGCCCGATGGTGCTTGGCGGGCTTTGTATTGGTGGCTATTTGGCTTATTGCGTGGCCGCGCAATTGCAAGCGCGCGGTTGCCAGGTGCAGGCCGTGCTGCTGTTCGACTCGCACAATATTATTGCAACGCCAAAAGAAAACTTTTACCAAAACCAGCGCAAAACGCGCTTGCGCGAGTTGAAGGCCGACGCAAAAAATAAACCTAAAAGCCTGAAAGCACACCTGAACTACGCTTCCACTATCACAAAAAAAGCTTACGGCTTTATGCAATGGCAAGTGAAAAAAACGTCGAATCGCGCTTATAAAAAATCACAGCTTTTCGCGTTAGCGCTGGCCAAACGTTACCCGGCGCTGACCAATGTGAAACTGCCCTTCCCGGATGTTGACACCGCACTGCGCGCCGCCGAAGCGCGCTTCACGCTTGCGCAACCTTACAAAGGTAAATTGGTTCTATTCCGCGCAGAAAAAGCGCTGAACACCTTGGACCACTTGGGCTTGGACGACACACCCTATAAAGAGCATTTCGAAGGCGACGACTTGGGCTGGAGCAAGACGCACACAAGCGAGTTGATTATGTTCCCAATAGAGGCCGGGCACTCGTCGCTACTAACCCCGCCCTACGCGCAAACCATTGCCGGCCATGTTGCGGGGCTAGGGACTAAAGACTAGAAGCTGCAGACTGGTTTCAAGTTTCTGAATTCTGTCTTCGGCCATCTCATCTGTCTTCCGGCCTCTGTACCCTCGTACTCCGCCCCTAATTTCCCGTTTCTAGTCTCTTGTCCTCCGCGCCCCCAAATGGCGAAGGGAATCTCGAAGAATGTAGGGTGTGGGCGTGGCCGACCTGCCGGGTAGGTACGCGAGCACTCGGTTCAACATTAAACCTAACACAAACGCCAGGTTCGCGGTTATTGCGTAAACATAGCCGTGGTTCTTTCTGAAATAATAATTTTTGGATTCGAACACATAGCTCGGCAAGCGTTTGGGCACCTCAGTTCTCGTGACCCCAGTGCTTGTGCCCACCTTATGAAACACGACGCTTGCCGGCAGGTGCCAACACTCCCAACCCGCGCGGGCCGCATTAATGCAAAAATCCGTTTCTTCGTAATAAAGAAAGAAGCGTTCATCCATCAGGCCGATATCGTCAAACACCTGCTTTCGAACCACCATGCTCGCGCCGCTCACCCATTCGACTTTGGCGCTGTGCTCGCCCATTACCATCGCCACGCGAAAACGCTTCAGGCAGTTGGACACAAACCCGAACTGCGCGCCTCTGTCGAATTCACTGAAAACCCCCGGAAACCGAAACGCCTTGTTCCAGTCGCCCGCGGGTGTTGTTTGGCGGCTGCCAACGATGCCGACTTTCGGTTGCGTTTGCATAAAGCGCTTAACTTCGCGAAGTGCACCGGGCTCAATTAAAGTATCCGGGTTTAGCAAATGAAAAAACTGCGGCGGCTTGGCCGTTTGCAGCGCTTCGCGGATGGCCACGTTATTCCCTGCGGAAAACCCCCCGTTGCTGGGCGCCAGCACCACCTTGGCCCAGCTCTGCATCCCGTTGGCTTCAATAAAATTGCTAATCGCTTCAAAAGAGTCGTCCGGCGAGCGGTTGTCCACCACCATCACCTGAGTGGTGCCCATCGCCGCCACTTCATCCTGCAGCGAAGCAAGACACTCGGTAACGTCGCCCGGTGTGCCGTAATTGACAATCACCACCAGGTAATCGCAGTTAATCCAACTCATAAGCCTTACCCTCTACTAAATGGGGTCAGGCGAATTTGACGCGTTAATCAGAACGCAAAATCGCCGGCCCTCAATTATTTACCAGTCCAGAAATACGTCTTTGGGATCGAATTTGTAGCGGCTGCTGTCGTTTGCGCGGACACTGCGCAATTGCCGGATGATGCGTTGCGCGTCGATGCTCCAAAGCGGGTGATCGTTTAGCGCGAGCGAAAACCCCATGCGCACCAATTCCGCCACTATGGCCTTGCGCGCCGCCACCGCTTGCGCAGAGGTTTCGTAAGGGCCCTGCGGTTTGCTTTTGCCGACGCGGCCATCGCGGCCCGACAAGGCCAATAACGTGGCACTTCCGTCTTCTTCCGTGCGAAGGTGGCACTCGACCCGCAGGCCCGACGGATCTTTCAGAACCACCGGCTGCAACCCTGAACCGGTATCGGCGGTAAAGTTTAAACGCGCCACACAAACTCCTGATAATAATTGAGGGCAAATGAGAGTTTCGAAGCCAGTGTTAGTCGCTCATAAAACCTGCGACCCGCAACTGCCGCCACGAACCGCTGCTCGACAGGACATTTTCATTTGAACCCAATTATCTAAAGATTCTTTTTTGTTTCGGCCACTAGGTTTATGACGGAGTCGTCGTGGTAAGGGGTCATTTTATTCCACGCGTTTAAGGCTGCAACTTTGT
>CAZING010000157.1:0-1500 GCA_964540505.1 uncultured Cellvibrionaceae bacterium | reverse complement strand
GAGTCGTCGTGGTAAGGGGTCATTTTATTCCACGCGTTTAAGGCTGCAACTTTGTAGGCCTCGGCGAGGGTCGGGTAATTGAAAACGGAATCCACAAAGTACTCGAGCTTGCCGCCGTGGGTGAGTACCGCTTGGCCGACATGGATAAGTTCGGTCGCGCCCTCGCCCACTATATGCACCCCCAATAAGCGGTGATCGTCTATCGCGAACAGCATTTTTAACATGCCGTCGGCCAGGCCCAGAATCTGCCCGCGCGCGAGCTCTCGAAAGCGCGCGATGCCGCTTTCGTAGGGGATGCCCTTTTCTTTCAGTTCGCCTTCGGTTGCGCCGACCATGCTGATTTCCGGCACCGCGTAAATGCCGTAAGGAAAGAACTCTAAATGGTTGTGGTAGTCGTACTTAAACATATGGCAGGCCGCAAGGCGTCCTTGCACCATAGCGGTGGCCGCGAGGCTAGGAAAGCCGATAACGTCCCCAGCGGCGTATATGTTGGGTACTTCAGTTTGGAAGTGGTCGTTGACTTTAAGGCGGCCCCGGGAGTCGCCACGCAAACCGACCGCCTCGACGCCCAATGCGTTCACCGCGCCGGTGCGCCCGGCGGCAAACAGCAGCATGTCGGCTTGCAGAATTTTGCCGCTGCTGAGCGTGGTCACGACCTTATCGCCCGTTTTTGCTACGGTTTCGACCGTCTCCTCCAGCCGCAAAACTATGCCGAAGTCGCGCATTTTGTGCTGAAATTCATCAACGATTTCGTCATCGACAAAGCTCAAAATGCTCGGCCTTGCCTCCACCAGAGTCACCGCTACGTCCAGCGCGGAAAAAATTGTGGCGAATTCAACACCGATTACACCACCGCCAATCACCGTGAGCGTGCGCGGCATTTTTTCGAAATTCAGCACTTCGTCGCTGTCGAACACCGCTTTACCGTCGAACGGAATGTCATCCGGGCGGTGAGGAGTTGTCCCCACGGCGATTAAAATATATTTGGATTTAACCTCGCTGACGTCCCCGGTCACTTTGCGCACTGCTACAGTGTGAGCGTCCACGAACTGAGCTTCGCCGGTAATCACGTCCACGCCGTTGCGCATCAGTTGATTGCGCATCACTTCAACCTGGTTGGCGAGGGTAATTTTAACGCGGTCAATCACATCCTGCGGGGTAATGAGCTCGCGCTCACGATGCGCCATGCCGTAGAACCCGCGCTGGCGCCAGCCGGTTAGATACAAAACCGCTTCGCGTACCGTCTTGCTGGGAATGGTACCCGTGTGCACTGACACACCGCCGACGTGAAAATGTTTCTCGATAATGGCTACCGATTTGCCCAGTTTTGCCGCTTGCACCGCCGCGCGCTGCCCTGCAGGCCCACTGCCGATGACGACTAAATCGTAATCTTTCATCAAGTCCCCCAAATAGGCTTTTCTTCATTATAGCTGTCAGGTGCACAGCATCAATTGCGCCAGTATGCGCACCCAAAGAAGAACAAACAAATTAAAAAGGCCG
>CAZING010000156.1:0-6790 GCA_964540505.1 uncultured Cellvibrionaceae bacterium | reverse complement strand
CGGCCTTCGGCGTCGCTATTGTCGGCAATCGGCTGGTACTCGCCGTAACCTGCCGCCTTTAACCCAGACGGCGCGACCCCGCCTGAAACCAACAACTGCACTATCGCGGTGGCACGCGTGGCGGACAGTTCCCAGTTGCTGGCAAATTCGCTGTTTCGAATGGGCACATCGTCGGTATGCCCGGCCACCTCCACTTGGTAATCCTTGGCGCTAAGCTCACCTGCGACACTGGCAAACGCGTCTCGCGCGGCGTCGCTTGGCGTCGCACTGCCCGTGGCGAACAGCGCGTTGGCGTTCATATTGATGGCAACGGCATCATCCAGTGCCAGAATCGTGACATCGCCCGCTTTAACCATATGCACCAGCGCCTGCGCCAGATCGCGCGCCAGCGCCTCGGTTTCGACATGCTCGGCGACGGGCGACAGGCCGCTCACCTGGCCGTGGTCGTCTGACGGGTAGTTCGAAATAATTTTCTTTAACTCTGCCTCATCGGGCACTTTACCTTGAAACGTCTTCGACAGAGTTTCGGAAAGCACGCGATATTTTTGATCGTTGACTTGCGAGACCG
The DNA here is from genome assembly GCA_964540505.1 of uncultured Cellvibrionaceae bacterium. GTDB lineage: Bacteria > Pseudomonadota > Gammaproteobacteria > Pseudomonadales > Cellvibrionaceae > CAYZQH01. The sequence continues at coordinate 6,222 of CAZING010000156.1, read as the reverse complement.
AGTACATCACCACAAAAAATGCGAACAACAACGTGATGAAATCCGCATAGGACACCAGCCAGCGCTCGTGACCGCTTTTAACCTCATGCTGGTGGTGCCTGCGCCGATGGATCACACTTTCGCCCCATCGAGATAGCCGCTTAATTTCATTTCAATCGAGCGGGGGTTTTCGCCGTCGCCGATCGAGATAATGCCTTCGATGATCAGCTCGCGATATTGCGATTGGACGCGCACGCATTGTCGAAGCTTATTGGCAATCGGCAACAAAAGAAGGTTCGCGAAGGCCACGCCATAAATGGTCGCGACAAACGCCACCGCAATGCCAGGGCCGAGCTCTGCTGGGTCGCTTAAATGTTGCATCACGTGAATGAGCCCCATAACCGCACCGATAATGCCTATAGTGGGCGCGTAGCCGCCCATGCTTTCGTAAAAATGCACGGCCTCGAAATCGCGCTGCTCCGCCACTAAAAGATCGTTCTCCATCACGTGCCGGATCGCCTCCGGCTCGGCGCCGTCAACCAGCATCTGCAAACCTTTTTGGGCGAACCCATCGCGCTCGGTTTCGGCGACGTTCTCCAAGCCTAACAACCCTTCTTTGCGTGCGGCTGTCGCCCATTTAACGACTTTTTGGATGCCGTTCTCAAACGGCATCCAGGGCGGGCGAAATACCCAAGAGAATAAACGCAATGCCCGCATCAGCGACTGATGCGAAGTTTGCAACATCGCCGCACCCACGGTACCGCCCACCACAATCAATGCGGCGGGCCCGTTTACCAGTGACTTCCAGCTGCCGCCCTCCAGGAAATTCCCGCCTAGCAGTGCCGCGAAGCCGATCACCACGCCAAACAAACTGAGTTTGTCCATGAGTCCGCCTTTGGGTTTTATCTGTCGAGCGGGAATCGCGCTTGCTGGGTTGGCCCCCAATCGCGAGCAATGATCTTTAACTCACTGCCATTCCCGTCAGACTTTTGTTGATGTTAACTTTTGGAGTTTGACGCTTGGCGTCAGAACTCTGACGCAAATACTAAAGACAGCTAAATGCGTGCCAGATAACGGCAGTGCCGGAGGTCGGCTTCGCGTCTGCCAACCTACCGCAGATAGTATCTTCATTTTTTCGCATCGAAGAACACTGCGACCTAGAGCTTTGAAATACGCGGGCCTATTTCCTGCAGCGGCAGCACGCAGTCGACTAGACCAGCTTCGGCGACAGCTTTAGGCATACCGTAAACGACGCAGCTTTCTTTATTCTGACCCCATATGGCGGCGCCTTTTTGTTTTAATAAGCGGGCGCCTTCGCAGCCATCACTGCCCATGCCCGTAAGCACAATGCCCAACACCCGGCTGCCAAAAACGCTGGCGGCAGAGGCGAAGGTGACGTCGACCGATGGCTGGTAGGTGACTCGTTCATCCGCTGCCATTATTTTAAGCGTGTTGCCGCGGTTGAAAATACATTGGTGCCCCCCGGGTGCCACATAAACCCTGCCGGCCTCGAGTGTCATGCCATTGCCGGCTTCGACCACCGCAAGCGCGCATTGCCGGTTAAGTCGCTCCGCCAGCGCCAAAGTAAAGTGCTCGGGCATGTGTTGCACCACCACTATGGGCACCCGAAAACTGGCGGGAATTTTAGTCAATAATTCGGTGAGCGCCACCGGGCCGCCGGTTGAGGTACCGATAATAATAATATCGAGCGGCCCCACAGCGGCGCGCGGTTTCGGCGCCGCCGCGCCTAAAGGCTTTCGCGCGGGCTCGACCTTCGCCCGCGCGCCCTCCGCGTTGGCGTCGGCTGCCGCTTTGCGGGCACGGTGCTCGGCAAGGTACGCGGCCGCCGAGTATTTACGCGCAAAGGTGAGCAAAGTTTCGTTCAGCTTTTTCTTTAAAGAATCGGCGTTTTTGGAAACCTCAGTGAAATTTTTGGGAATAAAATCGACCGCGCCCGCTGCCAGCGCGTCCAAGGTTGTTTTAGCGCCTTCGTAGGTGAGCGACGAGAACATTACGATCGGCACAGAGCGCTCCGCGAGGATCGCCCGAAGCGCGGTGATGCCGTCCATATACGGCATTTCGTAGTCCATTGAAATAACATCCGGCAGAAGCTTACGCGCCAACTCCACCGCTTCTTGACCGTTGGCAGCCACCCCGACCACTTCCAAATCGGGGTGCTGATTAATAATCTGTTTTAATCGACTTTGAAAGAAAGCGGAATCGTCAACCACCAACACTTTATAGGTCACGGCCTGGCCTTTTCTTTAAGGTTTTATTAAATTTGGCCAGACATCAATGCCCGCCGGCGTAGCGCTTCAATAAACTCGGCAGGTCGAGAATCAAGGCCACGGAGCCATCACCGGTGATGGTGGCGCCGGCCATCCCCGGTGTGCCGTGCAGAAGCTTACCTAGAGGTTTAATAACCACCTCCTCTTGGCCAATCAATTGGTCCACGACAAAGCCAACTTTGCGGGTGCCGACAGACACTATGACCACATGCACTTCGCTCGCGCCGCTGCGCTCAAATGCGCCGTTAACCAGCCATCGCTTTAAATGAAAGATCGGAATCGCCTTATCGCGAATGATCACGCATTGCTGGCCGTCCACCACGTGCGCATTACGAAGGTCCATTTGAAATATTTCGTTGACGCTCACCAAAGGCAGCGCGAAACATTGCCGGGCGACCATAATCATAAGCGTCGGCATAATCGCCAAAGTCAGCGGTACCTTGATGATAATCTCGGTGCCTTTGCCCAACTTTGAGTTGACTTCAATCGAACCGTTTAACTGAGCAATTTTCGTTTTCACGACGTCCATACCCACGCCGCGCCCGGAAACATCCGAAATTTCCACTTTGGTGGAAAAACCCGGCGCAAAAATGAGGTTGAACGCTTCGATATCCGTAAGTCGCGCGGCGGTGTCGGTGTCGTACAGGCCTTTTTCTACCGCTTTTTCCCGGAGTTTGCCGGGGTCCATCCCCGCGCCGTCATCGGCGATGCTCAACAGAATATGGTCGCCTTCCTGTTGCGCGGCGAGCACCACCTTGCCCGCCCGTGCTTTGCCGGCCGCCTCTCGGATACTCGGCATTTCTATACCGTGATCCACAGAGTTTCTAACAAGGTGCACCAAAGGATCTGCCAAGGCCTCCACCAGGTTTTTATCGAGGTCGGTGTCCTCGCCTATAAGCTCGAGGTCGATTTCTTTTTTCAGGGTGCGGGCAAGGTCTCGCACCACTCTTGGGAAGCGACCGAACACCTTTTTGATCGGCTGCATCCGCGTTTTCATTACCGCCGTTTGCAAATCGCCCGTGACCAGATCGAGATTGGCGACCGCCTGTGCCATAGACTCGTCGTTGCTATCGAGCCCGAGACGCACCAGTCGGTTGCGGACCAGCACCAGTTCGCCAACCATATTCATAATGTCGTCAAGCCGCTGAGTGTCCACCCGCACGGTCGTCTCGGCCTGATTTTGTCCACCGCCTGCCGGTGCGCGCGCAGCCGGCGGCGCGCCACCGGCGCCTTTTGCCGAGGCCGTCTGCTGCGGCGATGCCAGAGTCGATGTCGCTTGCGACGGTTGCGCGTCGCTTGCCGCTTGATCGGCTATTTTGGACGGTTTATCGGGCTTGGCGCTTTGCGCCGTGGGGCCTCTGCCGGCACCGTGGAGTTGATCCAGCAGTCGTTCGAATTCGTCATCGTCTATCGCATCAGAAGCCTTGGCGCTGGACGCCTCAGCGCTTTGCTCACTTTGCGTGCGCGAATGTGCCGGGTCCGCTTGCCGGCGCTCGCCCGTGCCCGGCGCCGCGTTTTTGCCGTGCAGTTGATCGAGCAGCGCTTCAAATTCATCGTCGGTGATTTCGTCACTCGGGGTGCTCTTCAACGGCTGGAGCGGCGGGGGTTCGTCTGGCTCATCGGTGCTTGCAAGCTTGGGCGCGTTTACCGCATCCAGCAAGCCTTCGAACTCGGCGTCGCTTAATGCCAAGGTGTCGCGGGGGGGTGGCGACGCGACGTTACTCGGTTCATTGAGGTCGTCGCAGGACACCAAACGCGCCAGATGCGACAGCAAGCCCTCGGACGCCCGAGGCGATGGCTCGCCTTGCGAGATCGCCTGAAACTGCAAATTGACGGTATCGAGCGCCTGTAAGACCACGTCCATCAATTCCGGTGTTACCGAGCGCTTACCGTTGCGAAGGATATCGAACAGGTTCTCGGTCACATGGCAACACTCGACCATCGCGTCAAGCTGCAAAAAGCCCGCGCCGCCTTTTACCGTATGGAACCCGCGAAATATAGCGTTTAACAGGTTGTGATCGTTTGGGCTGCGCTCCAACTCAACCAGTTGTTCCGACAATTGCTCGAGTATCTCCCCGGCTTCCACCAGAAAGTCTTGAAGAATGTCGTCGTCTTCGCTAAACGCCATTCAGTACACCTCAAAAGCCGAGACTGGATAACAGATCATCAACGTCATCTTGGCCGCTGACCACATCGGTGCGCTTATCGGCATGGATTTGAGGCCCCTCGGCGGCTTTGGTGTCCAGCGGTTCATGCCATTCACCCGGCGTTAAACCTGTGACCTCCTCGACCTGCCCAGCAATGCGCACCAAGTGCACGAGCTCGCCCTCGACGTGAGTCACAAGGCCAATCACCTTCTTCAGCACCTGACCGGTTAAATCCTGATAGCCTTGCTCCAAGATGATGGCCTGAAGGTTACTGTTAAGCGCGCCTGTGCTCTCGTCCATATCCTCTAAAAAATGGCCGATACGCTCGTAGAGAACCGCAAATTCTTCTTTGGTCATCTCCCGGCGCCGGAATTTCTCCCAGTCACCGCGCAGCTGCGCGGCCTCCTCGCGAAGTTTCGCCGCAATGGGTGCCGCGGATTCGACTCGATCCATCGTTTTGTCAGCGGCCGCTTCGCTCATTTTAATGACGTACTGCAAACGGTCGGACGCGTCGCGAATTTCGCTGGCATTGCCCTCTTCCAAAACATTCTCGACCCGGGCATCGACATGAAAATTGACTATGGCATCGTGCAAACCGCGAGTCAGTTTGCCAACCGCGTTGAACACGTGGCTTTCGCGAACTTCATAAAGGGTTTGAATGAGGTTGGAGGCGTCTTCAAAATTGTTGTCTTGAAGCTTTTGGATCAAAAACTTGGCACTGTCTTGAAGTTGCGCTTTGAATTCTTCGCTGTCACCAAATTTAACTGAAGTTTCCATCTCGTAAACTTACCCCCCTGCGCGTTCGAATATTTTTTCTATTTTTTCTTTTAATACTTGCGCTGTGAACGGTTTGACGACATAGCCATTTACGCCCGCCTGAGCCGCTTCGATGATCTGATCCCGTTTGGCCTCGGCGGTCACCATCAGCACCGGAATGGCACTCAGGTTGGCATCGGCGCGTACCGCCTTTAGAAGCTCGATGCCCGACATACCCGGCATATTCCAATCGGTGACCAGAAAGTCGAACTCGCCGTTTCGCAACATCGGCATCGCCGTGACGCCGTCATCGGCTTCCTGAGTGTTGGTAAAGCCAAGATCCCTCAGCAGGTTTTTGATGATCCTGCGCATTGTTGAAAAATCGTCAACAATCAGGATTTTCATATTTTTGTCCAACGCGACCTCCGCTTCTTACTAAATAACACAGGCGTTAAAGCCATTTTGAACGCTTTATTGCCTTAGCCTTATAAGCCACGGCAACGCGCTCGCACAGCCTTGCAGTAATCCGCCTTACAGGCACAAACAAAGGCCCCCGGAGGCGTGCCTCCGTTTTCCTCTAAGTCTAGACTCTGTTGGCGAATCGGTCTGAAAAATTGGCGGAATACTCGCACTATCAATGCGCCGGCGAGGAAATGAGGCTTTTAGGTACGGCGGGGCGACGCAGAAAATTGATAATTGAGGTTCTTAGTCGAAACGAACCGGCTCAGCCGTGCCAGTCCGTCATCTTTTTCTTAAGGCGCATAGCCGCTTGCGAGTGAATCTGTGAAACGCGCGATTCGCTGACGCCAAGCACCTGACCAATTTCTTTTAAATTCAGCTCTTCATCGTAATAGAGCGATAGCACCAGCCGTTCGCGCTCGGGCAACCCGTCTATGGCCGTCGCCAATGCGCCCGCCAAGGCCTGGCGCTGAACGCTTTCGGAGGGATTGTGCAGCCATTCCGACGCGGGCATTGTGTATTCGCTGTCTTCCTTTTCTAAAGTTTCCTCGAAGCTGAACAGGCGTCCCGACGCACAATCGTTGATAATGGCG
>CAZING010000155.1:0-6793 GCA_964540505.1 uncultured Cellvibrionaceae bacterium | reverse complement strand
GGTCGATTACGAGCAAGTGGCCGAGCTTGCCAAAGAGCACAAGCCGCGGATGATCGTCGCCGGTTTCTCGGCCTACAGCCAGGTTATGGACTGGCAGCGATTTCGTGATATTGCCGACTCTGTCGGAGCCTGGTTGCTTGTCGATATGGCCCACGTCGCAGGTTTAGTTGCGGCTGGGGTTTACCCGTCGCCGGTGCAGATCGCCGATGTCACCACCTCTACAACTCATAAGACTCTACGGGGCCCACGCGGCGGCCTGATTTTGGCAAAAGCCAACGAAGAGGTGGAAAAAAAGCTGAACTCCGCGGTGTTCCCAGGCGGCCAGGGCGGCCCTTTGATGCACGTCATCGCCGCGAAAGCCATTTGCTTTAAAGAAGCCACGAGCCCCGAGTACAAAACCTACCAACAACAGGTTGTGAAAAACGCCAAAGCTATGGCGGCGACATTTATAGAACGCGGGATCAAAATCGTGTCCGGCGGCACCGAGAACCATTTGATGCTGGTCGATCTTATCGGTCGCAGCTTCACCGGCAAAGACGCCGATGAAGCCCTCGGAGCCGCTAATATTACGGTCAATAAGAACGCCGTGCCCAACGACCCGCGCTCGCCCTTTGTCACCAGTGGCTTGAGAGTGGGCACCCCTGCAATCACCACGCGCGGTTTTAAAGAGCAAGAATGCATACTGCTGACCCACTGGATGTGCGACGTGCTGGACGCGCTTGAAGCCGAAAACGCCAACACAGTGATCGCAGAGGTTAAACAAAAAGTGCTGGAGCTCTGCAGGGAATTCCCGGTATACGGTTGATCGTTAACCCCGAGGAAATCGTTCAGATGGGGCGGAATCACCGCCCTTTTTTGTGCGTCGGGTCGGGCGTGGCGCCCACCCTCGTGCTGGCGGCTGGGTGGCTCGACGGCAGCTAAAAGCAACGGCTTGCGCGCTTGGTAGCAAGCTCAATACGTCAGGCGTCGTTCAAGCAAGGGTTCGACCGTTAAGGCTTGGTATTGCCGATGGCCCCGTGCTGACGGCGCAACCGTTTAACATAAACCGCCGCGGTAAGCACGGCGATCTGCGAGGACGGGCGCTGTGAAGCCCATCCTGCCCGATGAGGCCTCTTTTTATGCATTGCCCTTTTTGCAATCAGACAGACACCAAGGTGACCGACTCGCGCTTGGTCGCCGACGGCGGTCAGGTGCGCCGGCGACGCGAATGCCAAAAATGTCACGAGCGTTTCACCACCTTTGAAGCCGCTGAGCTGGTGATGCCGAGGGTGATCAAACAAGACGGCACACGCGAGCCTTTTGACGAGCAAAAGCTTCGCCATGGGCTGCTCAAAGCACTGGAGAAACGACCGGTGAGCATGGAAGACATAGAGGCGACAATTAATAACATCACCAAAGAGGTTCAGGCGACCGGCGAGCGCGAAGTTAAATCGATGTTTGTCGGCGAAAAAGTCATGGACGCCCTGCGCAGGCTCGATGAGGTCGCCTATGTGCGCTTCGCCTCGGTGTATCGCAGTTTTCAAGACATCAACGAGTTTCGCCAAGAGATTGAACGCCTGCAACAAAAACAGTCGTGAATACCACCCATGAATGACGCGCAGTTTATGCACCAAGCGCTTGAACTAGCCAAGCGCGCTATGACCACCACCACGCCCAACCCTCGGGTAGGTTGTGTCATTGTTAAAAACGAGCGGGTCATTGCCGAGGGCTATCACGAGCGCGCCGGTGGGGCCCACGCCGAGGTCGCGGCGCTTCGCGCGGCCGGGGCCGAGGCGGCGGGCGCCAGCGTTTATGTCACCTTGGAGCCCTGCGCGCATCAAGGTCGCACCGGGCCCTGCTGCGACGCATTAATTCAGGCCGACGTAAAAGAAGTGGTCTATGCGATGGTCGACCCGAACCCGTTGGTTGCCGGTCTGGGCTTGTCGAAGCTGCGCGCGGCCGGTATCGCTGTGCGAGGGCCGGTGCACGAGCCCGAAGCGCGCTCGCTTAACCCGGGGTTTATCAAACGAATGACCACGGGCCTGCCTTGGGTGAGGCTTAAAATTGCGATGAGCCTCGATGGCCGCACGGCCATGGCCAGCGGCGAAAGTAAATGGATCACAGGCGTCGAATCGCGACTGGATGTGCAAGAATGGCGGGCGCGCTCCTGCGCTATAGTCACCGGTGTTGCCACGGTGCTGGCCGACGACCCCGAGCTTTCTGTACGCGCCCCGCAGTTTGGCGACTACCCGCGCCAGCCCTTGCGGGTGGTACTCGACAGCGCCCTTAAGACCCCAGCCGACGCGCGGATTTTCAAGGGCGGCAAGGTGACGATCGCGAGCTGTACGAGTGACACTGACACCCGCTACACGGCGCCGATTTGGCACATTCCGGGCGCGGACGGGCGGGTCGATTTGCACGAGTTGCTGGTTAGGCTTGGTGCCGAGCCTTGCAACGAAATTCTTATCGAAGCCGGGCCAACGCTTGCCGGTGCTTTCGTCGAGGCCGGCCTGGTCGATGAACTGGTGGTGTATATAGCGCCTAAACTTTTGGGCAGCGCGGCCCGGCCTATGCTGCATTTGCCGCTGACGCAGCTTAAGGATGCCCGAGGATTCACCCTTCGGGATTCGAGACCGATCGGCCCCGATTTGCGTCTGATACTGAGTGTCGGAGAACCCTGATATGTTTACCGGAATCATCGAAACGGTCGGCGAAGTGGCCGCCATTGAAAAGCTCGGCGGCGATTTACGACTGTACGTTCGCGCTTCGGGGTGGCAGTGGCGCGATGTCGGTCTTGGCGATTCCATAGCCACCAACGGTGTGTGTCTGACCGCGGTCGAATTACCCGGTGATGGCTTTTGGGCGGACGTATCCAACGAGACCCTCCGCCACACCAACATTGGCAACTGGCGGCGGGGAACCCCCGTGAACCTGGAAAAAGCCCTGTTGCCGACCACCCGCTTGGGCGGGCACTTTGTCAGCGGTCACATCGACGGGGTTGGCGAGGTGATCCGACGGCACAGCGATGCTCGTTCCGAGCGGTTCGACTTTCGGGTGCCTGCGGGCCTCGGTCGATATATCGCACCTAAAGGATCGATTACAATTGACGGCACCAGCCTGACGGTCAACCGCGTTGGCACAGCGGACGGCGCCGATTGGTTTTCCGTCAATATCGTGCCTCACACGTTGGCCGCCACGGTGATGGGCGGTTACACCAAGGGTACCGAGGTGAACCTGGAAGTGGACATTCTGGCACGCTATCTCGAGCGTCTTTTAAAAGGCGAGGCGAGCGCCGAGTCGGGAATCTCCGCCGATTTTTTGGCCCGACACGGCTTTTTGCCGGGTTCGAGCGGCCCATGAACTTTGCGGTGGCTGCGCTGTAAGACTCGGCTGGCGCCATCGGCCCGAGCGCGAATCAATGACCTTCGCGCAAGCAAAAAAGCAGCGGTTTTTTTTAAAATTTGAGTTAAATAGCTACGGGTTACATGCAGTGGAACTTAACACGATCGAAGAGCTAGTCGACGACATCCGTCTCGGTAAGATGGTCATTCTGATGGACGACGAAGACCGAGAAAATGAGGGCGATCTCATTATGGCGGCTTCGGCGGTGCGACCCGAAGACATCAATTTTATGGCCCGGAATGCCCGAGGGTTGATTTGCCTTACCCTGACCGAAGCCCGGTGTCGCCAGTTGGGCCTGCCTTTGATGGTAAGTGAAAACCTCGCGCCCCACGCCACCAACTTTACCGTGTCCATCGAGGCGGCCCAGGGCGTCACCACGGGCATCAGCGCCGCCGATCGCGCGACCACGGTTCATGCGGCCGTAAAACGCGACGCCACCCCGCGCGATATCGTCCAGCCCGGCCATATATTTCCGGTGATGAGCCAGCCCGGTGGTGTGCTCAGTCGGGCCGGGCACACCGAGGCGGGCTGCGATCTGGCGCGTATGGCGGGGTTTGAGCCCGCGGCGGTGATTGTCGAGGTGATGAACGAAGACGGGTCAATGGCAAGGCGCACAGACCTCGAAGCCTTCGCCAAGAAATTCGGGCTGAAAATGGGCACGATCGCCGATTTGATCCAGTACCGCACGGTCAACGAGAAAACGGTCAAGTGTTGCAACGAGCGAACGGTGCGCACTTATTTTGGCGACTTTCTTCTAAAGACTTACCTGGATGAAGCGCGCAACGAACGCCATTTCGCGTTGGTGAAAGGCGAGCCCGATTTCGCCCAGCCAGTGTTGACCCGGGTGCACGTGAGCAATACCGCGCGCGACGTGCTCGGTATTCTAAGACTGGAAGACAACAACTACATTCCTTGGTCTTTTCAGTCGGCGATGCGGGCGATAGCCGAAGCCGGGGCCGGGGTTTTGGTGTTGATCTGTCACAACGAGACCACCGAGGAAATCGAAGAGAGCATCGACTGGATGATTTCGGGCAAACCCCTGCGCCCGCGACACGATCTCGTCTATAAACAAGTGGGCACGGGGTCGCAAATACTGAAAGATATAGGCGTGCAGAAAATGCGGTTGCTGAGCGCGCCTTATCGTTTTAAAGCCATTTCCGGTTTCAATTTGGAAGTGGTGGAATATATAGACGCACCCGATTTTTAAGATTGAGACAACACAGAGAAAGCACATGAAAATAATCGAAGGCGATTTCAGTCAAGCAACTGGAAAATACGGTTTGTTGGTCAGCCGGTGGAACAGTTTCGTGGTGGAGCATCTGAAAGACGGGGCCCTGGACGCACTGAAGCGCCACGGCATCCCCGAGACTGACATCGAAATTGTGTATGTTCCAGGCGCGTTTGAAATGCCTTTGGTCGCTTCGAAAATGGCGGCTACCGGGCGGTTCGATGCGATAGTGGCCCTGGGCGCGGTGATTCGAGGCGGGACACCGCATTTCGAATACGTGGCGGGCGAGTGCACCAAAGGCTTGGCGCAGGCGTCGATGAACTCCGGCGTGCCGATTACGTTCGGGGTGTTGACGGTCGAATCGATCGAGCAGGCCATCGAGCGCTCGGGTACCAAAGCGGGCAATAAAGGGGTAGAGGCAGCGATCACGGCGTTGGAGATGGTCAGCCTGCTAAGCAAAATCGAACCGTGACATCGGCTCGTCCAACCATAACCGCGATAAGGGATCCATGACAAACTCACCCCGAGAAAAAACACCACCGCTTTCGGCGATGCGCAGTAAAGCCCGCCATTACGCGATGCAAGCGCTTTACCAGTGGAGCATCAGTGACACGCCTTCGCATGTGATAGAGGCCGAGTTTCACACGGATAACGATATGAGCAAGGCCGATATCGAGTATTTCCATGAGTTGCTGCACCAAGTGCCGAAGAACTTAGCGCAAATAGAAACGGATTTTCTGCCGTTTGTGAACGACCTGAATCTTGAACAAATCGACCCGATTACGCTCGCGCTTTTGCGGATGTCGAGCTATGAACTTCGGTTCCGCTTGGACGTTCCTTATCGGGTGGTCATCAATGAAGCATTGCGTTTGGCGAAGAAATTCGGCGCCACCGATAGCTTCAAATTCCTGAACGGGGTGCTCGATAAAGTCGCCGCGCGTCTGCGCTCTGCAGAAGTGAAGGCCGATCACACTTGAACGAGTTCGAACTCATTCACACCTATTTCACCCGAAGCTGCTCGAGCGATCACGTACGGGTAGGTGTGGGCGATGACTGCGCGGTGATCGCCCACACCGAGCAGCACGACTGGGTTATTTCCGTCGATACGGTCGTAGAGGGTCGGCATTTTCTTCCCGACACAGCGCCGGAGCGCATCGCCACTCGTGCTTTGTGCGCGGCGCTTTCGGATTTGGCGGCCATGGGCGCCGAGCCCAGGTGCTGCACCTTGGCGCTGACGATTCCGCAGGCGAACGAGCGCTGGCTGCAAACGTTCAGCCAAGGGCTCTGGCGTATAGCCGATCGTTTCGCGTGCCCTTTGGTCGGCGGTGACACCACCCGTGGGCCGTTGAACCTGAGCTTGCAGGTACAAGGCCGTGTCGCCAAAGGGCAGGCGTTGCTGCGCTCGGGAGCGACCGCGGGCGAGCGAATTTTTGTCTCGGGCAGCCTTGGCGACGGGGCCGCAGCGCTTGCCTGGCTTCGCGGTGAGGAAGTTGCCCTCGACGCCTTTGCGCCTTACCTGGAAAGTCGTTTTTTCGAGCCAGAGCCACAAATTGCTTTGGGGCAGCAGCTGGTCGGCCTTGCCGGCGCCGCGATCGATATCTCCGACGGTCTGCTCGCGGATTTGAACCATATTTGTCAGGCGAGCGACGTCGACGCGGAAATCGACTTGGCGCGTTTGCCGATTCACTCGGGCTGGCACCGATGCGTCGACGCCGAGACAAGCCGAAGATGGGCTTTGTCCGGCGGCGACGACTATCAACTGTTGTTCACCGTGGCCGAAAGCAAAATAGCGCGGTTGGCGCACTTGCAGCTGCCGATCGTCGAGATCGGCCGTATAGTCGCCCACAGGCCCAACCGCGAGACACCCCGAGTGACGTGTTTCGAGGGCGGGGCGGAGGCTATCGCCAGAACGCCCGAAGCAGACGGGTACCAGCATTTTGAATAAACATCCCAGTTGGGGGTTTATCCTCCGCCATCCTGCAACCTTTCTGGCTTTTGGCATGGGCTCGGGGCTTTCGCGGGTCATGCCGGGCACAGCGGGGACTTTAGCCGCGGTGCCCATTTATTTATTGATGGCGCAGCTGCCGCTAACGGCTTATATCGCGCTGGTGTTGCTCGGCTTTTTGTTAGGTGTGTGGTTGTGTCACGTCGCCAGTCGAGAGCTCGGCGTCCACGACCACGGCG
>CAZING010000154.1:0-6868 GCA_964540505.1 uncultured Cellvibrionaceae bacterium | reverse complement strand
CCCCAGTGCGCCGCAGCTTGCGAGTTTAATCATGGTCTTAAACATGTTGTTCTCCTAAATAAAAGTATTGGCAAATCGGACTGCGGCCGCCAAGCACGCGACTCGAGAGCGACCAAGGCATGTCAGTCTATGCGCCGGACGAATGAAATAAACCCGCTTCCACAGAGCCGAGCCGTGACAGTGACGCCCCGCAGAGCGGCGCAACACGCGCGCGCCTTCTATGAGTTCGAGTTGTGACGATGGCCAAGGATACCGGTGAACGGCACGAATTCAAACCAATCGTCGCCGGTTCGGAAAGCGGAAGACCGAAGGCAGAGGCAGGGGACGTTTAGCCACAGCGAGCCCGGGTTAGATAAACGACATGGGTGTCCAGCATTCTGTGCCGCATTCGCAAGCCGCAAAATTGCGAAACGCAGAGGCGCCGACGGCTTGGGCTGCGAATTCATTTCGGCAGTGCTCAATGCGGGCGCGCAGTCCTCGGGTGTGTAGGTTTTCGGAAATTTGGCGGTTGTTGGGTTTTAGGTAAAACGCGCGCGCGTTGTGTCAATAAACCGACAGCTTTTAAATCTCTGTTGAAACGCCGATTTTCTAAAAGACTTTCTCCTTCGTCTTGTCGCTGAAGTTCACCGTCTGTCCTGAGTCAGTTCTCACCTTTGCGGTTCTACTGATATACATTAGGTATGAAAAACTCCATCACACAAAAAGCGTCTTTGTCGGGCGGCCGAAATTTCGGGTTTACCTTACCCGAGCTTTTGGTCACGGTGTTGATAATGGCCATCGTTATGAGCATCGCCGTGCCGAGCTTAAAGCCGCTTATCAGTCGTCAGGATTTAATCGCCAAGGCGAGCTTGTTGTCATCGACGCTTGCCTATGCGCGCAATGAAGCGGTGGCGCGGGTCGACAGTGTCACATTGTGCGGCACTGTCGACCAAGTAAGTTGCAGCGGCACGTCCGATTTAAGCGAAGGCTGGCTTGTTTTTTTAGACAAGAACGCCGACGGCCTGTTTAACCTTGGCGACGGTGACGAGCTCTTAAGACAAGGTGGGGACGAAGGTAATGAAGTGACTTTGCGCCTGGGTTCTTCGGCGACTCACATTCGTTTTTCGGACCGCGGTGAAAGCAGTGAGAGTCGGACGGTATTTTTGTGCACCCAGGGCGCCGATACCAACCCCTCTAAAGCGAGAACCCTGGCAGTGTCACTGGTCGGTAGCACGCGCGTCTATACCGGCGGCACCTGCCCTTGATACGTTTTAGGTACCAACGAGTAACAGCATTATGAAAAACACTATGAGCAACAAAAACCGATCGCAGCGCGGTATGGCGATGATGGAGACCATGGTCTCTCTGTTTCTATTGGCGGTCGGGTTGTTGGGCACTTTGGCTATGCAGGTTAAAGGGGTGAACAGCAACCAGCGCGCGCAGTTTGCGACCGAAGCGAATATTCTGGCTGAAGATATGGCTAACCGGATACTCGGCTACGTTCGCAATTTGGACGCCACCGCACTGCGAAATACAGCGATTTTAGGCGATTTTAACGGGATCGATACCTCAAGCTCGAGCGCGGCCGACCCCGGATGTCTCGCGACCGGTTGCAACCTCGCACAGCAGCGGCAGTACGATGAATGGCAATGGGGCAGCTATATAAAGTCGCGCTTGCCGAGCGGCATAGGTCAGGTGGATTACAGCGGCGGTGTCTACGAAATTACCGTGATGTGGAACCACGATCAAATTGAGAACCCCACCACCAACTGCTCTGGCGGTGGTAGCGACCTTGCCTGTTTTACCTATCAGTTGAAATTGGAGTGACATTGTTTATGCAACAAGGTCCATTTCGTCAAATCGGTGTCAGTCTTGTTGAGATTCTGATTTCACTGGCCATAGGTTTGTTTATTCTGGCTGGCGTATTTCAGCTTTATGCCACCACCACGCAAAACTCGTCCATGGTTCGGGGCAACTCTTCTATACAAGAGCACGTGCGGCTTTTATTTTCCAGAATAGAAACCGATGTCGCCAATGCCGGTTACGCGGGCTGCTTGAACGCTAACGCTCTTAGCGGCGGGCGCATTGAAAATGTCGCAAAGACCGACCCTGTTTTGGATATGTCTCGGTTCATTGACGGCAAAGACAACCAAGATGTCAATGGTAAAACTTTTGATAGTTTGGTGTTGCGCTATGCGGGCAACGACCAGAAGGTGGCGGTGGAAGAGGTGGCCAGCGACCGCTTCGTTGTGGCGGGGAGTCAAAGCGCGCATTTCAAACAGGGCGATATAGTTATTGCCGGCGATTGTTCGGGCATAGGCGTGTTTAGGGTCAGTAATGCGCCCGGCGCCACAGGCGTTATCCGATTCGACGCCGACAACGTAAACAACAGCGCTAACCTCACCACGGATTTTGCCGGTAAAAACAGCATAATGCCTTCAATCACTTACCTATACAACCGTGGCGGCGCGTTTGAATACAAAGTGGATACCAGCATTGCCGGCAAAATAGTTTCGCAAGAATGTTCAAGCACTGACCCGCAATACTGTGCCTTATATCGAAAATCCGCCAACTCGACGGAGGCCGATGAATTGGTCGAGGGCGTGCAGGCCTTTGAAGTGGAATACGGTTGGCGCGACCCGGCAACAGGCAATTTATTTTTCGCGAATGCTGCGAGTTTAAACAATGCGAACTGGGCGTTAATAGACAGAGTAAAAGTGACCGCCACCTTGAGTTCGCGAAACAAAACACCCACGAACGAAGGCGTTGAGTTTATGGAAAAAACATTTGCGCGAACGTTCTTGTTATTCAATCAAATTCCGGAAGTATAACGCATGAGACGGCATTGTTCGCACGCAGACGCCCGCCCGTTCAGGCGCCCAAACCCGAGGCTTAACAATCAACAAGGCGGGACCTTGGTGATTGCCTTGGTCATTCTTTTGGTAATGTCCATAGTCGGTGTTTCCAACATGCATTCATCGACTATGCAAGAGCGCATGGCTGCAAATAACCGTCAAAAATCGGTGGCCAAATACGCCGCCGAATCGGCGCTTAATGTCGCACAAGCCTGGCTGGATACCAACTTAACCGGTCTTTCTGTGTTGAGCCAGTTCGACGGTAGCGGCGGTTTGTACAGTGCCGTGCGCATCAGTGCCAGCCTCGCCCCGGCACCCCACACCAATGATATATCCGATTTAACCGACGCCAACGATTGGGGCACCACCACCGCCTCGACTGGGCCGATCATGGGCGACGATCTGGTGTCGCGGCAACCGCAGTACGTCATTGAATACATAGGTCGGGATTATCGACGTCTCGCCGATGGCGTGGTCACCACCGACGATTTATCCAGTAGCGCGGCCGGCGCATCCACCGACCCGCTGTTCTTTCGCATTACCGCTATAGGTTGGGGGAAGGATTCTAAAATCTATACGGTTTTGGAATCCATTTACCGAACCGGTTCCGCGGAATTTTTTAATTATTGATCGCCAAACGAGAGGTTCAGACTCGTCTGTGACAGGGTCTAAAGGTGACCGTTTATGAAACGACAAAATATTTTATTTAACATGTGTGCCTTCGCGCTTGGCGCAATGCTTTGGCAATCCGCGAGTGCAGATAACATCAGCCTGATGCCGTTATACGCAGGTGGCGGCGCAAAGCCGAATGTGTTGTTCATAATGGACGACTCGGGCAGCATGGACGATTATCTGATTAAAAGCCGTGAAGCCACAGGGATGCCTCTGTTCGCCGACTTGACACCCTATCTAAAGGATCATGTAAGGATTGACCAACTTTTGCTTCGCCAAGTCACCGATGAATATATGGAAATTCCAGTGCCAGGCGGCATCAATGAATTCCGGGAATTGGAGAGAATAGAAGCGGAGATAATCTGGGGTCAGGATATCGCTAAAGTGAACGAACACCCAGGTTACTCGGGTACCGGGTTTGTCGACTTTCCGAATAACGGCGGCGGCATGTTGTACAGGGTGTTAAACAACGTCACGAAAGGTGAACGAATATTCACGTTTGGTTACGCCAATGGCTCTAATGATACGCGCTACGCAAAATTCTTCGTCTCTGGCATGGATCAGGGTCGTATCGCGTTTCCGCCAACGGGAGGCTGGGCGAACTGGTCAACCGTTCAGGTTACTGTGAACATTCGACAAGATGCGACGGTTATCGATTTTTCATTCAGTGGCGAGGATCGTGCGCCCGGCGCGCCGAATTTGGATTGGGTCTCGGTGGGTATGAACATGTCGGAAACGGAAACCGTCCATACAGGTTCGTTTTATACTTTGCTCTGCCCGGGCGTTAACAAGCTCGCGTTCGACCCCGCTAAAACCTACCGCCCCTGGTACGGCAAGGCGGATTCCAGTTTTCCGCTTGTTGCTGTCGATCCGCGCGTTGATAACAGCCATAGGGTCGATTTGAGTGGCGCGTCCTATGTTTTATGGGACGACGCCAATGGTGATGGCAATTACCAATTTGGCGAATGCGGCGAGACGGTGTCCTACTCTGGCGGGGTTGCGCGCGTGCGAGTGCCCGCGAGTAAGCTGCTACGGGTAGCCAACCTCGATGCAAACCAACGGGCGAATTTTGCAAACTGGTACACCTTTCATCGCATCCGTGATTATGCGATGCGAGCCGGGGTATCGCCGGTGTTTGCCGGTTCACGCGTGCGTACCGGACTTACCAGCATCTCTCATCCCGATGATGACCCTGCCCACCATATGAACATCACCGATGTCGACAACTTCAGCGACCCGTCATTGCAGCCAAAAAAAGACGAGCTGCTCGAAAAATTCTTTAATATGCGCGGTATCAGAGGCGGCACGCCGCTGCGGCGCTCGTTAGAGAACGCGGGTTTGTATTTTCACCTGGACAACCCTTCTGCACGCGGCACGCCCCAAGTGGAATTCTTGCCGGATGTCACCAAAAGCCCGTTCTTACCCAGAAGTCAAGGCGGTGCGTGTCAGGCAAACCATATGGTGCTTGTGACCGACGGCTATCAGGTTGAGGGTGATGACAATCATAGGCCACGGTTCAACTGGGGTAACGTCGATGGCGCCCAAGGCGGGCTCCATTCGGATTCGTTGTCCAATACCCTGGCCGATATTGCGATGTATTTCGCGACCCGCGATGCCGCGCCCAACCTGCCCGGCGATCAGGTTGTGCACACCCACGCGTTGGGCTTTGGCGTTTTTGGCAACGTTGCCGAGTACCCAACGACTTTGGCCGAAAAAGCCTGGCCGACCGACGCCTCCAAGTTGGTGGTAGGCTGGAATCAACCGGAATACCTGGAATCGATCGACGATGTGATACACGCGGCGTTCAACGGCGGCGGCAAGTATATGACGGCCACCGACGCCGAGTCCCTGAACACCGAAATGACGGCACTCATGAAGGATATTTCGAGCTCTTATTCGGGCACCGCAAGCGCGGTCAGCTTCGACCGTGAGGGCGTTGCGGCGAGCACCAAAATGTTTCGCACGCTCTACGACATGGTCGACTTTAATGGCGAATTAAATGCGTACGCGTTTGATGCGGCCACAGCCACAGTGGGCGAGGAAATTTGGGAGGCGTCTAAGCGGCTCGATTTAAAAAACGCAGAGAACAAGCGCAAGGTCGTGACCTTCAACGGCGTCAAGGGCGCGCCTTTCGTGTCGCCTGCGAACGTCAATGCCCCCAATGTGAATGCCGGCGAGCTCGACAGCCGACAACTCAACGACCTGTTGGCGGATAAGCCCGCCAACGCGACCAAGCGAAATTACCTGCAAGACATCATTGAATTTCTGCGCGGGGACGGCGACGGCTACACCACCAACCCGCAGTTTCGCAACCGTAGCAGTCTTGGCGCCATAGTCCATTCCAGTCCGGTGTTTGTTGGCGGCCCGGAAGGCTTTTACCCCGCAGGCTTTGAGGCCAAAGAATACAGCGCGTTTGTCGAGGCCCACAAAAACCGCACGCCTATCGTCTACGTTGGCGCCAACGATGGCATGCTGCACGCGTTCAACGCGGAAACCGGGGACGAGGTTTTTGCCTATATTCCAAGGGGGGTGTTCTCCGACGCCGAACACGAAGGTCTGCATTGGCTTGCCGATGAGGGCTATGCCCACCGGCCTTACGTGGATGAAACACCGGTGGTCGGCGACGTATTTATCAACAACCACTGGCGCAGTTATCTGGTGGGCGGTCTCGGCCGCGGCGGCAAGTCGGTTTATGTGCTGGATATCACCGACCCGGCGGATATCGTCAGCGAAGCGAGCTTGGCCGCCGAGGTGGTGGTGACCGAGTTCAGCGATTCGCGTATGGGCTACAGTTTCGGTACGCCTAGAATCGCCAAGATGGCCGATGGCGAGTGGGTTGCGATTTTTGGCAACGGCTATAACAACAGCACCGATGGCAGAGCGTATCTCTATGTCCTTTACCTTGATGGCGCGGGGCCGGGCGGGGTCAGTCATCTTAGGCTTGGGCCTTTGGGTGGGGGCTCGGTATCGGGGGGCTTGTGTGAGCGGCAAGACAGCGACTGCAACGGCCTATCGGCGCCGACCCTGGTGGACACCAACATGGACGGCGCTGTCGACCGCGTCTACGCCGGCGATCTTTTTGGCAACCTTTGGGCGTTTGACTTCAGCCGCGACAGCTCCGGCAACCTGGTCACTGCCGATAACCCAGGCAGCGTTGTGCCTGTGGTCGCTCATGGTGTCAACTCGGCTCAAAGAAAGCCGTTGTTTACCGCGTGTCGCGGTGCGCTGGTGGCAGGCGTGTGCCCAGCCGCGCACCGTCAACCGATTACCAGCAAACCGAGCGTCACTTCTAATAGGGGCCAAGGCGTAACCGCGGGCAAACCCAACCTTATGGTGTATGTCGGTACCGGGCGCTACTTATC
>CAZING010000153.1:0-6907 GCA_964540505.1 uncultured Cellvibrionaceae bacterium | reverse complement strand
GCCAAAGACGTCGGCCAAACCTTAAAAGATCTCGAAACCGAAGATCTGGTCAAATACGGTTTGATACCGGAGTTTGTCGGTCGTTTGCCGGTCGTTGCCACGCTCAGCGAATTGGATAAGAGTGCGCTGGTGGCGATACTAAAAGAACCGAAGAATTCTTTGGTGAAACAGTATCGTAAGCTTTTCGATATGGAAGGGGTTGAAATCGATTTTCGCGATGATGCGCTTGAAGCGGTGGCAACCAAAGCTATGGATCGTAAAACGGGCGCGCGCGGGCTTAGGTCTATAATGGAGTCGGTGCTGCTTGACACCATGTTCAACTTGCCGTCCGAGAGCGACGTTGTCAAGGTGGTCGTTGACGCTTCTGTTATCCGCGGCGAGTCTAAACCGATTCTTGTGTATGAAAAGCAAGAGCAACAAAAAGCGATGCCGGAAGATTAATTGACAGGCCGAGTTGGTCGTGGCTGACTCCAAGTATAGACCTATGAAAAGGGCCGTTATGGCCCTTTTTTCATCCGCGCTTAAGCTGCTCGCTTGCATTCGAGCATTTGGGCCCCAATTTATCTCGTAAGAAAGCGTTAGAAACTGAATTACTTGATCCAGCGGGGCGCCAGCACCTGATAAGTTGTATCTCGCTGCCACAGTTCTCAACAAGAGGGTTGATGATGGAAAAAAGTCGCATTGATTCCCAAGTGCTCCCGCTTTTACCTCTGCGTGATGTCGTGGTATATCCACACATGGTGATTCCACTGTTCGTAGGCCGCAATAAATCTATAGCCGCGTTAGAGCGAGCAATGGCCGATGATAAGCAAGTCTTACTTGTTGCGCAAAGACACCCATCGGTTGACGAGCCGACAGCAGTTGACTTGTATGGCGTTGGCACGATCGCCCAAATTCTCCAGATATTAAAGCTGCCCGATGGCACAGTAAAAGTTTTGGTCGAGGGCAGAGAGCGCGCACAAATTCAATCTGTGGATGGCGTTGAAGAATATTTCCAGGCGACCGTCGAGTTGGTCGAAGCGGCAGAACCTGAAAAAAGCAAAACAGAAGCTTTGGTCCGCACGCTGCTTAATGGTTTTGACCAATACATCAACCTCAGTAAAAAGGTACCGGCCGAAGTGTTGTCCTCATTGACGGGCATAGACGAGGCTGGACGATTGGCCGATACGGTCGCCGCTCATATGTCGTTGGAGTTGGCTCAAAAACAAGAAATTCTCGAAATTAGCCCTGTGGTCGAAAGAATCGAACATCTGGTCGGCTTAATGGAGGCCGAGGCGGACTTGTTTCAAGTGGAGAAGCGTATTCGCGGCCGCGTTAAAAAGCAGATGGAGAAAAGCCAGCGCGAGTACTACTTAAATGAGCAATTGAAGGCGATTCAAAGAGAGCTTGGGGAAATTGGCGATGAACCGGCCGAGGCCGACGAACTCGAGCGCAAAATTATCGAATCTGGCATGCCACGAGAGGCAGAAAAGAAGGCTCGGACCGAGCTGAATAAACTGAAAATGATGTCGCCCATGTCGGCGGAAGCTTCGGTTGTCCGATCGTATATCGACTGGATGGTCACCGTTCCTTGGACAAAGCGGAGTAAGGTTCGTCACGATCTCGAAAAAGCTGAGGAAATTCTTGAGGCCGATCATTACGGGCTTGAAGAAGTTAAAGAGCGCATACTCGAATATCTTGCGGTGCAAAAGCGCGTTAAAAAGCTTAAAGGGCCAGTGCTTTGTTTGGTGGGTCCTCCGGGCGTAGGCAAAACCTCACTGGGCGAATCCATCGCGCGAGCGACTAACCGAAAATTTGTGAGGATGGCGCTCGGTGGTGTTCGAGACGAGGCGGAGATCAGAGGCCATAGAAGAACCTATATCGGCTCGCTGCCCGGAAAGCTCGTTCAAAAAATAGCAAAAACTGGTGTCAAAAACCCATTATTTTTACTCGACGAAATCGACAAAATGGGTATGGATCATCGCGGTGACCCAGCTTCGGCGCTGTTGGAAGTATTGGACCCAGAGCAAAACAGTCACTTTAACGACCACTACCTCGAAGTCGATTACGATTTATCCGATGTTATGTTTATATGCACTTCGAACTCAATGAACATACCCGGGCCGCTTCTCGATCGAATGGAAATCATTCGAATACCGGGCTATACCGAAGACGAAAAAGTGAATATCGCTTTGCGTTATTTGGTGCCAAAGCAACTCAAAAACAACGGTTTAAAAGCCAATGAGTTAGAGTTATCTGAAGGCGCGATTCGGGGCATCATCCGGTACTACACGCGAGAGGCAGGTGTGCGCAATCTCGATCGAGAAATTGCCAAAGTATGTCGCAAGGTCGTAACCCAGCATGTGAAAGATCAAAAACTCAACCTTGAAAAAGTGACCGAAGACCAACTCGAAGATTATCTTGGCGTGAAGAAAACGGACTTCGGTAAAGCGGAAGAGAAAAACCAGGTGGGCCAAGTGACGGGTTTGGCTTGGACGCAGGTCGGCGGCGAACTGCTGACCATCGAGGCGAGCGTTGTTAAAGGGAAAGGCCGAATGACCAAAACCGGTTCGCTCGGTGACGTGATGCAAGAATCGATTCAGGCGGCCATCACAGTCGTGCGTTCACGTTCCCAAATGTTGGGCGTGCCGCCAGATTATAACGATACTCACGATCTCCATATCCACGTTCCTGAGGGTGCCACACCCAAGGACGGCCCGAGTGCGGGTATAGCCATGTGTACAGCGCTCGTTTCCGCTTACTGTAACATCCCTGTAAAGGCCGAGGTCGCGATGACAGGCGAAATCACCCTTAGAGGAGAAGTGTTGAAGATAGGCGGGCTGAAAGAGAAGTTGCTCGCTGCCCACAGGGGCGGCATTAAAACGGTCGTCATTCCCAAGGATAACGAGGCAGATTTACGGGATATCCCCGAAAAAATAAAACAAGACTTAAATATCGCACCGGTAAAATGGATAGACGAAGTTCTGGCAGTGACTTTGGAAAGAATGCCGACACCTTTTACGGACGATGAATTTCGCGCCCTCGAGGCCAAGGCCTTCTCCTCTGAGAAATCCGAAGAGAGAGTCAGCACACATTAGCGAAAAATTCGCAGGCACCGCGAGTGAAACTGGTTGGAAAATGTTCAAGCCTATTGGAATTGCGATTTAATTGGGGAAAAAGCCCCGCATTCCTTGACCGGCATCCTTCCAGTTGGTATAAATCGCAGTCCATCAGACACTATAAAAGTGCCCGCCGCTCAAGACTTCTAAGCGAGTCTGTGACAAACACTCGGAGTGGGAATTTTTATTAAAACTATAATTTGAATCATTGGCTTCGAATAATAAGAGAGGTTATTAACGTGAATAAATCTGAATTGATCGACGCGATCGCCGCTTCCGCGGACATATCAAAGGCTGCGGCTGGGCGTGCGTTGGATGCGGTCACAGACTCCATCACACAGGCGTTAAAGGATAATGACCAGGTCTCCCTTGTTGGATTCGGAACCTTCCAGGTCAAAGAGCGAGCAGCTCGTACAGGCCGCAATCCACAAACCGGCAATCCCATCGATATACCTGCGGCTAAAATCCCGTCGTTTAAAGCAGGGAAAGCCCTTAAAGACGCCGTCAATCCTGAGTGACTAGCGCTCACTAGAGTGGTTGCACGTTAGCTTGCGGTACGCCTAAGACTTTACCAACCGAATAATGATTAAGAGGGCGCATGAATGCGCCTTTTTTCTATTTGAATGAAATTCGATTTTACCTAGAGGTGCACAATGCTTCAGAGCTTGCGCGATAACTTAAAAGGCGCAGTGGCGGTTTTTGTAATGGCGATTTTTGTTGTGCCGCTGGTATTGTTCGGCGTGGAGCAATTGTTCGTCGGTTCAGTGGGTGGGACGGATGCCGCGGTCGTCAATGGCGAGGGTATAAGTCAGCGCGACCTGCAACGCGAAATCGTGACTGAAAAGACACGCTTGCAGCAGCAGTTCGACCTGGCGGGTTCAGACCCGCGCTTGGACGATAGCAACCTGCGAGGGCCGGCGCTCGAGCGCCTAGTGCGCAGGTCCGCTTTGTTTACCATGGCTAAAGAAGGGCGTATGGGTGTCTCTAAGGAGCAGCTGTGGCGAGACATCGCGCAAATCGAGGCGTTCCAAATCGATGGCAAATTCGATTCTCAACTTTTTAAAGAACGAATCAGCAATTTTTATACACCCGCAACATTTCTCGATGCCTCTGCGAAAGATTATGTCTTGAGACAGCTGAGCATTGGCCTTACGAATTCATCTTTTGTTACCGATGCGGACCTCTCTCTAATAGCCGCCATAACCCAACAAAAAAGAAGTTTCTACACAGTTCGTATTCCTGAGACGTCATTGGGCGAGGTGGTCGTCGATGACGCGGAAATCCGACAGTTCTACGATGCGAACCCCGAGCGCTATATGGAGCCCGAGACGGTACAAATCGAATACTTAGAGCTTAGCCTCGATCAACTCGCCAGCGAACAAACGCCGAGCGAAGCGGATGTCAGAACGGCCTATGAAATAGAAGTCAGCGAATTTAAGGCTCGTCCGAGATATAAAGTGGCTCATATCCTTGTCGAGGATGGCGACGCCAGCGACACGAAAGTTGAAGCCATTCAAAATCGATTGAGCGCGGGAGCTGAATTTTCGGATTTGGCCGCTGAGTACTCCGACGATTTGGGCTCGAAAGACAATGGCGGAGAGCTAGGGGATATGGTCGATGACGCTTTCCCAAAAGCTTTCGTGGCGGCCACCAAAACGTTGGAAAAAGGCGCGGTTTCAGGCCCTGTGAAAACCGATTCCGGAACGCATTTCATCAAGGTTTTGGATATTTCCGATGTGCAGCCTCCCAGTTTTGCTGAGCGTCAACAGGTTTTGGCAAACCAGATAGCAAGACAAGTGGCGCGTGAAGAGTTTATCGCTAAAATGGCCAAGTTGGATGAACTCACCTTCGGTGTAGACAGCCTAGAGCCCGCCGCCGAAGCCTTGGGGCTTGAAGTGAAAACCTCTGAGCCTTTCACTAGAGCGGGTGGTAACGCAATCGCATCAAATAGAGAAGTCTTGGACGCCGCATTTGCCGACGACGTGCTTGCGGAAGGACAAAATAGCCGGGTATTGGAGTTGAGCGGAGATAAAGCGGTCATCCTAAGATTGCACAAGCATACACCGCAAGCGCTCCAGCCTTTCGCTTCGGTCTCTGACGACATACGCGCACAGCTCGTGAGAGAAAAAACCGAAATGGCAATGTTAAGCAAAGCCAAGGTTCTTGAAGATAAGCTGAAAGCGACTGTAGACGCACAGGCAACTGCCGAAGAGCTTGGTTACGAATATCTCTGGCACGAAGCGCTCGACAGAAGCAGCTCTGATCCTGACCGGCAAATCTTAAACAAGGCGTTTGAGTTGCCCAGACCGCAAGACAAAACCGTGTTTGGTGTGGTCCAGTCTGGCGAAGGCTATGACATCATTGGTCTGAAAGCAGTTGTAGACGGCGACCTCTCCGAACTCTCAGAGCAGGAGCGTGCCAGTATCCGCGGGCAGCTGGCGTATCAATTCGGTAACACAGAAATGGCCAACTTCGAACAAGCAATTGTCGCTAAAGCTGATATAGATCTCGATTAACTTCCTCGCAATTCTAAAGCCCCACCGCGCCGGTCGGGCTTTTAGATTGTAAGATATTCTAGCCGGTGATCGCCGATGCAAGATGCGACACAAAGGCTATCGTATGGGTGTCTTGGATCAGTACTTATAAAAAGCGGTAAAGTCGTTGTCTTTGGGCGCCCCTCTTTGTTCTGGGCTTCCAGCAAAAATGCCACCCGGCGAGCAATGGCGCTTCCCGAGTCGACCCACTCAACCGGAGTAGGGCTTAAGTGGCTTAGTTCATTAAGAAGCAGCGGGAAATGCGTGCAAGCCAACACGATAGTATCAATCGGTTTCCCCGAGGTCTGGTTAAAAAGCGGGTAGAGTTCGCCTGCAACGGCTTGGGAGTTCACCGGCAAACCTTGAAACTTTTGTTCGGCGATTTGTGCCAGCCGAGTACTGCCATAGCTAATAACCTCACAATCTAATGCGAATTCCGCGATCAACCCCTTTAAATATTGGGTTGCCACGGTTCCGGAAGTCGCTAATACACCTATTTTTTTATTTCGACTAATTTTGCAAGCTGGCTTAATCGCTGGAACAACACCCACGAAAGGCAGTTTAAAATGGTTTCGAAGTTCTGACAGCGCAATGGTGCTTGCGGTGTTGCAACCGATTACCACTAAGTCGGGGTCAAACCGTGCAGTGGCGACTGAGACCAGTTCGAACATTCTGCGTACAACTTCCGTAGGCGTCTTGGAACCGTAGGGAAACTGAGCGCGATCTGCCAGATATACCAAGTCTGCCTTGGGGCAGAGTTCCGCAATATGCTTCGCGACGCTCAACCCCCCGATACCGGAATCTATGACGAGTACTGTGTATTGCTTCATAGTTATATCACTACAACTCACGTGAATAATATTGTAGCCGAATGACCCTCACTGAACATCTATCTCAACTGCCGCTGGACGCGTTTACACTGGTTGCGGGGTTGGCCCTGCTTTTGTTAAGCGTAACGCTTTTTTCGCTCGCTCGTTTACGGTCAGTGTCAGCCCGCGCAGCCGAGCTTTTGCACGCCCATAAGCTTTTGGAATTCGAAAACGAACAGGTCCAACAACAGCTGGTTGAGGCCAGGGCGCAGCACGCCGCGCTGCTCGAAGAGTTAAAAGTTGAACGGTCGCGTGCAATGGAGCTGGACAGGCAATTGGTTGCCGAGCGGGTTCGAGCGAGCGAGCAGTTGCGGGCCTCGGCGATAGAGCGGCAATCTCTCGCCGATATGAAGGACAATATTTCAAAGGAGTCCGAGAATTTGGCCAACCGCGTATTGGAGTCTAA
>CAZING010000152.1:0-6908 GCA_964540505.1 uncultured Cellvibrionaceae bacterium | reverse complement strand
CGAGTGAGCCGTCCAGGACTTCGAAACTATGTTAACAAAGGCGCTTTACCTTCGGTTCGTAGCGGCCTGGGCATCGCTGTAGTCTCTACGAGCAAGGGCGTGATGACAGATCGTGCTGCGCGTGAAGCCGGCGTTGGCGGCGAAGTGATCTGCACAGTATTTTAATCTGAGTTTAGCGAAAAGTTACGGCGGAAATTATTATGTCACGTGTTGCAAACAGCCCAGTAACCGTACCTTCGGGTGTAGATGTCGCCTTCGAAGGCCAGCATCTGACCGTTAAAGGCGCGAAAGGCTCTTTAGAGCTGACCGTACACGACAGTGTGGAAGTAAACCAGGAAGACAACGTCTTGACCTTTGCGGCACGCAACAATGCCCAGCAATCGCGCGCGCTTGCCGGTACTATGCGGTCGTTGGTCAACAATATGGTCACAGGCGTCAGCGAAGGTTTCGAGAAGAAGCTGCAGCTTCAAGGCGTGGGCTACCGAGCCAAAGCCACCGGCAGTCAGCTGAACATGACCTTGGGGTTTTCGCACCCCATCGACTACCAGCTGCCCGAAGGTGTGACGGTCGAGACCCCATCTCAAACTGAAATCGTGTTGAAAAGCTCTGATAAACAGTTGTTGGGCAAGGTTGCTGCAGACATACGCGGCTTCCGCCCACCAGAACCTTACAAGGGCAAGGGTGTACGTTATGCAGACGAAAACGTCCTTAGAAAAGAAGCCAAGAAAAAGTAGAGCATAGGTTATGAGTAATATTAACGGTAAGGGTAAAAGCGGCAAGAAGGCGTCACGTATCCGCCGTGCGAGCCGTAGTCGAATTAAAATTCGTGAGTTAGGTGCCAGCCGGCTGTGCGTTCACCGCACGCCTCGTCATATCTACGCGCAAGTAATTGACGCTTCGGGTGGCAGTGTGTTGGCGAGCGCCTCGACGCTGGATAAAGACCTTCGCGAGTCCAAAACCGGCAACGTCGAAGCAGCTCAAGCGGTAGGTAAATTGATTGCCGATCGAGCTAAAGCGGCCGGAGTGGACACCGTTGCGTTTGATCGAAGTGGTTTCAAATACCACGGTCGTGTAAAGGCGTTGGCGGATGCTGCGCGTGAAGCTGGATTACAATTCTAAAGGTTTTTTGTTATGGCGATGAGCGAAAGAGATAAGAACGCGGCTGAAGGTTTGCAGGAAAAACTGGTTCAGGTAAACCGTGTTGCTAAGACCGTTAAAGGTGGGCGTATATTTGCTTTTACGGCGCTTACGGTTGTCGGTGACGGCAATGGAAAAGTCGGGTTTGGTCGCGGTAAAGCACGCGAAGTGCCTATTGCCATTCAAAAGGCAATGGAAGCGGCTCGTCGCAATATGATTTCGGTAGAGCTAAACGGCGATACCATTCAGTACCCAACCAAGGGTCGTCATGGCGCCTCCAAGGTGTTTATGCAGCCTGCCTCTGAAGGTACAGGCGTTATTGCGGGCGGGGCTATGCGCTCTGTGCTTGAAATCGCCGGTGTTCAAAACGTTCTGGCGAAATGCTACGGGTCGACCAACCCTGTGAACGTGGTTCGTGCCACTTTCGAAGCGCTGCGCGCAATGCAATCGCCCGAATCAGTTGCGGCAAGACGCGGCAAAAGCATTGAAGAAATCACAGGTTAAGATGCCGCCGGTCGGCATTAAAGTAATCGAAAAAGATTAGCGGAAATAGCCATGTCTAAGAAGACTGTTAAAGTTACACAGATTAAAAGCACCAATGGTCGACAAAAGTCCCACCAGGCGTGTATTTCAGGTTTGGGTCTGCGTCGAATCGGTCACACCGTAGAAGTGGAAGATACCCCTTCGGTGCGCGGTATGATCAACAGGGTTTATTACATGATTAAGGTCGAGGGCTGAATTATGCGTCTTAACACACTAAGCCCCGGACCAGGCAGCAACCAATCGCCCAAGCGCGTCGGGCGCGGTATTGGTTCCGGTCTGGGTAAAACCGGTGGTCGCGGCCACAAAGGTCTGAAATCCCGCTCTGGCGGACGAGTTAAGCCGGGGTTCGAAGGCGGTCAGATGCCTTTGCAGAAGCGTTTACCGAAGTACGGTTTCACCAGTCGTATAGGTCTTGTGACCGCAGAGGTTCGCCTGGGTGAGTTGAACGGCCTGGGAGTCGATGTGATCGACATCGAGGCGCTGAAGAAGGCCGACCTGGTTAAAGAAAACATGAAGCGCGTTAAAGTGTTTCTTTCCGGCGAGTTGACCAAGGCTGTGACCCTCAAAGGCATCGCAGTGACCAAGGGCGCTAAAGCTGCGATAGAAGCAGCGGGCGGAAAAGTCGAAGACTAAGCGAGGTATCCATGGCGTCGCCAGGAGCACTACCCTTTGCAGGTCAGAAAGGCATGGGCGAGCTATGGGCTCGCCTTAAGTTTCTGTTTCTGGCCTTATTGGTTTACCGCATTGGCACCCATATACCTGTGCCGGGGATTGACCCAGGTCAGGTAGCGGCGCTGTTTCGCGATAATGAAGGCACATTTCTAGGGATGCTGAACATGTTCTCGGGCGGTGCTTGGGAGCGGATGAGTATTCTGGCTCTTGGCATCATGCCCTACATTTCTGCATCGATCATCATGCAGATGATGGCGGCGGTGTCGCCCACGCTTGAGGCCATCAAGAAAGAGGGCGAAGCGGGGCGTCGGCGCATCAACCAGTACACGCGTTATTTGACCGCGCTGCTGGCGCTGATTCAGGCGTTTATCATGGTCGCCGGCATGGCCGGGCAAGGCATGGCTTACGTCGGTCTGCCGGTGGTGAGTTTTTATATAGTAGCGGTTTCTTCGGTGGTCACCGGCGCGGTGTTTATGATGTGGCTGGGCGAGCAAATTACCGAAAGAGGCGTCGGCAACGGCATCTCGATGCTTATTTTTGCCGGTATCGTAGCCGGTTTACCGAGTGCGGTCGGTCAAGTGATTGAAAGTACCCGGCAGGGCAACTTACACCCGCTGATGTTGCTGGTTGTAGCGGTAGGCGTGATGGCCATCGTATGGTTTGTGGTCCGGACCGAGCGCGGTCAAAGACGCATTACCATCAATTACGCCAAGCGTCAGCAAGGTCGGCATGGTGGCTATAGCCAGCAGACCAGCCACCTGCCATTAAAAGTCAATATGGCCGGTGTTATCCCTGTTATTTTTGCCAGCAGCTTGTTGTTGTTCCCAACGTCTATAGCGCAGTGGGTTGGGCAGTCGCAGGAGAGTAAGTTCGGCGAGATCCTTCAGGACATCGCTTTGGCTATAGGACCCGGCCAGCCGTTAAACTTTGTGGTGTTCGGCGGCATGATTATTTTGTTTTGTTTCGTTTACACGGCGATGATCTACAACCCCAAAGAAGTTGCCGACAACCTGAAAAAGGGCGGCGCCTATATTCCGGGCATCCGACCTGGCGAGCAATCGGCCAAGTATATAGATAACGTACTCACCCGGTTAACTGCGGTAGGTGCAATCTATATCGCAGGTGTCGCCTTATTGCCTCAATTTCTGGTCGCCTACGCAGACATACCGGTCTATTTGGGTGGTACCTCTTTGCTGATTGTGGTGGTGGTAGTGATGGACTTCATGTCGCAGGTGCAATCGCACTTGATGACGCACCAGTACGATTCGGTGTTGAAGAAAGCAAATTTGAAAAATTATGGCGGCGGGAATACCCGTTAATTATTGAGGTTTAAACATGAAAGTTCGTGCTTCCGTAAAAAAAGTGTGCCGCAATTGCAAAATTGTGCGGCGCAAAGGAGTGTTAAGAGTCATCTGTAACGCTGAGCCAAAGCATAAGCAACGCCAAGGTTGAGTGGTAACAGATGACAACCGACACAGAATGGCTAGCCGTCGACAACACGTATTATAGGGTGTTGTCAGGCGGTTATCACGGACGTGTCGTGGGGACGCTAACTGTCGTTGAGCGAGAGATTGCTCAGCTATTTCTCCGGCTTCGCGCTGGGCTATTGCACTTTGGGGACCGAATCGTTATTATCGCGCGCTTTTTGGCAGGCGCAACTTACCGATCGGTCGCCGTTAGCGTCGCAAGTATAATTCGTTTGGAGTTTAATTGATGGCCCGTATTGCTGGTGTCAACATCCCGGACCACAAACACGCAGTCGTATCATTAACATACGTCTACGGCGTTGGTCCTACCCGAGCTAAACAGATCTGCCAATCAGCCGGTGTGGTTGAGAGCGTTAAAATATCCGATCTTTCCGAAGATCAGGTCGAATCGCTTCGTACAGAAGTGGCGAAACTCACCGTCGAAGGTGACCTTCGCCGAGAAGTGTCCATGAGCATCAAGCGTTTGATGGACTTAGGCTGCTACCGTGGCTTGCGCCACCGTAAAGGCTTGCCTGTACGCGGCCAACGCTCCAAAACCAACGCGCGAACGCGCAAAGGTCCCCGCAAGCCGATCAAGCGGTAGACGCTTGGCGCAAAGTGGAAAGCATTTGGCAGTTCAATTCAATTTTTAGTTAGGGTAGAGCTATGGCTAAGCCTAAAGGCAGCGCATCATCGACTCGTAAAAAGGTCAAAAAACAAGTGGTTGACGGGGTGGCTCATGTGCACGCTTCGTTCAATAACACCATCGTCACCATTACCGACCGCCAGGGTAATACCCTCGCTTGGGCCACCTCCGGGGGCTCCGGTTTTCGCGGGTCACGTAAAAGTACACCGTTTGCCGCCCAGGTCGCGGCCGAACGCGCCGGTACCGCCGCGCTCGATTACGGTTTAAAGAATCTTGACGTCGAAGTAAAAGGCCCGGGCCCCGGTAGAGAATCTGCCGTCCGCGCACTCAATAACGTCGGCTACAAGATTACCAACATTACGGACGTGACACCCATCCCTCACAATGGTTGCCGTCCACCCAAGAAGCGTCGGGTATAGGAGATTAAATCATGGCTCGTTATATTGGACCTACTTGTAAGTTAGCCCGTCGCGAAGGCACCGACCTATTCTTAAAAAGCGGTGTGCGCCCACTCGAATCAAAATGTAAATTAGAAGCGGTGCCCGGCCAGCACGGTCAGCGTCGCGGCCGATTGTCCGACTACGGCGTGCAGCTGCGCGAAAAGCAGAAGGTCCGCCGCACCTACGGTCTTTTAGAGAAACAATTTTTGGGCTACTACAAACTAGCGGCCCGTCGCAAAGGCGCAACGGGTACCAACCTGTTGCAAGCGCTGGAGCGTCGCCTGGATAACGTCGTTTATCGCATGGGCTTTGGCGCCACACGGGCGGAATCGCGCCAACTGGTGTCGCACAAGTCAATCACTGTCAATGGCCGGACCCTGAACGTTCCGTCTTATCAAGTTGAAGTCGGCGATGTTGTGGCCCTCCGCGAAAAGTCGAAGAACCAACTGCGTGTGCAGAGTGCTTTGAATATCGCAGCTCAGCGCGGGGCAGTAGAGTGGGTAGAAGTAAACGCAGAGAAGAAGGAAGGCGTGTTTAAGCGCATTCCCGATCGGGAGGACTTGGCCTCGGACATCAACGAAAACTTGATTGTCGAGCTCTACTCCAAATAAACCCATTTAAACTGGTTACAGGTATGCCTATGCAAACTGCAGTGAATGAATTTTTGACCCCACGCAACATCGACGTTACTGAATTGGGTCCCACCAGAGCTCGCGTTGTATTGGAGCCTTTGGAGCGCGGATTCGGTCATACGCTCGGCAATGCATTGCGTCGTATCCTGCTGTCGTCCATGCCCGGTTGCGCAATCACGGAAGTCGAAATCGAAGGTGTTCAGCACGAATACAGTGCGATTGAAGGCGTGCAGGAAGACGTGATTGAAATCCTTCTGAACCTGAAGGAAGTCGCGATCGTCATGCACGGCAAAGATACCACCGTGTTGACGCTAAGCAAAAAAGGCGCAGGCCCGGTAACTGCTGCGGATATCCAGCTCGACCACGATGTCGAAATCCGTAACCCAGAGCTTGAAATCGCCAATATCACCGGCGACATCGCCCTTCATATGCGCTTGACCGTAGCGCGTGGACGCGGTTATCAACCCGCCGATGCGCGCATCGCTGACGAAGACGAAACCCGAGCGATCGGCCGTTTGCAACTGGATGCAAGCTACAGCCCAGTGCGCCGTCTGGCTTATTCGGTCGAAAGCGCACGTGTTGAGCAGCGCACCGACCTCGACAAACTCGTTCTGGATCTCGAAACAAACGGCACCATCGACCCTGAAGAAGCCATAAGACGCGCGGCCACCATTCTGCAGCAGCAGTTGGCCGTGTTCGTGGATTTGGAAGGCGAGAAAGAAGCCGAGCCCGAGAAGAAAGAAGATCAAATCGACCCGGTGTTGTTGCGCCCCGTAGACGACCTCGAGCTTACCGTTCGGTCCGCGAACTGCTTGAAAGCCGAGAATATCTACTACATTGGCGATTTGATTCAGCGCACAGAGGTAGAGCTGTTAAAAACGCCTAACCTCGGCAAGAAATCCTTAACTGAGATTAAAGACATTCTGGCTTCGCGCGGCTTGTCTCTGGGAATGCGCTTGGAAAACTGGCCCCCGGCCAGTCTAAAAGGCAACGACTAAATTTAACAATTGGCTAGCCAGTTTATTGCTGTGATAGCAATCGAACAAAGGTATTGAATCATGCGTCATCGTCATAGTGGACGTAAACTTAGCAGAACCAGTTCTCATCGCAAGGCGATGTACCGTAATATGGTTGCATCACTGGTAGAGCACGAACTGATCAAAACAACCGTGCCAAAAGCGAAGGAACTTCGCCGGGTGGCTGAGCCCTTGATCACGCTGGGCAAAGTCGACAGCGTTGCCAACCGACGCCTCGCGTTCGACCGTTTGCGCAGCAAAGCCGCAGTAGGCAAGCTGTTTAACGAGCTTGGCCCGCGTTACGACGCGCGCCCCGGCGGTTATTTGCGCATCGTAAAATGCGGCTATCGCGCCGG
>CAZING010000151.1:5233-7138 GCA_964540505.1 uncultured Cellvibrionaceae bacterium | reverse complement strand
TTATTCCTTCAGGAAGTTAAAAGCCGTATGAAAGGAAGGATTCCACTCCTCTAGGAGAGCGATTATTTGCGCATGCGATACCGTTTAAAAAACCCTTCATTGATTGTTATTCTAATCGCCTTTCTGTGGGCGGGTTGCAGCTCCTCGCCTGCCACTAAGGCGCCCATTACCGATTCAAGCCCGATCCCCAGCCATAAATTGAACCGTCATGTGGTCAGCAAAGGCGATACGCTGTACGCAATAGCCTGGCGATTTGACCTTGATTTTAAAGAACTTTCTCGCGCAAACGGTTTGACGGGAGACGCTAAAATATACCCCGGACAAGTGCTTACGTTAGACGTTTCCACCCCCAAACCGTCGAGCGCGGCCTCGCCCGTACCGACTCCAGTCACATATAAACCGCCGGCCGTTTCAAATAAAGGGGCGCGCGTCGCGCCGAACACGCAGACCAATTCGACAATTGATAGCGCTATCAGTTGGCGCTGGCCGGCTAGCGGTCCGATCATCTCAAAATTTACAGAAAGCGGCGGGCTGAACAAGGGGATTGATATTCGTGGTGATTTAGGCGAGCCTGTTCTGGCAGCCGCTGATGGAAAAGTGGTCTACGCAGGCAGCGGTTTAAGAGGGTACGGCAAGCTTCTAATCCTGAAGCATAATGACCAAGTGTTAAGTGCCTACGCCCACAATAGTGTGTTGAAGGTGGCAGAAGGGGATAGGGTCAAAGCCGGACAGACGATAGCGGAAATCGGTTACACGGGCACCCAATCGGCGAAGTTGCATTTCGAGATCCGTTTAGATGGCACGCCCGTTGACCCGCTTAAATTTTTGCCTAAGCGATAAAAAAATTTAATAAATTCGGGACTCGGCCGAAAAGCTGAATACCTGATTAGAAACAGCGTGAAAACGTCAAAAGCGTTATTCGTGTGAAGTGGTTTTCTCGGCTGGCGATAACAGTTGGGTCAGTAAGTAGAAGAGACGGTTTTATTGTTTATTTTAACGGCCTCCAGAGAGCGGCAACGCACCGTTCTGGCTTACAAAACTCAAACACAACGCCGCTTCAGCAGCTTGCAGAAGCCTAAATAACTCATTCGTCCGAGGTTATAACATGGCAGCTCAACATGTAACGATAAACTACAAAAACAACGAAAACACAGGGACAGTGAACGAGTTCGATATGGATGACGATGTTGAGTTGGTGGAGGATGACGAAGCAGACAGCTCCGCGCCGGATCGCTTTCAGGCGTACGAGGATGATACCTATCAAAAGAACCTTGATGCGACCCAAATTTATTTAAACGAAATCGGTTTCTCGCCGCTCTTGTCCGCGGAAGAAGAGGTATTCTTCGCTCGCAAAGCGCTTAAGGGCGATGACGCAGCTCGCAAGCGGATGATTGAAAGCAACTTGCGGCTGGTGGTGAAGATTTCTCGTCGCTATGTGAATCGCGGGTTAGCATTGCTCGATCTCATTGAAGAGGGGAACCTCGGTTTGATACGCGCGGTGGAAAAATTCGACCCCGAGCGTGGGTTTCGGTTTTCAACTTACGCCACATGGTGGATTCGTCAAACAATCGAACGGGCAATCATGAACCAGACCCGCACGATACGTTTACCTATACACGTGGTAAAAGAGCTAAACGTCTATTTGCGCGCAGCCAGAGAGTTGTCTCAGAAGCTCGATCACGAACCGACCGCCGAGGATATAGCCAATTTATTGGGTAAGCCGGTTGCCGATGTCGAGCGCATGCTTAGCCTAAACGAACGCGTGACTTCAATGGACACCCCGGTTGGTGTTAGTTCGGACAAAACCCTAGTCGATACAGTCCCCGATCAACAGGTTTCGGACCCAGTCAGTATTCTTCAAGACAGCGATTTAAGTGCGAGCCTGAACGGTTGGCTGGACGAGCT
>CAZING010000151.1:0-5133 GCA_964540505.1 uncultured Cellvibrionaceae bacterium | reverse complement strand
GCGTCTTTTTTCTCGGTGATGTTCGGCCAAACCTCAGCCAACTCGGCATTCAGTTCTAGGTACACCTCTTGGTCGTCTGGCAGCTCGTCTTCGGAGAAGATCGCGTCTACCGGACACTCCGGTTCGCAAAGTGCGCAGTCGATGCACTCGTCGGGGTGTATCACCAGAAAGTTGGGGCCTTCATAGAAGCAATCCACCGGACACACTTCTACGCAGTCTGTATGCTTGCAATTAATACAGTTATCGCCCACTACGAACGTCATGTTGCTGAACCCCTCACTCGGTAATGGCACCCTTTGGGCGCGCCCTAAGCCCGCCATTGTATCAGGTGTTTCGAGTTTTTGAACCCCGAAACGCGGCATCCAAGGCCTGTTAGTACGGATTAGAACGCAGCTGCCGGACATCATTTTTTCGCCCCGACAAGGCACAGCGCGCCCTGGCGGTGAGCGGAGGGCAGACGAGGGGGCTTGTCTCTGGCAGCGACGGGCTTCAGGTGCGCAAGTAACGAGGTGTCCCGGACTTTGGCTTGGTCTCGAAACACGGGCGGCCACGGGGCGCTGCCGCAGAATAAAATATGCGACCGTTGGCGACGGCGACAGCCCTTCCTGTGCGAGGGCTGAGCGCCCACATTGCGCTGCGCCGAAATGAATTTCACGCCCCGGCCTTTCGGATCGCGGGTTCGGTCAGAGGCTATTGCAGTTGTTTGAGTTCATAGAGCAGGGCCAAAGCCTCCAGCGGCGTTAGTTTGTCCGGCTCGATCGATTGTAACTTGCGTTCAACCGCGCTGGGCTCGTGAACGGCGAACAAATCTGCCTGCGCGATCGCTCTTGAACCTTGGTTGCGGGTCATCTGCGGGTCGGCCGATTTTGGCTCGCGCGAGCCCGCCTCGAGTTTTTGCAGCTCGGTCCGCGCAAGCTCCAGCACCGCGCTCGGCAGGCCCGCCAGCTTCGCCACCTGTAAGCCGAAGCTTTTACTGGCAGGGCCGCTTTGGATGTTATGTAAAAACACTATGTTGTCATGGTGTTCGGTCGCGTCCAGATGAATGTTGGCCATATTATCGACGACTTCAGGCAACGCGGTAATCTCGAAATAATGGGTCGCAAACAGTGTGAAAGCCTGGATTTTTCGGGCCAGGTAATCGGCGCAGGCCCAAGCGAGCGCGAGTCCATCGTAGGTGCTGGTGCCGCGGCCGATTTCGTCCATCAGTACCAAACTTCTGTCGGTGGCGTTATGCAGTATGTTGGCGGTCTCGGTCATCTCCACCATAAAGGTGGAGCGCCCGCCGGCGAGGTCGTCCGAGGACCCTATACGAGTGAAGATGCGATCGACCAGACCGATCCGGCAGCTTCGTGCCGGGACAAAGCTGCCGATATGAGCGAGCAGTACAATCAGTGCGGTTTGGCGCATATAGGTGGATTTGCCGCCCATATTGGGCCCGGTGATAATGAACATGCGCGTCGAGGCGTCGAGGTGCAGGTCGTTGGGCACAAAAGGGCCATCCAGAACCTGTTCAACGACCGGGTGTCGCCCGCCCTCGATAGACATCTGCTGGTCATCGCTGAGCTCCGGCCGGCAAAAGTTCAGCTTCTCGGCCCGTTCGGCGAGCGCCGCCAATAGATCGAGCTCGGCAATCGCGGCGGCGGAGCTTTGCAGCGCAGAGAGCTCGGTGTTGATCTGCTCAACCAATTGCTCATAGAGCGCTTTCTCGCGCGCGAGCGCCCGGCTTTTGGCCGAGAGCGCTTTGTCTTCGAAGGTTTTAAGCTCGGGTGTGATAAATCGTTCGGCGTTTTTAAGCGTTTGTCTGCGAATGTATTCGGCCGGTGC
Organism: uncultured Cellvibrionaceae bacterium; assembly: GCA_964540505.1. Taxonomy (GTDB): domain Bacteria; phylum Pseudomonadota; class Gammaproteobacteria; order Pseudomonadales; family Cellvibrionaceae; genus CAYZQH01. The sequence goes on along the minus strand of CAZING010000151.1, from coordinate 3,309 downwards.
CGCCTCGGCTTGTCCGCGGCTGATTTCAATGTAATAACCGTGGACACGGTTGTAACCGACTTTCAAAGTGGCGATGCCTGTGCGGGCGCGCTCGTCGGCCTCAAGCTTCACCAGATAGGCGCCGGCGTTGGTACTGATATCGCGCAGCTCATCCAGCTCCGTATCGTAACCCTGTGCAATCACGCCGCCGTCTCGCATCACCACCGGCGGGTTGTCGACCACCGCGCGGGCGAGCAGCTCCACCAGCGTCGGAAAGCTCGAAATCGCTTGCGCGAGGCCTGCCAAATGCTCTGAATCCACGCCCGCCAGCGCCGTCTGCAAACGGGGCAATCTTGCCAGCGAGTCTGCCAGTCGAGAGAGATCGCGGGGCCTTGCCGAGCGCAGCGCCACGCGCGCTAAGATGCGCTCTAGATCGCAGATGTGTTTGAGTTCGTTGCGACAGACCTCAAACGTATAGTTCGCAAGCAGTGCCGCAAGCGCTTGCTGGCGGTTGCGCAGCAGCGAAAGGTTGCGCAAGGGGCGATGCAGCCAACGGCGCAGAAGGCGGCCGCCCATGGCGGTCGAAGTGGTGTTTAAAAGGCTAAAGAGAGTGTGCTCTTCCGTGCCCGAGAGGTTTACGTCCAGCTCCAGGTTGCGCCGGGTCGCGGCGTCCATGGTGACTGTCTGCTCTAAGTTCTCGACCACGGGCGGGCGCAAGTGATGCAGTTGCGCCTTTTGGGTTTCCATCGCGTAGGCATAGAGCGCGCCGGCCGCCGCGATTGCGGCGCGCAGATGATCGCATCCGAACGAGGACAAATCTTGTGTTTCGAAGTGGCGGGTAAGTTGCCGCCGGGCGGTGTCGAAATCGAATTCCCAATCGGGTCGACGTCGCACGCCTGCGCGATTGCTCGCCTCGTCTATCACCAGCGTCTCGGGCAGTAGCAACTCCGCTGGGTTCAGACGCTCAAGCTCGGCTGCTAGGGCCGCGAACCCCTGAACTTCCAACAAAGTAAATCGCCCGCTGCCCATGTCCAAACAGGCGATTCCAAACCTATCGCTTTCGAGCGCGACCGCGACCAGCAGGTTATCCCGGCTCGCATCCAATAGCGCTTCATCGCTGATCGTGCCGGGCGTGACCACCCGGACCACTTGGCGCTCCACCGGCCCTTTGCTGGTTGCTGGGTCGCCGGTTTGCTCGCAGATCGCAACCGAGACCCCGGCGCGGACAAGTTTCGCTAGATAGCCCTCCGCCGCGTGATAGGGCACCCCCGCCATGGGTATGGGCGCGCCCGCCGATTTGCCGCGGGCGGTTAGCGTCACATCCAGCAGTCGCGCCGCGGTTTTGGCGTCGTCAAAAAAAAGTTCGTAAAAATCGCCCATCCGGTAGAACACCAACTCATTGGGGTGTTCGGCCTTGATGCGCAAGTACTGCTGCATCATTGGGGTGTGTTCGGAGTTGTCAGCCCGGGCTGTGGAAAGCATTTCGTTCATCGTGTTGTATGGGTTCCGAGTTAAGAGTTCCGCCGAATCTTGTGGGCGACCAACGACTGCAATGACGCAATCAAAGCGGGGGGGCGAGCTGCGTGGGTCTGGGTGAATGCCGGTTCCTTAAGCGCGTAGGATATAGGCTCTTGTCTGTCAGAGAAAGGGCGGCCATTGAGTAAACGCTGCGGTTGATCGCAGATGAGCGCTGCGTCGCGTCGCTAGTCTTTTCGCGCTTAGGAGGTGAAAGGTCGTGGGCGGGTTTGAATTGGCTCAAGTGTTGTTTCGCGCGAACGCGGGCTCGGGCGTCGATCCATTTACCGCGCACAAGCGCTTACTGGGTATGGCGCTGCCCGGCACACGAAAGACGCGCCTTGTGCGCAGCTTTCGTATGGTTCACTCGTCGAAATGCGGAGGAATCACGCGCGGTACTTGCTTTGCTTGAGGTCATAGCTTAATTTGCCCTTCATGCATCCCGATATAGTCCAGTTGGCCGAGCGTCTCGGCGCCGCTGCAGCAAAAAGCAAAGTTAAAATTACCGCGGCCGAATCCTGCACCGGAGGCGGTGTTGCGCACGCGATTACCGGCGTCGCGGGGTCCTCGGCCTGGTTCGAATACGGCTTTGTCACCTACAGCAACGCCGCAAAAGGTCGTCTTTTGGAGGTGAAACCACAATTGCTGCTTAAGCACGGTGCCGTCAGCCAGCAAGTGGTGAGTGCAATGGCCGAAGGTGCGCTGAAAAAGGCCGGTGCTCACTACGCGGTGGCCGTCAGTGGTGTCGCCGGCCCGGGCGGCGGCAGCGCCGAAAAGCCGGTGGGCCTGGTGTGGTTCGCCTGGGTAGGGCGAGACCAAAAGCCGGTCTGCGCGCGGCATATTTTCAAAGGCTCGCGGGAAGACGTTCGCGACGCCGCCATAGCGCTATCGCTGTCGACCTTATGCGAAATGGTTGAAAGTACCACTGTATAAGTCTATAAATGTATGGTTGCATGTACAGTATGGGTCGCGTAAGCTGTGCCAAGTCAATTAGCGCAATTGCACGGCCTTGGCTAATTGCCGAGGCTTCGTTCAACTTTAACCGGTTGGGTCGCATAGGTTCGCGCGCAAGGTTCTGCTAGGTGGCGGCGTGGATAAAACCCCCTGCGGGCATCCCGCTTTGGGCGCACACCGGCTTCATTAATTATGTCATTTACAATCACAAGGGGTCTGTCGGATGGATGCGAATAAAGAAAAGGCGTTGAGTGCTGCGCTTTCACAAATTGAGCGGCAGTTCGGTAAAGGTACCGTCATGCGCATGGGTGATTCTGAACGCGTGAACATCCCAAGCATTTCCACAGGCTCTTTGGGGTTGGATATCGCGCTTGGTATAGGCGGTTTACCGCGCGGGCGAATTGTCGAAATCTACGGCCCCGAGTCCTCTGGTAAAACGACCTTAACGCTTCAGGTAATTGCCGAGGCGCAGCGCAAAGGCGGCACCTGTGCATTTATTGACGCCGAGCACGCACTGGACCCTTTATACGCCGAAAAACTCGGGGTGAACGTCGACGATCTTATCGTCTCACAGCCGGACACGGGCGAGCAGGCGCTGGAAGTTGCCGATATGTTGGTGCGCTCGGGCGCTATAGATGTATTGGTTGTAGACTCGGTCGCGGCATTGACGCCAAAAGCTGAAATTGAAGGGGATATGGGCGACCACCACGTCGGCCTTCAAGCGCGGCTTATGTCGCAGGCGTTACGTAAAATAACGGGCAATATCAAAACTGCCAACTGCCTGGTTATTTTTATTAACCAAATCCGCATGAAAATTGGCGTGATGTTCGGCAACCCCGAGACCACCACCGGTGGTAACGC
>CAZING010000150.1:4253-7175 GCA_964540505.1 uncultured Cellvibrionaceae bacterium | reverse complement strand
GAAGTGAAGCTGATGAGCGGCACACGCCGACCGAAGCGTCGGCGCCAAACGGATATGGCCTGGGTCTGGGTATCGTTCAAAGGCTGTGTGAGCGCAATGGCTGGTCGTTTTTATTGCACGTTGATGAGGAGCGTGTAGCCGCCCGCCTTTCGTGGTGACAAAGGCATGCCGCGATGGCGTATAGAAAGTCTAAGATCAAGGTTGAACCGCAACAGAGAGAATTATGGTCCGGAGCTAAACGCTGCAGGCACCTCCGGCGGTAATCTCCAGTGAACTTAGTCGCTCAAAAATCACCCTTGTGCATGTTCGATCCACTTCTTGCTCTTACAATATCCGCTTTTGGCCGATACCCGACATCGAACAACTCGTCCCGACGCTCCCCAAATGCATTTGACACCTATTTGAGGAAGATGAGTCCGTGCATCACGTGCGCGTAGTTGGCGGCGCTCAGGTTGGCGCTTCTCGGCGGATTCCAGAGCTTTTCAACTAATTTCTTGAGAAACTGTTCCGGCGTTCGGCCCATTCGTCGAGACATTTGTCCAGCGTGACAATCTCCTCGGCAGCAGCGTTACCCGTCCTGGAGTCGAGGCCGTCGTTGATACTCTGGCGGCAAGGGGCCGCGCGCGAACGAGTATCTTTAGGCGAAGGTCCGGCCACGCTCCGAATTTCATTCTTTGTGGCTTCGCGTGTATTCTGAAGCGAAGGTAGAAGGATAGGGTTCCTTCTGGAAGACGCGAACGGTTAGACCGCGGCCGTCGGAATTTTCTAAGGTTTTTCTCTTGGTCGACGGCTGTGGGTTTTGCGGAAAGTCGCTGTAATTGGCACCTTTTAGGGCTTTCAGGCGAAATGTGCACCTGCGAACCGGGATAATAGTCAACGATTCTGCAGCTGCACAATGAGGGCGCATTTAAAGCGAAAAATGCCAGGAATTGAGTCGGAACCGCATCGAAGAAGATGAAGAAAAATCTTTTATACCTCGGATTTTAAAAGAAAAAAGTGATTGCTCGAGCGCTCAAAGTGAGAAGTTTATTTTGAATACATTGTATTGGCACGATTACGAAACCTGGGGCACCAACCCGGCGATCGACAGGCCCTCGCAGTTTGCAGGGGTTCGCACCGATGAAAATCTTGAGATCATCGGCGAGCCGCTTATGATCTACTGCCGCCCCGCCGAGGATATTCTGCCGCAGCCGCACGCCTGCCTGGTAACGGGGATCAGCCCGCAAAAATGCGAGAGCGAGGGCCTGACTGAAGCGGAGTTTATCGCGGCGATTCTGCGCGAACTGGGACGGCCGGGCACCTGTGGAGTGGGCTACAATTCGATTCGCTTCGACGACGAGGTCACCCGTTACACGGCCTGGCGAAATTTCCACGACCCCTATGAGCGCGAATGGGCCGAGGGCAATAGTCGCTGGGACTTAATCGACCTGGTGCGCACCTGCTACGCGCTTCGCCCAGACGGCATCGAATGGCCCGTGACCGAGGACGGCAAGCCGAGCTTTCGGCTCGAGCACCTTACCGAGGCCAACGGGCTTACCCACGCGAAAGCGCACGATGCGTTCTCCGATGTCGAGGCCACCATTGCGCTCGCCCGTTTGATCAAAAAAAAGCAGCCCGCGCTTTACGCACACTTATTTGAGTTGCGCGCCAAGGCCAAGCTTTTTGCCACCTTGGATTGGAGCGCGCGCAAACCCTTGTTGCACATCTCTTCGATGTTCAGCGCGCTGCACGGTTGCGCCGGTTTGGTGTTGCCGTTGGCGCCGCACCCGACCAACAAAAACGCGATTATCGTGGTGGACCTGAGCGCGCCTCCGGACGATTTGATTCGTCTCGACGCGCAGGCTGTCGCCGCGCGCGTATTCACCCGGGCGGAGGATCTTGGCGATGGTGAATCGCGAATTCCGTTAAAGCAGGTTCACCTGAATAAATGCCCGGTGCTGTTGCCGCCAAGCGCACTGACGCAGGCCCAGGCGGCGCGTTTGAAAATCGATTTGGATGCCTGCGAGCACCATTGGCGGCAGTTGCTGCGCCACGATCTTGCCGACAAAGTGCGCGACGCCATGAGCGCCAACCCGCCGCCCCCGCGCGAGGACCCCGAGCAGCAACTGTACGGCGGCTTCACCCCGCGCAAAGATAAACCGGTGATGGCCGCGGTGCGCAACGCCACCACCGCAGAGCTAACCGACGGCCGCTTCATGTTTGAAGACCCGCGCTTACAAGAAATGCTATGGCGCTATAAAGCGCGCAATTACCCCGAGACCTTAACCCCGGCGCAGCGCGCGCAGTGGTTCGAGTTTTGCCAGAGGCGCCTGGGCGAGGGCGAGCCTGGGGTGTTATCGGTGAGCCAATTGTTCGCGCTACTTGAAGAGATAGACGCGAACGAGACGCTTGATAAAGACAAAAAAATCATTCTCCAACAGCTCTACCGCTACGGCCGCGATTTGGCCAGAAAGTACCAGTTGGGTAAAAAGTGCCAGTGGTAACGCGATCCGCTGTCACTCGCTGGCGTCGCGCAGCCCTCGCGCTCAGACGCCGGACGCAAGAAGACCGAGAACCGAAGATGCGGCGCTCTGTGCGGATGAGGGAAAATTGAAGGCGAAAAGACCGATTGCCCGACTGCCCGGGGATGTCGACCTCGAATGGCGTGGGTGTTTTGCATTCGCACGCTCCTGGGTGGGAATGCATTCGAGGTGCGCCCCGAGGGCCGGTTCTCGGCGCGGTATTCGCCCGGTCTATTAGGGCGATTTCGGTCGATGGGGGTCCGAGGCGTTTGCGTACCATGGGTCCGTTTGACGACCAAAATCCCTTTAGAATGCAAAGCTCCCAGCAGGCTTGCCAACAAAGCTGAAAACAGGATTTGCGTTCCGACCCGCGCCCGCTAGAATAGCCGCCAACTTGAACGGTTGGGGGTGGCTCGAATGA
>CAZING010000150.1:0-4153 GCA_964540505.1 uncultured Cellvibrionaceae bacterium | reverse complement strand
ACCCGCGCCCGCTAGAATAGCCGCCAACTTGAACGGTTGGGGGTGGCTCGAATGAAATTTGCCGGGGCGAACATACTTTCTGTAGACCAATTCGGCCGCGATGACATAGATCGTCTGTTCGCTGTCGCCGATGCCATGGCGCCCTACGCGATGCGCAGTAAGGTCACCCGCGTGTTGGAGGGGGCGATTTTGGGCAATATGTTCTTTGAGCCCAGCACCCGCACCCGCGTAAGCTTCGGTTGTGCGTTTAATCTGCTCGGCGGCGAAGTGCGCGAGACCACGGGTTTTAAAAGCAGCGCCATTGCCAAAGGCGAATCGCTTTACGATACCGCTCGGGTGCTGTCGGGTTACAGCGATGTCATCTGCATGCGCCACCCACAGGCGGGCTCGGTTGCCGAGTTCGCGGCCGCCAGTCGCGTGCCTGTGATCAATGGTGGCGACGGTGCCAACGAGCACCCAAGCCAGGCGCTGCTCGATCTTTACACCATTCGCAAAGAATTGGCCGGACGGGGCCGGGGCTTGGACGGTTTGCGCATCGCGATGATTGGCGATTTGAAGCACGGGCGCACCGTCCATTCCTTGATGCGTCTTTTATGTTTGTTTAAAAACGTCGAGATATCACTGGTTTCGCCAGCGGAGCTCGCCATGCCGCAAAGTTACCTGGACCTTGCGAGTGACGCCGGCCATAAAGTGGCGCTTGCCTGTGAGCTGTTCCCCCATATCAGTCATGTCGATATCGTCTACTCCACTCGAATCCAGGAGGAGCGCTTTGCCAGCAAGGCCGAGGCGGACCTCTACCGGGGCAGTTTTCGATTAAACCAAGCGATTTATACCCAGTACTGCGAGCCCAACACGGTCATCATGCACCCTTTGCCGCGAGACTCCAGAGCCGATGCCAATGAGCTTGACAACGATTTGAATCAGAACCCGAACCTGGCAATTTTCCGCCAAACCGATAACGGGGTTTTGATTCGTATGGCGCTGTTTGCGTTGGTGCTGGATGTGGCCGACCAGGTGCACCGAAGCGCCCGGGATGTCAACTGGTATCACCGGCGCTAAGAGCGCTTGGGGGCTTGTGTAAACGCCACATTGGTCGCGTGTTTTTGGTAGAACTTACCGAGGCGTGCGAGGCGCAAAGCCTGCGCGCCCGCGGTCACATTTCCGCGTTGTGGTAAACCTCTTGAACATCGTCACAATCGTTTAGCATATCCAAAAGCTTATTGAAGGTTTCGGCGTCTTCGCCGCTTAAAGTCGTGTGCGTTTGCGGGATAAACGTGATTTCTTCAATTTCGAAGTTGATCTCCCCGAAAGCGTCGATCAGCGCGGTTTTGGTTTTGTAGAAATCGGTGTGCGGGGCGATTACGGTCATCATGCCGTCTTCGTACTCTATATCGCTGACGTCCACCTCTTGGCTCATCAGCGCGTCGAGCACCGCGTCTTCGTCGTCGTGCACAAACGAAAATACCGCGCGGTGATCGAACATATGGGCAACCGCGCCTTGACCGCCGAGCTTGGCCTTGGCTTTATTGAAGCAGGTGCGCACATCGCCAAAGGTGCGGTTGTTGTTATCGGTCAGGCAGTCGACTATCACCATGCAGTTGCCGGGGCCAAAGCCCTCGTAACGTACGGTGGCGTAATCTTCCCCGGCGCCGCCCGAGGCTTTATCCAGGGCTTTGTCAATCACGTGCGCGGGGACTTGGTCTTTCTTTGCTTTGTCGATAAGCCGACGCAGGCTCAGGTTGGCGGCGGGGTCGGGGCCACCATTTTTGGCGCAGACGTAAATTTCTTTACCGTATTTGGAGTAGACCTTAGTTTTAAGCCCGGCGGTTTTTGCGATTGCGGCTTTGCGGTTCTCGTAGGTTCTTCCCATAAAAAGCTCGTGATTCTCTCAGCTGTGACAATTGGGTTATGCCGGTTGTGGTGCGGGCATCGGGCGGCTTTAAAGCGAATCCTTGCAAGACGCCCGGAATGCAGTAATTATGCCTCCTGCATCTAGAATAGCAACAGCTCGCGAAGCTAGAGAAGCGAGAAAACTTTGGTCGGACAGCTCTGGCGCTTCGCCGCTTTGGCAGTGTGACTCGGCACTCGCCTCTTCGGTACAGATGCTGCTATGCTGTTTGTTTGTACAGCCGCTGCGTTGTTTGGAATCTTATGACTTTAATTTTGGGCGTGGACCCAGGCTCTATTAAAACCGGCTATGGTGTTATCAGTCACGTCTGCGGCAAAGCGAGTTACCTCGCGAGCGGCGTCATTCGCATGCAGCCCGGCACCGAGCTTGCCGAGCGACTGCACATTATTTTTAGCTCGTTGGTCGAAATTATCGAGCACTACCAACCGCAACAAATGGCGGTCGAGCAAGTGTTTATGGCCAAAAATGCCAGCGGTGCGCTTAAGCTCGGTCAGGCGCGAGGCGCGGCAATCGTGGCGGGCACCCATTTTCGTTTGCCGGTTGCCGAGTACGAGGCGCGCAAAGTTAAACAGGCGGTGGTCGGCAACGGCGCGGCTGATAAAGCTCAGGTGCAACATATGGTGAAAACGCTGTTAAAGCTGCCGCAATGCCCACAAGAGGACGCGGCGGACGCGCTGGCGGTGGCCATTTGCCACGCCAATACTCAGGCGCATTTAATTCGCGTGGCCGGCAGCCGGCAATTTCGACGGGGGCGTTTAGTGTGATTGGACGGTTACAAGGTATTGTGCTCGAGAAACAACCTCCGCACCTGCTGATTGATGTGCGCGGCGTGGGCTACGATCTGCTTGCCCCTATGTCCACTTTTTATAATCTGCCAGCAGGCAACACCGAGGTGGTGCTGTATACGCATTTCTCGGTCAGCGAAACTTCGCAGCAATTGTTCGGTTTCGCGAACCGCGAAGACCGGGCGCTGTTTCGCCAGTTGATCAAAGTGACCGGCGTCGGGCCGCGCATGGCCGTCGGTATTATGTCGGGCATGGACAGCGATGAGTTCGTTCAGTGTGTGATGAACAATGACCTCGCCTCTTTGGTCAAAGTACCCGGGGTCGGCAAGAAGACCGCCGAGCGGCTGGTGGTGGAGATGCGTGATCGCCTTAAAGATTGGCAGGGCGGGACGGCGCAACCGACAGCGCCCAAAGGTGCTGCGCCAAGCGGCGGCGGCAGTAATGTTATGATCAGCGAGGCCGAAGCCGCCCTGGTGGCACTGGGGTACAAGCCAGTTGAGGCTTCCAAGCTTGTCGCGGGCGTGTTGAAACACCATGAGGTAACGCGCAGCGAAGAGCTGATCCGCCTCAGTTTGCGCAGCATGATGCCGGGCTAGGCAAGCGTGGAGTGGCCCCGAGAAAGCGCCTTGCACATTGCCCATGGGAACGGAAAAATCCGGTAGGTTGGAAGAGGCGAGCCCGACTACCGACATTTTCTGCTTAACGGCACAGGGTTACGCTCTGTTCGAACGTCGGCCCCAAGGCATTCAGTATGACTTTCTTTAGCCGCAACAAACACCATCGAATAAGCGTTAACAAGCCCAAGGCGTGCACAAAAGCCGACAGAGAACCCTATGATAAAACCCGATAAGTTTATGGCCGAGCGCTTGGTGGATGCGGGCGAGAAGCCTCGCGAAGAGCCGCAAGACCGGGCCATTCGCCCAAAGCGGCTTGCCGACTACATAGGTCAGCCGGTGGTGCGCGAACAGATGCAGATATTCGTCGATGCCGCGCGCGGGCGGGGCGAGCCTTTGGACCATACGCTTGTGTTCGGCCCGCCGGGGCTTGGCAAAACGACCCTCGCCAATATCATCGCCTCGGAGATGGGTGTGGATATCAAATCGACCTCGGGCCCGGTGCTTGAGAAGGCCGGCGACCTCGCCGCAATGATGACCAACCTCGAAGCGGGCGATGTCCTTTTTATCGACGAAATTCATCGGCTGAGCCCGGTCATTGAAGAAATTCTTTACCCGGCAATGGAAGATTATCAGCTCGATATTATGATCGGCGAAGGTCCGGCCGCGCGCTCGATCAAGCTGGAATTGCCGCCTTTTACTCTGGTGGGCGCAACCACGCGGGCGGGCCTTTTAACCTCACCGCTTCGCGATCGTTTCGGCATAGTTCAACGTTTGGAATTTTATCGGGTCGAAGACCTCACCCAGATCGTCATGCGCTCGGCGGCGCTTTCGGGTGTGAAAAT
>CAZING010000149.1:0-7176 GCA_964540505.1 uncultured Cellvibrionaceae bacterium | reverse complement strand
TTCGACAGGTTTCGCGGGTGCGCTCGATACGCTTTTAAATTTTCTTCGTTTGCCGCCGGCGTGCGCAAACTCGCAATGCGGGCAGATATGGGTTGCCCGATACAGGCCCCCGTTCATGGGTTTGTGGCAGTTCTCGCAAGGCTTCTGAAGAGCATTCATAATTTTCACTATTTTTATTGAAAAACGAAATCGGTCAAATCCTAAGCGATTTACGCTCTCGGCTCAAGATTACATATGAAAAAGGAGACAAGTTTTGCAGAACTAATCGATATATTATGAATTGGACTTAGCCTTTCGCGAGCCGGATTGGCACTAAAGTGTTAGCGATGGCTTTGGTTGAATTCAGTTGTTAAGGAGTTTTGAGTTTTGTGCTTGGGTTTGTACCAGTTCCTTTAAAGTCGGGCCTGCCCGCGTAACCCGATATTTGCCGGCGGGAGCGTGATGTTACCCGCTTCAATTAAATGAGCGCAATAAAAAAAGCCGGCAACCGCCGGCTTTTAGTTCGGGTTCGAACGCAGTGTGCTATTTACTTTTCATCGACAAGAAGAATTCGTCGTTGGTGTTAAAGCCTTTCAGTTTGTCTGCAAGGAATTCGGTGGCGTTGACGTCTTCCATATCGTTTAACAGCTTACGTAATATCCAAACGCGCGCGAGTTCGCCTTCACGCATCAGCAATTCTTCGCGACGGGTGCCGGAGCGACGGATATTAATGGCCGGATAGACGCGTTTTTCAGCAATCTTACGGTCGAGGTGCAATTCCATATTGCCGGTGCCTTTAAACTCTTCGTAAATCACCTCGTCCATTTTTGAGCCGGTGTCGATCAATGCGGTGGCGACTATCGAAAGGCTGCCGCCTTCTTCGATATTACGCGCGGCGCCAAAAAAACGCTTGGGCCGTTCGAGCGCGTGAGCGTCGACACCGCCGGTCAGCACTTTGCCGGATGAAGGGATAACCGTGTTGTACGCGCGAGCTAGGCGAGTGATGGAGTCGAGCAGAATGACAACATCCTTTTTGTGCTCCACCAAGCGTTTAGCGCGTTCAATAACCATGTCGGCGACCTGAACGTGGCGCGAGGGCGGCTCATCGAATGTCGAGGCAACCACTTCGCCGCGTACCGAGCGCTGCATTTCGGTCACCTCTTCCGGGCGCTCGTCGATCAGTAACACTATGAGGTTGATCTCTGGGTTGTTGCGGGTGATCGCCTGGGCGATGTTCTGCATCATGATGGTTTTACCGGCTTTAGGCGGCGCTACAATCAAACCGCGTTGACCCTTGCCGATGGGAGAGATGAGATCGATGATGCGGCCGGTGAGATCTTCGGTTGAGCCGTTACCTGCCTCCAGCACAATGCGCTCTTGCGGGAACAGCGGGGTCAGGTTTTCGAAAAGAATTTTGTTGCGAGAGCTTTCGGGTTTGTCGAAATTAATTTGGTTGACTTTCAATAGAGCGAAGTAGCGCTCGCCCTCTTTGGGTGGGCGTATTTTGCCCGAGATAGTATCGCCGGTGCGAAGGTTAAAGCGGCGAATCTGACTTGGCGATACGTAAATGTCATCCGGCCCGGCCAGGTAAGATGCGCCCGCCGACCGTAAAAAGCCGAACCCGTCTTGGAGGATTTCTAAAACTCCGTCGCCGTATATGTCTTCACCGCTTTTAGCGTGACGTTTCAGAAGGTTGAAGATCACGTCTTGTTTACGAGAGCGCGCTAGGCTTTCCATGCCCACGGTGGCGGCCATTTCAATCAATTCGTCAATGGGTTTGGTTTTTAGATCGGTAAGATTCATGTGTTTTTCGTTTATTGGGGTTGAAGGATGTAAGCTTGCGGTAATGGCAAAAGACGGAGTTGTGTTTGTTATTGGCAAAAAGTCAGTGTTTGCTGACGCCCACGAGGCACCTCTGATTAAGTCATAGGAAACAAACTGAGGATGAGCAAATTGGGCAGTTTTTTGACGTTTTTTTTAAAACTTTATGGGCATTTCGCGCATCGGTCGGCGGCAAACCAGGGGATGATTGACAGCAGGGGGGATCGCGAATAGCTCGAACTGTGTGGCTGAAAGCAGTATAGCCGCAAAATTTAACCAGTGCAAAGCGCCGAAAAAATTTTTAGAACCCGGCGGGGCCAGCCCCGCCCGGACGGTGGTTAACCGATGTTGGCGTTGATGAAATCGGTCAGTTGAGCTCGGGTCAAAGCGCCGACCTTAGTGCTCTCGGCGTTGCCGTTTTTGAATATGGTCAAGGTCGGAATGCCGCGGATATTGTATTTCGCTGGTGTGGATTTGTTGGCGTCCACATCCATTTTGCAGATTTTGATCTTGCCCTCGTAAGTGCCGGCGAGGTCTTCGAGTATCGGGCCAATCATTTTACAAGGGCCGCACCAAGGCGCCCAGAAATCCACAAGCACCGGGACGTCGGCCTTCAGTACATCGGTTTCAAAGCTTTCGTCTGAAATGTTAGTGATTTTATCGCTCATTGGTCTTTCTCCAGTCAAGGCGGTAGAAGCAAACCTGGCAATGATAAGGATCGCGGCGCCTTGCCGCAAGTTTACTTTCCACCGGGTTTACAGGCAAATCTTCGCGGGGCTTATAAAGCGACCGGGTCGCGAAGTACGTATGGTCGATAGGGCAGAGCCAAAATCGAACGTTTAGGGCTGCGAGCTTGGCCCGCAAAGCATCCGCAAAAGCTCGCTTTGTGCGGCGGGCTTGGTGTCGTCGAGTGCTTTGGTGTAAGTGCCGTCGTTGTTCAATTGCCAGCGCTGGCGGCCATCGTCCAGATAGAGCTGCAGCTCGCTTAATACGCGTGCGGCGAGCTCGGGTTGCTCGATCGGGAAAGCGGCTTCGACTCTGTGGCTAAGGTTGCGTTCCATCATGTCCGCGCTTGCGCAGTATACCGAAGGTTCGGCATGAGCGAAGTAATAGGTTCGGTTGTGTTCAAGAAATCTGCCGATAATGGAATATACGCGAATGTTCTCGCTGACCCCCGCAATGTCCGGGCGCAGCGAGCACATGCCGCGAACGATCAGGTCGATCTGCACCCCCGCCTGGGACGCCTTGTAGAGCGCCTGGATAATCTTGGGTTCGGTCAGGCCGTTGCACTTCAATATTATGCGGCCCTCTTTGCCCTCGGCGCAGGCTTTGGCTTCGGCATCGATCAAGCGCAACATTTGCCGTTTAAGCGTGAAGGGGGCGTGGAAGATTTTGTTCATGCGCTCGGTTCGGCCCATGCCGGTGAGCTGCTGGAATATGCGGTGGACATCTTCGCACAGCCCAGGTTCCGCCGACAGCAGCGAATAGTCGGTGTACAGGTGGGCGTTGGCGCTGTGGTAGTTGCCGGTGCCTATATGGCAGTAGCGCTTTAAGGTGCCGTTTTCTCTGCGCACCACCAGGATCATCTTCGCGTGCGTTTTGTAGCCGACCACACCGTAGACGACAACAGCGCCGGCCTCTTGTAAGCGACTGGCAAGTTCTAGGTTTTCCTCTTCATCGAAACGCGCGCGCAACTCCACAATCACGGTGACTTCCTTGCCGCTGCGCGCGGCATCGAGCAAGGCGTCGACGATGCTCGACTCCTGACCGGTGCGGTACAGGGTTTGTTTGATGGCGACCACCTCGGGGTCTTTTGCGGCCTGGCGAATCAGTTGCACCACAGGCGTGAACGACTCCCAGGGGTGCAGCAGTAGATAGTCGCGCTTGGCGATGGCCTCAAAAATGTTGTCTTTACGGGTGAAACCCTTCGGTTGGCTGGGAGTAAAGGGCGGGTAGAGTAAGTCGGGACGGTTGACCATAGACGCCAGGCGCATCAAGCGCTTCAAATTAACCGGGCCATTGACGCGGTAGACGTCGTCTTCGGTCAAACCGATTTCCTTGAGCAAAAAATCGGTCAGTGGCTGCGGGCAGTTCTCGGCCACTTCCAAGCGCACTGCGTTGCCGAAGCGGCGCGAGTGCAGTTCGCCGCGCAGCGTGCGGGCGAGATCCGCGATGCCCTCTACGTCTACGTCGAGATCGGCGTTGCGGGTGATCCGAAACTGATAACAGCCCTTTACCGTCATTCCCGGGAACAGGTCGTCCGCGTGGGCGTGAATCATCGACGACAAGAACACAAAGTTGGTGCCGTTAGTGGCCAGGTCCGACGGAAATTCAATAATGCGCGGCAGCGATCGCGGCGCGGGAATCACCGCGAGCCCGATATCGCGGCCGAAGGCGTCTTTGCCTTCGAGCGCGACAATGAAGTTCAGGCTTTTGTTGACCAGGCGCGGGAAGGGGTGTGCGGGGTCGAGCCCGATTGGGCTGATTACCGGAAACACCTCTTCGGTGATGTATTTTTGAATCCATTGGGCTTGTTCGGGCGTCCATTGGCTGCGGCGCAAAAAGTGAATGCCTTGTTCGGCCAGCGCCGGAAATAAAACGTCGTTGAGAATTTCATATTGTTTGTCGACGGTTTCGTGGCACAGCTCGCTGATCCGTTTCAAACACGCCGTCGGGTGCAGGCCATCGGGGCCTGTGACCTCTTTGGCGAAACGGATACTTTGCATCAGCCCGGCCACCCGAATTTCAAAAAATTCATCGAGGTTGCTCGAGAAGATTACCAAAAACCGGAGCCTCTCAAACAGCGGGTGAGTATCGTCCAGCGCCTCGGACAACACGCGTTGATTAAACTTCAGATGTGAGATTTCCCGGTTGATGTAGTGAGCCGGGTTGTCGAGGTTGAGATCGCTCGTCTCGAGCGTATTATCTGCGGTATCGGACATAGTTCGGTGCATTCTTCCATTGTTATTGTAGGCGCTCGGCATCACCAAGCGTCCACGGCTTGGCTATTGGCGGCCTGCGCTCCCCTAAGTGTAGAACAGGTGCTGGGCGTCACAGGCATTGCCAAGGCACCGTTGAAGGCTCTATTGAGATGCCGAACTCGGGCTTCGGGTTCCGCGCTGGGGCTGTTTGGGATTGGTCGGCAGCGGTGGCTCCCGCGTGCCCTTAGCCTCAACCGAAACCTTCGGTGCGCTGTCATTGCTTTTGGGCAGCGCGGCTTGTGACAGTGTGCGCCGACGGCCCCGGCAACGCAAAGATCAAGAGGCTCGCAGGCGCGTGCCGACGCCTCGGGGCGGCCTTAGGCGTGCCAGCGTTTAAAAATGATCGAAGTGTTAATGCCGCCGAAAGCGAAGTTGTTGCTCATGAAAAACTCCGGCGACAAGCACCGGCCCGGTGGCAGAAGGTAGTCGAGCTCGCCGCACTCGGGGTCTGGCTCGTCGAGGTTGAGCGTGCCGTGGAACCAACCGTTGGCCATCATTTGTATGCCCACCCAGGCCTCCAAGGCGCCGCAGGCACCCAAAGTGTGGCCGGTGTAGCTTTTCAGAGAGCTTATCGGTGTACGCGTACCGAACAGTCGAGCCGTCGCCTGGGTTTCGGCGGGGTCGCCCTTATGAGTGGCGGTCCCGTGAGCGCTGATGTAGCCGATGTCGCTCGGGTCCAAACCGGCGTCGGCGAGCGCCATTTCCATAACGGTCTGCATGGTCTCGGTAACCGGTTGGGTGACATGACTGCCGTCAGAATTGCAACCGAAACCCACTATTTCGGCGTGAATGCGGGCGCCGCGCGCCTGCGCGTGTTCGAGTGCTTCGAGAATCAGGGTCCCGGCGCCCTCGCCGATGACCAAGCCGTCGCGGTGGCGGTCGAAAGGTCTGGGGGTGAGTTGCGGGGTCGAGTTTTTCACGCTGGTCGCAAACAGCGTGTCAAAGACCGCCGCCTCGGTTGCGCAGAGCTCCTCGGCGCCGCCGGCAACCATCAGCGTTTGCCGACCGAATCGTATGGCCTCGTAGGCGTAGCCTATGCCTTGGCTGCCAGAGGTGCAGGCGCTGGAGGTGGTAATGGTGCGGCCTTTGAGCTTGAAGTGCACGCCTATGTTCACCGCAGCCGTGTGGCTCATCATTTTAATGTAGGAATTGGCGTTGAGGCTCGTCGCTTGGTGGTGGATCAGCATGCGGCCAAAATCAGCGATCGCAGCGGTACTGCCGGTTGACGAACCGTAGCTGACGCCCATGCGACCGTCGGTGATACAGGGGTCATTGATAAGACCGGCATCGGCGAGTGCACGCTCGGTGGCGAGCGTCGCCATCTGCGAGACTCGACCCATGCTGCGTGTTTGCTTGCGGCCAAAATGCGGCGGCAGCACGAAATCGGTGACCGGGGCGCCCAGACGGGTGTTGAGGTCGGTGTAGATGTCCCATTCGGGCATGGTGCGCACGCCGCTACGGCCCGCGCGCAGGTGAGCTTCAAGGGTTTGCCAGTCGCTGCCGATCGGTGAGATGCCGGCCATGCCGGTGACCACCACGCGGGTCATTAGCAGAGCCCGCCATTGACGGAGATCACCTGGCGGGTGATGTAGGCGGCGGCATCGCTTAGCAGGTAGCGCACCAGCGAGGCCACCTCTTCAGGTTTGCCAGCGCGGCGCAAAGGCACGTCTTTGCGGCTCGCCTCCAGCAATTCGGGGCTGACCATATCGGTGTCGATAATTCCCGGCGCCACGCAATTGACTGTGATTTGGCGTTTGGCCAATTCCAAAGCCAGGGATTTGCTGGCCGCGATCAAACCCGCTTTGGAGGCCGCGTAATTGGTCTGGCCCCGGTTGCCGATCATTCCCGAGACCGACGCCAGGGTGACGATACGCCCAGGCGCGCGCCTTTGGATCATGGGCATAACGATGGGGTTCAAGACATTGTAAAAGCTGTCGAGGTTGGTATGAATCACCCGATCCCAGGCGTCGGGCGTCAATGCGGGAAAGGCCGCGTCGCGGGTAATGCCGGCCGAGAGCACCACGCCGTAATAAGCGCCCTGGGCGTCGACGTCTGCTTCGAGAGCCGCACGGCTCGCCTCGCGGTCGGCGACATCAAATTGCAGTATCTGGCAGCGGTTTGCGGCGTCGCCCAGAGCGTCGCGGACGGCCTCGGCGGCGGCTAGGTTCTCTCGGCAATGCAGCACCAAGTCGTAGTTGTCCTGGGCTAGGCCAAGCGCGATGGCGCGACCTATGCCGCGACTGGACCCTGTGATCAGAACTCGGCGGTTCATCTTGCGTCTCCGCGTAAAAATTGGTCAAGATTTTCGGGCACAAACACGTTGATATCGCCGCGCAGCAACAGATTGTCGGGCTCGCGTGCGTGCGCAATAGAGCAGCTGTAGACCCCGAGACCG
>CAZING010000148.1:0-7198 GCA_964540505.1 uncultured Cellvibrionaceae bacterium | reverse complement strand
TTGCCCGCGGACGATTCGTGCCATGGTCAACCATTCGACCGCGCCTATCGCCAAAAATAGCAAAAGCATACTTCGACCAAACGCGACCGTAAGGAGAATGACAAACACAGAAAACGGTAGTGCGTAGATGATGTCGACCGTGCGCATCATGGCGGCATCGACCTTACCACCACTAAAACCGGCAATAAGCCCCCAGGTAACGCCAATGACCAGCGCCACACTGGTCGCGATAAACCCGACCATCAGTGATACGCGACTGCCATACATAATGCGGGTCATCAAATCGCGTCCGAGTACATCCGTGCCGAGCCAATGCTCGAATGATGGGCCGGAAGCGCCGAGATACAGGTCTTGAGCTTGGTATTCGAAAGGTGCAATCCAAGGCGTCACCAGCGCCAGCAGACATAAAAGCGAAAGAAATATCAAACTGACAATTGCCATTTTATTTCGCGAAAGCCTACGAAATGCATCTCGCCACAACGAGGTTCCCGCTTCAAATTCGACCTGTGTCATCAGGCTTACCGTCTAAGCTTCGGATTCATCCATATCTGGAGTAAATCCGCAAATAAATTGAACAAGACAATGAGCACAGCAAAAAAGATGGCCGTGCCTAGCACTATTGTGTAATCCCTATTAAACGCCGCTTGCACGAAAAAGCGCCCCAACCCCGGAATTTCAAATATGGACTCGACAACAAAAGAGCCCGTGAGGAGCCCAGCGAGCGCCGGCCCGAGAAACGACACCACAGGGGTCAGCGCACCGCGCAATGCATGGCGGGTGACCACGTTAAACTCAGTCAACCCCTTCGCCCTGGCGGTGCGAATATAATCTTTTGCAAGTTCATCGAGCATACTGCCACGGGTAATGCGCGCAATATAAGCCGCGTAGGTAGCGCCCAAGGTCAGTGACGGCAATATTTTATCTCCGGGCAATACGCCCCAGCCCGATACCGGCAACCATTCAAGCCAAATGCCAAACACCAGTAACAATAAAGGGCCGAGAACGAAAGATGGCAGGCAAATGCCGACCATTGCCGCGGTCATGGTGCTGTAGTCGCGGAAGGAATTTGGCCGCAAGGCCGCATACGCGCCGGCACTGATGCCTATAAGCAACGCGATGACGATCGCATAGAACGCGAGTTCGGCGGTAACAGGAAAACCGCTGGCGATGATCTCATTTACCGTTCTGCCCGGAAACTTGAACGAAGGCCCGAGGTCCCCCCGCGCCAGGTTCGCCAAATAGTCAAAGTACTGTTGAATAAGAGGCGCATCGAGGTTGTACTGCTTGTTGAGCGCGCTCAGAACCTCCGGCGCGACCGCTCGCTCATCGTCGAACGGCCCGCCTGGGGCTGCCCTGACCATGAAAAAGGTGATGGTCACCACCACCAAAATGACCGGAATAACCTGCAAAAATCTTTTTAAAGCGACCTTAAACATGGGCTATTTATCGTTTTGTTCAAGATAAATATCTTTATAAGGGTGGTAGTCTAAAATATTTTCGTGCAAATTCTTAACGGAGGGGTGAACCAAGTAATTTCGAGTGTAAGTGTAAATTGGCATAATCGGAACCTCTTCCATCAATATGGCTTCGGCCTGCTGAAAGTATTCGTAACGCTGCTCTTGGGACGCGGTGTTTGCGGCCATTCGAATCAACTCATCGTAGCGCGGGTTGGACCAACCGGTGCTGTTGTTGCCACCACCGGTTACATACATATCGAGAAACGTATTGGGGTCGAGGTAATCGCCAATCCAGGCGGCCCGCGCGATTTGATAATCCATGCCGCGAACCGTTGCCAGATACACTTTCCAGTCCTGGTTTTGCAGCGTCACATCAATGTTTAACGCCTTCTTCCACATCTGTTGCAGCGCCACAGCAATGACTTTATGGTCTTCGTAGGTGTTATAGAGTATTTCAAGCTCGGGAAAGCCCTCGCCGTTCGGATAGCCCGCCTCGGCGAGCAGTGTTCGAGCAAGTTCGACGTCTTGCTTCACTTTAGCTCTCGCCGTATAACCTTGTACGCTGGGCGGGGTCAGGCTGTAGGCCGGAAGTTGCCCGCCTTTGGTGACTCTTTCCACCAAAAGTTCTCTATCGATGGCGTAAGTCAAGGCCTGGCGAACCCGGACATCGTCAAGCGGTTTCTTCAAGGTATTGAAGCGATAATAATAGGTTCCAAAATAAGGAGAACTGCGCAAAACTTCAGGGTTTTCTTGTTTGTATGTCTGGATTTTTTCAATGGGTAAATCGTTTGTCAAATGAAGCTGGCCAGCCCTGAAGGTTCGCTCTTCGGTTGTTAGCTGTTGAATTGGGTAGTATTTGATGGCATTGAGTTTTACCTTGGCCGCATCCCAGTAGTTATTATTTTTTTCAACGGTCAGTATTTTATTCGGCACCCATTCGGTGACCACAAACGGCCCATTGCCGACAAAATGTTCCGGCTTGGTCCAATTCGACGTTCGGTCGTCTAATTCGCCAAGCCTTTCGATAAGATGCACCGGCACAGGGTACATACTGTGATGGTCGAGCAGTGTCAAAAAATAAGGTGTTGGGCTTCGCAGTTCCACTTGCAGCGTTTTTTCATCTAGAGCCTGAACCCCCACTTGACTGAAATCTTGGATTTCTCCTTTATGGAACGCCTCGGCGTTTTTGATCACGTACATCGAATAAGCGTATTGATTGCCAAGCGCAGGCAGCAATGCTCGCCGCCAGGACTGCACGAAATCCTTGGCGGTGAGCTCGGTGCCATCCGACCATTTTGCGTTATCGCGCAGATAAAACGTAAAGCGTGTGGCGTCTTCGGAGACCTCCCAGCGTTCGGCAACGCCGGGTACCGGCTCCAAGGTTTTGCCATCCTTCGCGACCAGGCCTTCAAATATCGCCATTTGAATCCGAAACTCCGGCATGCCTGTGGTGATATGCGGGTCGAGCGCGGATATTTCATCGGCATTACCACGATGCAACACCTGGTTCTCTATTCCGGTTTGTACAGGATTGGAATCCCCTGAAGAGCAGCCCACTAAAGCCGAGCTTAAGTTCAACAGCAAAAGTGTCGCAAGCAAAAATCTCATTAAATGCTCCAGAATTATTTATCGGTCAAAGTGTTGGCAAAGGCATCAATGCTGTAAGGTCTGCCAAGGAAATCCCGCACCAGGTCGGCGGCATCCTTGCTACCACCGGCCCCCAGAACGCTCTGACGGTAGCGCGCGGCGACCTCGCGATTCTGTAAGCCGTGTCGTTCGAATTCGCTGAACATATCCGCAGCGATTACCAGCGACCACATATAGGTGTAATAAATTGCAGAGTAACCGTTAAGGTGCCCAAACGAGGCATAGAAGTAGGTGTCGTCCACGTGCGCGAACGGCGCATAACGGGCAGCCATTTCGGTTTCCAACGCCAGCGGGTTCACCTCAGTTGCCGGGCGGTTGTAATAATTCAGAGACAGCGCCGCGTAATACATCTGTTGGGTCGTCCAAAGGCCCTTACCAAACCTTCGCGACGCGTTCATTTTTTCGATCAGCTCATCCGGTATCACTTCGTCTTCGGCGTTGCGGGCAAAGGTTTTTAAAGTTGTCGCGTCCCACACCCACTCCTCTAACATCTGCGAAGGCGCTTCAACAAAATCCCATTCGGTCGCGACGCCCGACAGCGCAAGCCAAGGCTGATGACCGCCAAACAAATCGTGCAACAGATGACCGAACTCGTGAAGGAAAGTTTCGACCTGGTTGTGCTCCATAAGGCCGACCTCGCCCTCGCCCCCGGGGAAATTACACACCAGCGCGTTGATGGGTGTCTGCACGTCTTTAACGCCTGTGCGAATACCAAATGATGCCGCGTGGCTGTACTTGCCGTCTCGCGGGTGCATATCAAGATAGAACTGGCCGACTAAATCGCCCTGATCCATGATCTGCCAGGCTTCGACCGAAGGGTGCCAAACCTCTGTCTGCCACGGCACAATCTGGACATTAAACAGCGATTCCACCAGTTGAAAGACACCCTTTTTTACTCGGTCGTAAGCGAAATATTCGCGAACTCTCTGGGCATCCACCTCGTATACCTCGGAGCGGACCAAGTTCTCCAAGTAGGTCTTTTGCCAATCGGTAACCTCGGTGGCACCCGGGTCTATCTGCTGCAACCGTTGCAAAAGCTCTTGCTTGTCGGCGTTCGCGGCCGGCGCCGCTATTGCGGCTACCCTATCGATAAACGCTTGTGCGTTTTCGGGCGTTTTTATCATTTTGTTCGTTGTTATATATTCAGCAAAATTATTAAAGCCGAGCAACTGGCTGTAGGCGTAACGCTGTGACAGAAGCTTTTGCAATTCACTTTGATTCGCCGGAAAGCCGCGCTGGCGAAAGGCTTTGTATAGCCGGTAGCGCAAATCATCGCTTTCGGCGTATTGCATAATGGGCAGATAGTCTGGGTAGCGGGTGGTAAGCTCGACCACGCCTTCGGCGTTCACAGGATGAGCATCGATAAAATCCTGCGGCAGACCTTTCAGTTCGTCGGGTTCGGCGAACAGGGTACGAATGTCCTCGCGAATGTGTTGGCTGAACCTTTGCCCGGTCTTTACGATCTCGTCATTGAGACGGACGATTTGCGCTCTGGTTGAATCGCTTTTGTTGACACCCGACAGTTCGAAGTCTTCGAGCATCCGTTCGATAAAACGCCTGGTGACCGCATTGAAGGGCTCGGTTTTAACTTCTTTCAAACGACCGTAGAGCGCGACAGAAAGGCGCACCTCGCTCATCAAGGACGCCACTTTCTGCTCGCACTCCCCCGCCGCCAGACGCACGACGCTGCTGGGGTGAACATTGTGGTAGAGGCGCGCGAGCGAGGCGACTCGATCCACCGTAATATCGAACTGATTGATGGCCGATAAGAAGGCTTTATCGTTAGAGGGTTTGGTCGCCATATCGCGAAACTGCGCGACGGCTTTATTAAATTCGCTGCGACAGTTCCCCGCATATTCGGCGGCTTGGGCATCGTCGTAGCTCTGCCAGGTCAGTTGGCTTAGCGTATCGGCCGGATCCGCTTGGGTATTATCGCCAGTATCGACTGAACTGCACGCCTGCAGCGCGGCCGTTAACACCAAGGCGGCGGCACCGCGCAGATAAGTTGCGAACGTCATCTTGACCTCGTTTTAAATGCATTGCGCTTGCTTTAGGGTGGCGCCGAAACAGCGAAGCGCACCGGTTTAGTGCTTGGCTTTCCAGTGCAATTTCTTTTCAATTGCGCTAATCATCATGCCGGCGATATCGAGCCCGGTAACACTTTCAATGCCTTCCAAGCCTGGCGATGAATTGACCTCGAGCAGAAGCGGCCCTCTTTCCGAGCGTATAAGGTCGACCCCCGCGACCGCAAGATCGAGCGTTTTAGCGGCCTTTAAGGCCAAGCGTCGCTCTTCGGTGGTGATCTTGACTCTGTCGGCGGTTCCGCCTTGATGAATATTCGCTCTGAATTCGCCAGGCGCCGCGGTTCTCTCAATTGCCGCGACGACCTTGCCGTTAATAACAAAAAGCCGAAGGTCTTTGCCATCGGCTTCTTTGATAAATTCCTGCACCAACAAATTGGCCTGCAAAGACTTAAATGCATTAATCACACTTTCTGCAGCCTTTTTTGTTTCGGCCAAGACCACACCCTGGCCCTGGGAACCCTCTAAAAGCTTGACGACTAAAGGCGCACCGCCGACCATTTCGATCAGGTTATCGGTATCCATTGGCGAGTTGGCGCAGCCCGTTACCGGAATGTCGATATCGGATTTAATTAACATCTGCAACGAGAATAACTTGTCTCTCGAGCGGGAAATAGCCGAGGAGGTATTGAGTGCATAGGTGGACATGCTCTCAAACTGGCGAACTAAAGAACAGCCATAAAAAGTCAAACTCGGTCGAATTCGAGGGATCACTGCGTCCAGAGGTTCCAGAACACTGCCGCCTCGGGAATGGATTTCCGGCATGTCCGAGTCTATGCGCATATAGCAGTGGCGGATGTTGAGAAAATGCATTTTATGACCCCGCCTTTCGCCCGCCTCGAGCAGTCGTCGGTTGCTGTAAAGGTTGGCGTCGCTTGCCAAAATGCCTATCACAAGGCCATCGGGCTTGGCTTTCACCTGCTTTCTGTAAAGGCGGGTGAGCTCTGCCGCAGGAATATCGCCCAACAGGAAGTTCGCAGACGGGTCCACCAACACCCGCCCCATCATCGCCTCTCTGCCAAGCAACATCCGATACCCCATACTGTCGCGATTGGTCAGTGTCAGCTCGATCTCACCTTGCATGTCACCAAGCTTCAGTGGCACCTTAACAACAATCCGCCGCTCGGAATCGCCACTGGAGCTTTTGACATTGCGTTTGTCCACCACTTCTGCCTGACAGTGCACGACCGCACGGCGGTCTTGCTGTAGAGGATGGACATCGAAGCTCACCCACTGCGCTTTGCCACGCCGGAAGGAGGTAATGTTGACGGCGTGGATAGAAGACGTTTTAGCGCCGGAATCAATTCTCGCTTTGACCGCGGGAATACCCAAACTGGGAAATGCGCACCACTCTTCACTTCCAATTAACAACTTATCGCGTTCGCGCGTCATTAACTTCTGCCTTAACCTGAGTTTGGGGTTAGAATCGCCGCCCCGCATGAAACGATCACGATTTGTTTCACCGGCCGAGGTACGTTCAGCCCCGTGCAATAATAGCGATTCGAGTGATCTCGTGGGCGGATAAGTAAATTGTTGATAAAAGGCTTGTGAACCTTAATCGGATTTGTCGATATTTAATAGGCTCAAACAGGAAAAAACAATGGAAATCACCCAAAACAGCGTTGTAACGCTCTTCTATAAACTGTCTGACGAAATCGGCACCGAGCTGGAATCTAACGATGAAGGTGTGCCCATGGCCTATCTGCATGGGGCGGGAAATTTGCTTCCGGCGCTTGAAGCCGCATTGCAGGGCAAAACCGCCGGTGATGAGTTGAGCGTCACCCTGCCACCCGAGCAGGCCTACGGCCCCGTCACCCCCAACGCGGTTAAACGCGTCCCGATAAAACACCTGATAGGCCGATATAAACGACTGTTGCCCGGCATGCTCGTTAAAGTTCGAACAGAGGGCGGCGCTGCGAATGTGCGAATTGTGAAAGCGGGCAAATTCAACGTAGACGTGGACTATAACCACCCGTTTGCCGGCAAGACCCTGACCTTTCGTATACGCATCCA
>CAZING010000147.1:0-7260 GCA_964540505.1 uncultured Cellvibrionaceae bacterium | reverse complement strand
GGTGCGACGGCGAGCACCGCCTCAAACGCGGCGCGCGCGCTTGCATAGTCTTTTAATTGAAGCAGTATTTGTCCGCGCAGCAAATTGAGCGCGCCACTGGCGGCGGCCACCGGCTGCTCGCGCAGCACAGCTGCCGCAGCCTGATAATCTTCCGCTTCCAAGTGCGGTTGCAATGTGCGCAGCAAACTCTGCTCTGAGGCGGCGAGGCTGAGCGACGCCTGCTGCGGCGGCAGGTTGCTTTGCCAGAGGTGCCACTGCGGGTCGGCAAGCTTGACGCCCGGCGCGGTCTGCGCCCAAAGCGGCCAAAGTGCAAGCAGTGTGCAAGCTGTGGTCAGAAATTTTCTCATGCTCAACCTTTTATGTTCACCGGCCAGATAAAACGCGCTCGCACCGACTCGTCGCCTTTGCGCGGCGGGGTAAAACGGCTGCCGCGCACCATGCGGGCAATTTCGGGCAACAGCTCGGGATAGGGGTTTTCGATAACGCCCACCAGCGCCACCTGACCCTTTTCGTCGACCACTATATCGAGCTTCACCAGCACCTCGGTGACGCCGCGCCGACTGAGCGATTTCGGCAGGCGCACCTGCAAGGGCGTGGTCAAACTCGGTAGGCTATCGAGTTCCGCCAGACTGAAGGCCTGCCAATCCACGGCCATATCCCGCCAGTCGGGCTCGGGTGCGGCAAGCGCGGTCATCTTCGGCGGCGCCAAGGCCACTTTGGGTTTTGACAGCTGAATTTGCGGCAGGCTTGCACCCGTACCCGCCAGAGTGACATTGAGCTGGGTCTCGGTCACCGGCGTTTGCACAGGCGGCGGTGGCGGCGGTGGCGGTGGCGGAGCCAAGTGCACGGTGCGCAAGGTCAGCCGCTCGGGTGCCTGCACTTTCGCCTGGTTGCCAAGCCACAGCAGCGCCAGCGCGCAGCCAAGCACAGTCGCGCTCAGCAGGCCCGCGCGACTGTGCAGTTGCCAAGCGTTAACGCGACTCATTGTTCGGTCGCCAGGTTCACCTGCTCGGCGCCGGCGAGCTTGGCTTCATCCAGGACTTGCACCAACAGTTCGGCAGACACGTTTTTATCCGCCTGAATCACCACCGGGCGCGAGTTCGCGTCGAGCATTTGGGCGAGGGTGGCGCGCACCCCCGCGACGCCAATGTTGGCGCCGTCGTGCCAGACGTCCCCCGAGCGGGTAATGGCCAGCAAAATCACGCTGGACGGTAAGCTTTGCGCGGAAATCGCCTGAGGTTTGTCGACCTCCACACCGGTTTCTCGCACAAACACCGTAGTGACGATAAAAAAGATCAACAAAATAAACACCACATCGAGCAGCGGCGACAGGTCGATGGTTTGCGGCTGCTGCAGCTCGAGGCGGTTTCTAAGACGCGACGACACGTCGGGCTCCCTCGGCTACCGCCAGCCGACGACCGTTTAGCCAGCTCTGCCAAAGCCAGGCAGGCACCGCGCACACGAGTCCGAGTTGTGTGGTGAATAGCGCGGCGCCTATGCCGCTGGTAATGGCTTCGCCGCCGTCACCTGCGGCCATTGCGCCAAAGCATTGCAACAAGCCTGTGATGGTGCCGAACAAGCCACCAAGCGGCAGCGCAGCAATCAGCACCGCAATATGTGCGCCTCGGTCCTCCGACTGCGAGTTGAACGTGCGCAGAGCCAGCGCGTAGTAGCAGGCCAGCGCCAGCGCAATAATCGCCCAGCAGACCCAATTTCCGGTTATTGCGTGGAATGTGTTGTTCAAAGCGCAACGGCCTCCTTCGCGGGGGTAGTGCCGAGGCCGGCCGGTTTGGTCGCCACCGGGGTCACCTGGTCATCGGATAACTGCAGCGCGAAGCTCTCGAGCGCTGCGTAATACTGTTTGGCGCGACGCGACAGCAGCGCGTTTAAGATCAGCGCCGGAATGGCCACAACCAGGCCTAACTCGGTGGTAATCAACGCCTGTGAAATCCCGCCGGAGACCACCTGCGGGTCACCCGCTCCGAACAGCGTCATCATCTTGAAGGTTTCGATCATCCCGCTCACGGTGCCGAGCAGGCCGAGCAGCGGCGACACCGAGGCGGTGACCGCTATAGCGCCGAGCCACCGGCCCAGGTGGTGGTGGGTATCGGATAAGGCCGCGAACAACCGATCGTCGCGCACGCGCGGGTGAGGGGTGTCGCGGGCAATCGTCAAAAGCGCGTTTTGGTATCCGCTTAGCGAAGGCGCGCCGTGTTCGCGTTTGAATGCAGCTTGCAATTGCCGCGCGCTGAGCGTGCGAACTTTAGGCAGACGCCACAGTTGCCAGGCTTTGGCCAGTGCGATTGCGAGCGCAAAAAGGCCGAAGGCCACTATAGGAATCGCCCAGAGTCCGCCTTTGCCTATGTGCTCGATCGGCCCTTCGTGGGCGGCGACCAAGCGGCTGGCGCGATTGCTCGGGTCCAGGGCTATGGGCCCGGCGCCGCGTTCGTACAACGCCTGTACCTGGCGGCTCTCGGCGCCCGAAAACGCGAGGCTCGTCTGCAAAAGGCCGTCGATTATTTTCGCTTCACCGCCCGTTTCGCTCACCGGGTCCCAATACCAGGTGCTCGGCCCTAAGCGCAACGTTGGCAGCACTCGTACGCGCCCATCTGCTTGCACCAATTCCGCTTCGCGCCAGGCCGGGGTTTGTTCGGCGAGACTCGCCTCGGCAATTTGGATCGCGCGGGCGAGTGCGTCAGCGCCGCTCGGGGCGTCGCCTGCGGTGTCGAATTCGCGCAGAAAGCGGTGCAATTGATTGTTTTGGAAGGCCTGTTGCTGGCGCCACGTCTGCAGGCGGTTTTGCAGTTGTTGCAGGCTGAGGGTGGCTTCATCGGCGAGACGCTGTGCGGCGGCGGCCCGCGAGCGCAGAGCCACGGCTTGGTTCTCGAGCTCATTCAAGCTGCGCGCAAGTTCCGTGCGCTCGGTGCCTATGCGCGTTTGCGTGCGCTCAAGTTTCGCCTGCGCGGTTTGTATGTCGCGGGTGAGACTGGCATCCACCGGCGCAGCCTGAACCAAAGGCAGGGCTAGAATCAGCGTAACAGCAAGCAGTAATCGAGCGTTCACAGGTTGACCTCGGGCAGTTCGATCGGCAATTCAATTCGCGCCGGCTCGGCGGTTTTCTCAAAGCTCGCAATGGCCGCGCGCACCGGCCCAGGGGCCATCTGCTGCCGCCACTGCCATTGCCACACGCCTTGGCGAACTTGGCCCGTGCCGGCGCGAGCGCCGTTGGGGGTGACAAACCAAGCTTGGGCCGCGCCCAGGTAAATTTGGTGAACCATCACTTTATCGCCCGAGGCGTCGGTCAGTGGCATGCGATGAACGCTCACCCGCTGATCAAACTCTCGCAATCGGGCGAGCTTCGCCAGCGCCACTTGCAATCGTTTGCTGGTATCCGCGGCATCCGGTGAGTCTGCGGTTTCGGCCTGCCACGCGCTCGCCACCGGCGGCGGCAGGCCAGGGGCAATCGCCTCAAGCGCGGCTTCGAGCTGTTTAAGCCCCGCCACGGTTTGGGCTTGCATGCGCTCCAACTCGGTTTGCTCTGCGGCGAGCTCGGCGCGTTGTTGGCTGACTTCGTCCTCGCCTTGGGCGTTGTTGGCGAGCAGGTCGTTTAACTGAGCAATTTCGCGCTTAAGCAGCGTTTGACGCTGCTTAAGCATCGGTTTTTGTTCGCGCCAATGACGCTGCATAGCCGCCTCTTGGGCCTCTATCGTCAACCACTCGGTGACCAGTTGGTCCACTTGTGCTGGGTCCGCCCAAGCGGGAGGCGCCGCGAACACGGCCAGCCAACCACTCATTACAAGCCCCAGGCGTGTGTATTTCGTTCGCTTGTTCACCCAAACCCCGGATGTCGTTTTTAAGAGTGGGGAATTATCCTGCAGTCAAATCGATATGTAAATGATAATGATTTGCAATCACTAAAAATTATGGCATTATGCGACCCGCTCACAAACAAGAACCATTCTCATTGCTACTTTCGACCGACCATTAGGAGTTGTCATGAAAAAATTCAATTCGGGCGTGCTAAGGCGCGTCGGAAAAAGCAGCCTCGCATTGGCGGTGGCCGCTGCAGGACCGGCATTCGCCCAAGAGGCCATTCGCGAACTGCCAACGGCTGAGGCCAGCGCGCAGTCCGAAGACAGTTATCAAGTCGACCAATCCACACAATTTGTCTACACCCAACCGCTTCTGGACACCGCAAAAACCATCACAGTTGTGCCTCAAGCGGTGATCAAAGACCGCGGTGTAGAAAACCTATCCGACGCGCTGCGCAGTGTGTCGGGCATTTCCTTGGCCGCCGGTGAGGGCGGTACGCCCACAGGGGATGCCTTGAGTATCCGGGGCTTTGACGCCCGTACCGATATCTTCGTCGACGGCGTTCGCGATATCGCGGGTTATTACCGCGACACCTACAACGTCGAGGCCGTGGAGGTCAGCAAAGGCCCAAGCGGTGTGGTTGCGGGGCGCGGCAGCACCGGCGGCAGTATCAACCTGCAAAGCAAAACCGCATTTGCCGACGACGCCTCGGACGTTGGCCTGCGGGTGGGCTCAGAAGGGGATTACCGCGTCACGGCCGATATCAACAAGCCGCTTAGCGACACCGCGGCTTTGCGGGTGAACCTGCTGCACGAAGACTCCGACACGCCAGGGCGCGACGAAGCGTTCAACAAAAGCACGGGCGTCGCCGCCTCCTTGGCAACGGGCCTTGGCACCGCGCGACGTTTTAATTTTAATGCGGAGTATTTAACCCAAGAAAACCTCCCTGACTTCGGTATGCCTTGGGTCAGCGGCGGTGACGACACAGTGGCGGCGCTTGCTTCGCACTTAAACGGGCCACCGCCCGTACCTTTTAGCAACTTTTACGGCAATGTGTATCGCGACTACGAAGACATAGACGCGACCTCAGTGACCGCAAAATACGAACAGGACCTCAGCGACAAGGTCACCTTTCGGGTGATGGGCCGCGCCGGTAAGGTGGCTCGCGAGTCGGTGGTTACCGCCCCGCGTTTTATCGATACCGCGACCACCACCGATGTGCGCCTCTCGGACGAAAAGACCCGCGACCAGGAAAACGCGCTGCAAGTGCTGCAGGCCGCGTTGCTTGGGCAATACCAGACCGGCAGCGTGCGCCACAATGTGGTCGCCGGAGTGGAGGTGAGCAGAGAGGTGGAAAAACGTTGGACTTTCGACGACCTTGGCAGCGACAACCTGGATGTAAACAGCGAGACGGTCGACCTGTATAACCCCAACCCCCGCGTGCCCTTCACCGGCAACTACCAACGCGTCGGCGACAACCTGGAGGCCACAGGCGACAATATTGCGGTGTATATTTTCGACACCATTACCCTGAACCCGAAGTGGGAGCTGGGCTTGGGGCTGCGCTCCGACAGCTTTGATACCGAGTACTACCACGACTACGACGACCCAAGCGCGAAAATCGAAACCAGCGACACGCTCACGTCCTGGAATGCCAGCCTGGTCTTTAAGCCCGTGGCCAACGGCAGCATCTACTTCGGCGCCGGTAACTCGTTCAACCCTGCGGCGGAGGACCTGACCGCGACCGAGACCACCGCTAACCTCGACCCAGAGGAAGCAGAAAGCTACGAGCTTGGCACCAAGTGGCAGCTCTACGACCAGCGACTGCTGCTGAACGCGGCGGTGTTCCATACCCGCAAAATAGACGCGGCGCTCAGTCAGGGCCGGGGCCTGCCAACCGTGCAGGGCGATCAGAAAGTGGAAGGGTTTGAGCTTAGCGCGACCGGGCAAATCACCGATGCTTGGTCGGTGTTGGCAAGCTACACCTATCAAAAGGCGGAAATCTCAAGCGTAGCGGGCGTTAATAATCCGCTTGAAGGCGTCGTGTTGGCGCGCGCGCCCGAGAATTCGGCCAGCCTTTGGACGCGTTACGATTTCAGCCCGCAATGGTCCGCCGGTCTTGGCCTTCAGTACATAGACGAGCGCGTCAACAGCGCCAGCGCGTTCGGCGCCCGGGTAGCGCCCGATTACACCTTATTGGAGATGATGATAGCCTACGAACTCAATGCCAATCTGAGCTTCCAGTTGAATGGCACCAACATCACCGACGAGGAATACATCGACCAAATTGGCGGCGGCCACTTTATCCCAGGTGAGGGCCAGCACTACCGCCTCACGGGCCGCTATACGTTTTAGACGTCCCCATGCTTCGAGGGCAGGGACGTCCTCATCTTTTAAAACCCATGCAAATCGACCAAGGGAGCGCGCATGCTGCTGAACATACCCAAAGTGCTAAGCGCGGACCAAGTGAAAGAAGCCCGGGCGGCGCTGGCGCAGGCCGAGTGGGTCGACGGCAATGTCACCGCCGGTTATCAATCCTCCCAAGCGAAAAACAACCTCCAGTTGCCAGAGCATAGCGCCGTCGCGCGCCAGTTGGGCGACCTGATTCTCGGGGCACTGGCGCGCAACAACTTGTTTCTATCTGCAGCACTGCCCGCGAAAATCTTCCCGCCGCTGTTCAATTGCTACCAAGGCGGCCAAGCCTTTGGCGTGCATGTAGACAACGCCATTCGCCAAGTGCCCGGCACCCCGGTGAAAGTGCGCACCGATGTTTCGATGACGCTGTTTCTATCCGAGCCTGAAGAATACGACGGCGGCGAACTGATGATTGAAGACACCTATGGCAGCCAGGCGATAAAACTGGTCGCAGGCGATATGGTGCTGTACCCGGCCACCAGCCTGCACCGGGTCACCCCCGTCACTCGCGGGCGCCGCCTCGCGTCGTTCTTCTGGCTGCAAAGCCTTGTCGCCAGCGATGAAAAACGACGCATACTGTTCGACATGGATATCGCGCTGCAGCGCCTGCGCACCAAAGTCCAAGACAGCCCCGAAATCGTCCAGCTCACAGGCGTGTACCACAACCTGCTGCGACAGTGGTCACAAACCTAAGCGTGTATGCATCTACGGTCGCCTTCCGTAATGGTGCTTACCCCACCCAGGCTAAACGCCTCAGAAGCAATTCAAATTCAACCCCAATCAGGCCCAATTCGGCCCCAACTTTAAGCTGGAGTTTGCACGCCAACGCCTTTATAATCCCCCGCCTTAAAGACGGTACACCCAATTTCAAGGGCCTTTAGCTCAGTTGGGTAAATTGGGCGAATTAAGCAAAGCACTGCTTTGCGCCCAATTTACGACCGGCCAAGGAAGGCCGGGCCGGCATCACCACCATGGATGGGTTAGCGCAACAAAAACAGAACACACAATTTCAAGGGCCTTTAGCTCAGTTGG
>CAZING010000146.1:0-7275 GCA_964540505.1 uncultured Cellvibrionaceae bacterium | reverse complement strand
AAACCGCGATTTTGATGAACGATTGAATTATGGAAATACTGACAGACACCCACGCCCACACGGTCGCAAGCACCCACGCTTACAGCACGGTTCACGATTATTGGCGCGCCGCCCAAGAGCGCGGGTTGCAACTGTTTGCCATTACCGACCATGCTGCCAGCATGCCCGATGGCGCCCACCCCTGGCATTTCGGCAATATGAAGGTGCTGCCAAGAATCCACGGGGGCGTTGCCATGCTGCGCGGCATTGAGGCGAACATTCTGCCCGAAGCCGCCCGTGTCGATATTCCAGATGCGATGGTGCCGTATCTCGATATTGCCATTGCCAGTTTCCACGAACCGGTATTCTCGCCGTCAGACAAAAAGACCCACACCGACGCGGCGATCGCGGCCATTGCCTCGGGAAAGATACAAATTCTTGGGCACCCTGGGAACCCCAATTTTCCGATCGATTACGACGAGGTCATACGCGCCGCCAAAGACCATAATGTGCTTATCGAAATCAACAACAGCTCGTTTCATCTGTCCCGCAAAGGCAGCGCGCACAATTGCCTGACAATTCTGGAACTGGTCGACACGCTCGACTGGCAGGTAGTGTTCGCCAGCGACTCCCACAGCGCCTTCACCCTCGGTGACGTTCACCACTGTGTGGCCAAGGCCCGATCGATTGATTTCCCGGAACACAGAGTGGTATCGAGGCACGCGAAGCATTTGCTGGATTTTCTGCGCGCACACGACAAAGCGGTCGCTGAAGAGCTTAAGACTTGGGTGGCGGGTTTAACCGAAGCTTAATAACCGTCGCAGTTGAGGCTTATGATTTCGGGCTTTCAGGTTTTTGCGCGAAAGCCAAAACTCAGTTCGATGCCGGCGTTGAGTCACCGGGCAAAAGCCGTTACCTGGACGCAGTCAAAAAAGAAAAATAAGTTTCTCGAAGCTTCCGGTTTTATGATTCGCAAATTTTTTTCCGAGTTTGCGGTTTTTGATCGGCTTCTGCTTTTTTAATTTCCGAACAGGTTCTTTATTACAACCTTCGATGAAGTATGGTAAAAAGCGGTTAGTGAAATATAGAGGCCGAGCGCGCCCCATGTCGACGGATAAAGAATTCAAATCACCCGCCTTGGCCGAGCTGTTGCGCTGCGCGGCGAGCGGCCGAAACGCTTCTATCCTCGACCTCGGCGGTGCGCACGCGCAAAGCAAGCGTGAATGGCAAAAGCACTTCAAAGAGGTATGTACGCTCGATTTTCGCCAAGTGCTGCGGCGTCTTCGCGATTATGAAAAAGCCGAAAGACTGACTTATTTGGAAGAAGGGCATTTTTGCAACTTCAAGCCCGAGCAGACGTTCGACGCGATAGTCGCCTGGGACTTTCTGAATTATCTGGACGACCAAACCATGACGGCTTTGTTTCGAACGATTTCGCGCTTCGTAAAAGACAGCACACTTCTGACAGCGCTCAGCTACAGCGGCAGCTCGATCCCCGCCGTACCGCGCCAGTACTCCCCCACCGCGCTGGGCTTTGGCGTAGCCGAGCAAGCCGAAAACTTGGTACCGCGCACCACACCACCGATCAACTCGTTAAAAATTCAAAAGTGCCTACCGAACTTTTTTATAAAAAGCACGTTCACCGCACAACCGGGCATGCAGCGCGGCGCTATTGAATACCTACTGGTTTTTAAAGACAGCCAAACGCAGATGAAAGAAAAGGCTGCACTTTATGAACAAGTTATGCAAAAGCGCAAAGAGCGGGAGGCGGCCGCAACGCCCAACGAACAGCGGACCGAGCGCGAACTCGAAACGCTAGACTAGTAGGCCATGCGGAAAATTAGGTAAGGGTTCGCTGCGCGAGAGCGCTCATCTTCGGGTAACACTCATTCGCTTGCTCGAGTGGCGGCGCTTCGGCGGCGCTCAGCTACTGAGGTGTGTGGACTGCGATGTTATGTTCGCGCACCCGGAGGCAACCAAACCCAACGCAAGCCGCGCACTGGCAGGCTCTGCGTTTTGCTGCCAAGCCCGACAAAGACTGAAACCAAACAATCGAACAGCAAGCGCCCCCGGGGCGGCGGCTACAGTTTCAGCCGCTCTTTAAGGCTGTCTTTCACTCGCTCCTCGGTGGAGCTTTTCAAATCGCCGAGTTTGGTGGCGAGCATAGCGCTAATGCGCTCTTCAATCGCGGCGGCCGAGGCGTCTTCGGTATCAAGCAACTCCCGCCATTGATCGCGGCCTTTTAACTCGCGCTCGAGCGTCTGCGCGAGTTCCGCCTTAGCGTCTCGCTGCCATTGCGCCAGTTTTTCTTTGCCTTCCCCGAGCAATGCGTCGCCCAACAGCTGGTCGAGTGGCGAACGCACACTGAGGTCCGGGCCGCTGATATCGCCCCGGGCGCTCAAGGTCAAAGGAATTTCGCTCTGATCATTGAGCAGATTAACCATTTTATCCAGGTATTCGTTGCCGGAAGGCGCAAATTCCGGCTGGACCAGGCGGACTTCTGCCTGTTGGTTTAGTTCGCTGTTAACAAGCTTAAACGAGCCGGTCGAGTTGATCAGCGCATCGTTTAGCGTCAGCGCTATATTGCTGTTGCCGAACCCTAAGCTGTCGAGGTCATAGCCCGTCAACTGCCAATCGAGCGCGGTGGTCATTTGCCCAAGAATGGCGAATTCACCTTGCAGCTTAAACGCAGCCAAGCGCGGCAGTTGCTCGATATCCAGGTTCAAACGCGTGGGCGAGCCGATAATCTGATGTTCGCGCGTTACGTCCGTGAGTTGAAATGTGGCTTCGCCACCGGCGAGATGCCAATTTACCCGCACCTGTTTCAGCCAAAAATTTGGGTAGGGCTTGCGCGGTAGCGGCAGGATTCTATCGGGAATCACCCGCTGCTCCTCCAGCTGCGCGGCAGTGTCTTTGTCGGTGTCCGGCAGATAGGGCTGCACGAGTTGGTAAAGCGCCTGCACCTGGGCCACTTTCTCGCCCCAGAAATCGCCCAGTAGAATTTGCGTCAGCGACGCCAGACCGGCGCCGTCTAAATGGGCTATGTCCTGAATTTTCTGCCAATCTTCGGCGTTGGCCCGGCGCAAGTCCGCGACCGCCTGCTCCAAGGTTTCTCGGCTCTGGGCTAGCCCGTTTTTCACCTCGGCGAGTCGTTCACGCTCGGCCTGCACGGACTGTTTTAACGTTTTGAGCTGTTCGGCTTTGGCGGCGAGATCGGCCGCGTTTTCTATTTTACTGTCGGTGACGGCCTTAATCTCGGCTTCGAGACGATCGAGTGTCGAGGCGTCGGGGAGACGATCGGCCATTTTTTGCAAGGCCTGTTGTTGCGTCTTAGCTTGATCAGCCAACGCCTGGCCTTTCGCGTGGGTCTGCAAATCGATCCGGGCGATCAGCTCGTCCAGATCGGGCAGGTCCAAACGCAAGGTGTCGGTAAGATCGAACGACTCCTCGGCGTCGGCGTGCTCGCCGCGATACACCTTGCCCGGACGCTCGCGAGCTGCGCCGTAGCGGAACCCATCCACGGTCAGCTCATCTATCACATAGTACCCAAGCAGCGCCGGCCACACAGAAAACGCCGCGTTCGCGCTGTCGAAACTCACAAGGTTGTGGGTCGGTTGGCCAGCATCGGTGATTTGCAGGTCCGAGACCTCAAGCGTCAAAGGTGCCAAGCTCAGGGATACGTTGTCGATATTCACTTCGGCGCCGAAGGTTTTTTCAAGCGCGTAGACCATCGTATGGCGAATGGCGAAGCCTGCGAACAAATACACCGTCGCCAACACCAAGGCCAGAACAACCAATAAAATAAGCCAGCCGGATTTGCGAATCATGGAGAGTCCTTAACTGAAAGTTTGATAAAGTTGATACAACTTGCTGGCTTTAACCAGCTGAACCACTCTCCATCTGTCCACTCGCGCCATCAATCGTAGACGGTATTGTTTTACCAAAAAGGCGCTGATCCATAACACCGGCACCAATAAAAACAACCCCAAAACAAACGCGCCCAGCACAAGGCTGTGATGCAAATGCAGCACTTGGAGCGCCTCCACCGAAGCGAGCAGCTCCAACAGCCACTCTGCACGGGCGTGCTGCCAAGTAAAGGCCTCAAGGTTCTCGCCTAAAAACACCATCAAACCGCCGGTGAGCCCCCAAAGAACAAAGAAAATTGAGAGATTCACAGTAAACAAACAAACCACAACAATGATGACAAGCGTGAGGAAACCAAAAGGCAAGAGGCCCGCCATCAACCCGAGTGCCACCGCCCAGCCAATCGCCCAGGGTGATGTCTCGGAGTTTAATACCTTCAACAACTTAGCCAGCAATGTGATCATTATTCAAAAACTCCTTCACCTTAGTCGCGGCGTCGCTCAAGTTTACACTGCTTGGAAATGTCCGACCAATACGAAACGGCCACGCCACGCGAGCAGGCCTTGTGTTTTATTTTTTTATTCGTGCGTGCGCGGTCGCAAACGATCATCGCCCGCGAAGCCCCGCCTAGCACCGTCGCCTTCAAAGTCGGTTTTCAACCGATGGTCTTATTAATAGCCCCCGTCTATCTTAGCGCCTGGAGTTTTGCCGTCGAGTCTTGGTGGCAACGGTTGTTGCTGGCCCGCGTGAATTCGGTCGCCCTACTGGCGCCAAACTTACCTTAATTGGCACGCCAATAGTTAATCGTTGCGGACGGCCCAGTTTAACGAGCGTTGCCTATTACGCGCCCTACGGGGCTTAAATCGAGTCAATAAAAATATGCCACCTGTCGATATAGATTCAACTCAAAGGGGCAACGCGCGAAGGCATGGTCTAATATTTTTGAAGTGACGCCTCGAACCGACGCGCTTAAACAGGGTTAATGAGCGCCACAGTTGTCTTTGTCTCACACAGAGGACTATGCATGTTCAGTTGGTACAACCATATGGGATTCCGCTGGAAATTGACCCTGCCGCTGCTGATTTTGGTCGCGGTTTTCGCATGTTTAAGCGTTCTGGCTGTTCGTGCGACCGGCGCGATTGGCGCCAGCGCCAGCACTATAGCAGGGGTAAACCTTCCAGAAATTCAACTGTTGATGCAGGCCGACCGGGATTTGTACCAAGCCTTAACGGCCGAGCGCGCCTTGCTCAGCCAAGGCGCGCAAACCGATCGAGACGCGCTGCTTAGCGAGCATCAAGACAACGCCCAACAAACATACGACCGCGCGCACCAATCCTTTCGCATATCGGAGATTGGCACACGTGAAGAAAAAGAACGCTTCGACACACTTTACGCGCGCTGGTTCGAACTGAGCAGCGGGTTGGTGCGGGCCGCCCACAACGCAGATTCGACCGAACTCGACGACTTGCTCAACCGGTCTTATGGTGTCGTATTCACGGCATTCAGCGCGCTGCGCACGCACTTGGATGTGGTATCCGAACACCGTTTGGAGCACGTAAACTTACTGACCCAGCAGGTTAAACAAGAAGAGCGTCGGATGATTTCTGTGCTCACCCTAACGGGTCTAATCGGTTCGTTGATCGCGCTTTGTATGGCGGCGTTTTTACCGCAACTGGTCACCCGACCACTGAATCAAATTAGCACCCGAATTCAAGACATCGCCAACGGCGAGGGCGACCTGACCTTGCGGATCAATTTGAATCGCGATGATGAAATCGGACAACTGGCCGCCCACGTCGACCGATTTATGGCCCGCCTGCAGCAGTTAGTCAGCGACATTCGCGCCGCCACGGAAAATGTAACCACGTCCAGCCAACAGTTGGTGACCGTATCGGCTAGCAGCCAGAAAAAGACCGACGAGCAAAGTCAGGCCATCAACCTGGTAGTGGTCGCCGTCAATGAAATGACCGCGGCTATAGGCGAAGTCGCCCGCAACACCGGAGAGACCGCCGAAAGCGCCAAGAACGCCAACCACACCACCGACAGCGGCCGCGAGCGCCTGATGCACGCCATCGACCGGGTCAACAGTCTCTCGGAACATATCGGCGAGACAGCCGAGCGTATGCGCCAACTCGAAGCCCAAGCGCAGAACGTCAACTCGGTGATCGACGTCATTCGGGGCGTGGCCGAGCAAACCAACCTGCTGGCGCTTAATGCGGCCATTGAAGCCGCGCGCGCGGGCGAACAAGGTCGAGGCTTTGCGGTGGTGGCCGATGAAGTGCGCACTTTGGCCAACCGCACCCAACAGTCAACCGAAGACATTCGCACTATGCTCACCCGCCTGCAGGATGGCGTCGAGGAGGCGGTGGCGGCGATGGCCGCAAGCCGTGGCATGACCGATGAGGCGGCAACCGCGGCCAGCGAGGCCGGCGACGCGCTCGAGAAAATCGCCGAGGCGGTGCAACACATCACCAACATGACCATGCAAATCGCCAGCGCCACCGAAGAGCAAAGCGCGGTAACGGCGGATATTGAACAGAATATGGTGGCGATTAACGATGTCGCGGCGCACACCTCCAAAGACGCCGCGATCACCGCCGATGAGAGCGCGCAATTACTGGAAACGGCCTCGGCGCTTCGCGAAATGGCGGTGCGATTTAAAACTTGAGCACAAGCGCCTGGGCCAGGCCCGCAGTTTTTTTTGGGCCTTATTGGACGGCGCGGTGCAGCACTTGAAGCGAAAGCGCTCGAAACTTTGCCCAAAATCTGTGAGGAGAAGCGTAAATGCTGACAACTCAGAGCTCTGCTTTTTTGCGGCCGCTGGAGATTTATTTTCGCGAGCGGCTCACCGAACTCTCCCAAGCACTCGACCCCCCGCTGCAAGACGACACGCTCTGGTATGTCGGCACCGTGCTCGCCCGCTTTGGCACCAGCGATCAGCTATTCCATTACGATCGCGGCGAGGTCACCATCCGGCCCCTCGCACTGCTCTACAAAGACGCCCACGAGGCGCAAACGCAGTGGCAAAGGTGCTTGCTTTTAAGACAATTGGGCGACCTGGCCCTGTTTCTTGGCGCACTCTTTCCAGAGCACTACGAAAAACGAGGAATTAGCCAAGATTATTTTGTCGGAATGGGCGGCGGTGCCTACGATTACCTGGCCGATAACACCAACAACAAACGGCACTTATTCTCTGAGCTCGCCCAGACCTTCACCAAGCTGTTGGACCTCGTTGCGCAAGCCTGTTTTAAGCAGACCCAGTTTGACGCCTGCGACGTGTTAAGGCTTTACCAGCGCTGGCGAGCCAACCAAGACCCGAGGCTCGCGCAGCAGCTGCAAACGCTGGGCATTCATATAGAGAACGACCCGGGCGTCCTGCACTAGTTAGCCATGCGAGAAATCGGGTAACTGTTCGCGGCAACCGACGGTCTG